>NZ_JBPPWJ010000037.1:0-506 GCF_053547255.1 Rothia sp. 11273D007AR | reverse complement strand
GACCGAACTGTCTCACGACGTTCTGAACCCAGCTCGCGTACCGCTTTAATGGGCGAACAGCCCAACCCTTGGGACCAACTCCAGCCCCAGGATGCGACGAGCCGACATCGAGGTGCCAAACCATGCCGTCGATATGGACTCTTGGGCAAGATCAGCCTGTTATCCCCGAGGTACCTTTTATCCGTTGAGCGACGGCCGTTCCACAACGTACCGCCGGATCACTAGTCCCGACTTTCGTCCCTGCTCGACCTGCCAGTCTCACAGTCAAGCTCCCTTGTGCACTTACACTCAACACCTGATTGCCAACCAGGCTGAGGGAACCTTTGGGCGCCTCCGTTACTTTTTGGGAGGCAACCGCCCCAGTTAAACTACCCATCAGGCACTGTCCCTGACCCGGATCACGGGCCGAAGTTAGACATCCAGAGCGACCAGAGTGGTATTTCAACAACGACTCCACACGAACTAGCGTCCATGCTTCACAGTCTCCCACCTATCCTACACAAGCC
>NZ_JBPPWJ010000036.1:0-631 GCF_053547255.1 Rothia sp. 11273D007AR | reverse complement strand
ACCTGAACTAACATTCCACCCATGAGCAAACCACCCAAACGACACTCGCGTCCAGCGTGGCTCAACCAATATGTTGAAGCTCCTTAGAAAGGAGGTGATCCAGCCGCACCTTCCGGTACGGCTACCTTGTTACGACTTAGTCCCAATCGCCAATCCCACCTTCGACGACTCCCTCCCACAAGGGGTTAGGCCATCGGCTTCGGGTGTTACCAACTTTCGTGACTTGACGGGCGGTGTGTACAAGGCCCGGGAACGTATTCACCGCAGCGTTGCTGATCTGCGATTACTAGCGACTCCGACTTCATGGGGTCGAGTTGCAGACCCCAATCCGAACTGAGACCGGCTTTTTGGGATTAGCTCAACCTCACAGTATCGCAACCCTTTGTACCGGCCATTGTAGCATGCGTGAAGCCCAAGACATAAGGGGCATGATGATTTGACGTCATCCCCACCTTCCTCCGAGTTGACCCCGGCAGTCTCCTATGAGTCCCCACCATTACGTGCTGGCAACATAGAACGAGGGTTGCGCTCGTTGCGGGACTTAACCCAACATCTCACGACACGAGCTGACGACAACCATGCACCACCTGTATACCAGCCCCGAAGGGAAACTCTATCTCTAGAGCGGTCC
>NZ_JBPPWJ010000035.1:0-795 GCF_053547255.1 Rothia sp. 11273D007AR | reverse complement strand
CGATTACAGGACTCTCACCCTCTCCGGTCGCCCATCCCAAGGCGTTCACCTACATGCTAGAACATCACGTCAACAGCCGGTTGAAACTGTTATGCGTACTCCCACAACCCCCATGATGCAACCCTCAACCGGTATCACACACCACAGGTTTAGTCTCTTCCGCTTTCGCTCGCCACTACTCACAGAATCATTCTTATTTTCTCTTCCTGAGGGTACTGAGATGTTTCACTTCCCCTCGTTCCCTCCAACCAGCCTATACATTCAACTGGTGGTAACAAACCATGATGGCTTGCTGGGTTTCCCCATTCGGACATCCTGGGATCAACGCCCTGTTATCGGCTTCCCCAGGCTTTTCGCAGATTCACACGTCCTTCATCGGCTTCTAGTGCCAAGGCATCCACCGTGTGCCCTTAATAACTTACACACAGATAAAATCAAAGATATTAACCTTGACTAACTAAGTACAAAATCAAAAGTATCAAAAGAACACAATCCAAAACATTGAATTGAGATTTCTTCAAATAAATTCGAAGATGCTCGCGTCCACTATACAGTTCTCAAACAACAACCCGATACCACTCGAGGCAACCAAAGACAAAGCTCAGTCACTACTCTCATGCCGGGAACCTGAGAGCAACAAACCACATGGCTTGTTACCTCAAAACCCAAAAGCGCACCAGCATTACACATTCTTATCAGCACCCACCACAGGGAAGGCACCTGAACTAACATTCCACCCATGAGCAAACCACCCAAACGACACTCGCGTCCAGCGTGGCTCAACCAATATGTTGA
>NZ_JBPPWJ010000034.1:0-901 GCF_053547255.1 Rothia sp. 11273D007AR | reverse complement strand
CTAGCTTGTGGGGTTGGTTGCCTTGTGTTGATTGGGTTGTGGGGGTGTTGGGGACACACTTTTCTGCCTATAACCCGAAGCAGGGGCAAGGCCTCAGCCTACCCCCGCTCGTTCTACGTCAAAAACTTCTAGTATTAGTAGCTAGAAGAAGTGCCGGCGGTGCCAATCAGAATAACGATAAAGGCAATATAGGCGATGATAAACAGCAGGGAAAGGATGCCCAGAACCAGACCAATCCAGCCGGTGACCTTACCGACGGTTGCTTCAGCTCCGTAGGATTCAGCCTTACGAACCTGAGAAAGGGCAAGGGGGCCAAAAACCACGCCGAGGCCCGCAATCACGATGGACAGAATACCGAAAATCATGGCGTTCTGGGCGTGCTTCTGCCCCTCGGGGTTTACAGCAACCTGGCCGTAGGGCTGGTTGTAGTTCTGGGCGTAGGGCTGCTCGCTGGGCGCACTGTAGGAGCCGTAGTTCTGCTGTGAGTTCTGTGGGTCGTGCTGGTTATACGATTCTGACACGCCTATTTCCTTACCGCTGATTATTGGACGCTATCTATGCCAGTTTATCAAGCTGGTCTCAGCCACCTCCAGGGTGAATGCCTGCATCTCACGGGGTTTTGACCACCGCTACTTTTGTCGCTAGTATGGGTAGAGCTGTGTTGCTAGGCCACGTTGACGAGCCTCTACACAGACTATGGAGACGTGCCAGAGCGGCCGAATGGACTTCACTGCTAATGAAGGGTCGGGGTTAAACTCGACCGGGGGTTCAAATCCCCCCGTCTCCGCCACAAAACCCCGGTTGACCTTGGTTGACCGGGGTTTTTCGGGTTATAGGCAGAAAAGTGTGTCCCACCCCGGGCGCGTCACCCACCACGACCACCCCAACCACGCCGCACCAC
>NZ_JBPPWJ010000033.1:0-906 GCF_053547255.1 Rothia sp. 11273D007AR | reverse complement strand
GAGGGTTATTCATAAGGGGGTCAACACCCCCACCCCCCACCAACTAGACAACGGCCCCACCAGCGGCAAAAATAAAAGGGTTAAATCACTACAAATAACCTCAAGCCATACCGGAAGAACCGTTGCTACACCAGCGTACAACCGGCCTCACCGCCACGCAATTCGCCACGCTCCTCACAACCCTCGCCGAGCACCTCACCTGGGTCAAACCAGACCAAAAACCCCGCAGGCTCACCCTAGCTAAGGCCCTTAAAGTCACCCTGCTCAGCTACCGACAAAACATCACCCAAGAAACCCTAGCCCACTTTGCCCGAGTCTCTCAGCCCACCATCTCACGAACCATCAACACCATCGAGCAAGCCCTTTTGAAGGTCCTCAAGCCCCTGGAGAAGTCCTTGGAAAAGCGACTGAACGTACCTGGTTCTCTGGTGATTGACGGCACTCTGGTGCCCACCTGGAACTGGCGTTCACTAGGAAAAACAAACTTTTCGGGTAAGCATAAACGAGCCGGGTTCAACCACCAGGTCATTTGCACCCTTGACGGTAGGCTCCTGGCTATCACCGACCCGCTACCTGGGGCTAGGCATGATGCTCATGCTTTTCGGGCTCATGGGCTTGAGAAGCTGCTGGATTCTTCGACTTTGGCTGATAAGGGCTATGTGGGGCTGGGGTTAGCAGCCCCGACCAGGCGTAAGCCTGGGCAGAAGCTCACCAAGGAGCAGAAGCGAAATAATCGGGTGATTAATCGGTTGCGGTCGGTGGTGGAGCGGGTGATTGCTCAGATCAAAACCTGGCGTGTGCTGCATTCGGGGTTCAGGCGACCGTTGGAGGTGTACCGGCGGGTGTTTTCGGTGGTGCGGGGGTTGCTGTTTTTGGCTGCGGGACACCCCTTATGAATAAGCCTCA
>NZ_JBPPWJ010000032.1:0-911 GCF_053547255.1 Rothia sp. 11273D007AR | reverse complement strand
AAAAACTGATTGCCATAACTTCGGTGGTGTACTTGAGCCCCGCTACATTATCGGCGCAGAATCACTTGACCAGTGAGCTATTACGCACTCTTTCAAGGGTGGCTGCTTCTAAGCCAACCTCCTGGTTGTCTAAGCAACTCCACATCCTTTCCCACTTAGTACACGCTTAGGGACCTTAGTTGATGGTCTGGGCTGTTTCCCTCTCGACAATGAAGCTTATCCCCCACTGTCTCACTGCTACGCTCTCACTTACCGGCATTCGGAGTTTAGCTGACGTCAGTAACCCTGTGGGGCCCATCGGCCATCCAGTAGCTCTACCTCCGGCAAGAAACACGTAACGCTGCACCTAAATGCATTTCGGGGAGAACCAGCTATCACAGAGTTTGATTGGCCTTTCACCCCTATCCACAGCTCATCCCCTCCATTTTCAACTGAAGTGGGTTCGGTCCTCCACGACGTCTTACCGTCGCTTCAACCTGGCCATGGATAGATCACTCCGCTTCGGGTCTAGATCCTGCCACTGACTCGCCCTATTCAGACTCGCTTTCGCTACGGCTTCCCCACACGGGTTAACCTCGCGACAGAACACTAACTCGCAGGCTCATTCTTCAAAAGGCACGCTGTCACCCCAAAAGGCTCCAACGGCTTGTAAGCACACGGTTTCAGGTACTATTTCACTCCCCTCCCGGGGTACTTTTCACCATTCCCTCACGGTACTGATTCACTATCGGTCACTAGAAAGTATTTAGACTTACCAGGTGGTCCTGGCAGATTCACACGAGATTCCACGAGCCCCGTGCTACTCGGGTGGCACACACGCGGTCTAACACATTACGATTACAGGACTCTCACCCTCTCCGGTCGCCCATCCCAAGGCGTTCACCTACATGCTAGAACATCACGTCAACAGC
>NZ_JBPPWJ010000031.1:0-982 GCF_053547255.1 Rothia sp. 11273D007AR | reverse complement strand
AACGGAGAGTTTGATTCTGGCTCAGGACGAACGCTGGCGGCGTGCTTAACACATGCAAGTCGAACGATGAAGCCCAGCTTGCTGGGTGGATTAGTGGCGAACGGGTGAGTAATACGTGAGTAACCTGCCTTTAACTCTGGGATAAGCCTTGGAAACGAGGTCTAATACCGGATACGACCAGTTCCCGCATGGGATGCTGGTGGAAAGGGATATGTACTGGTTTTAGATGGGCTCACGGCCTATCAGCTTGTTGGTGAGGTAACGGCTCACCAAGGCGACGACGGGTAGCCGGCCTGAGAGGGTGACCGGCCACACTGGGACTGAGACACGGCCCAGACTCCTACGGGAGGCAGCAGTGGGGAATATTGCACAATGGGCGCAAGCCTGATGCAGCGACGCCGCGTGAGGGATGACGGCCTTCGGGTTGTAAACCTCTTTCAGCAGGGAAGAAGCGAAAGTGACGGTACCTGCAGAAGAAGCGCCGGCTAACTACGTGCCAGCAGCCGCGGTAATACGTAGGGCGCGAGCGTTGTCCGGAATTATTGGGCGTAAAGAGCTTGTAGGCGGTTTGTCGCGTCTGCTGTGAAAGCCCGGGGCTTAACCCCGGGTTTGCAGTGGGTACGGGCTAACTAGAGTGCAGTAGGGGAGACTGGAATTCCTGGTGTAGCGGTGAAATGCGCAGATATCAGGAGGAACACCAATGGCGAAGGCAGGTCTCTGGGCTGTAACTGACGCTGAGAAGCGAAAGCATGGGGAGCAAACAGGATTAGATACCCTGGTAGTCCATGCCGTAAACGTTGGGCACTAGGTGTGGGGGACATTCCACGTTTTCCGCGCCGTAGCTAACGCATTAAGTGCCCCGCCTGGGGAGTACGGCCGCAAGGCTAAAACTCAAAGAAATTGACGGGGGCCCGCACAAGCGGCGGAGCATGCGGATTAATTCGATGCAACGCGAAGAACCTTACCAAGGCTTGACATATAC
>NZ_JBPPWJ010000030.1:0-1247 GCF_053547255.1 Rothia sp. 11273D007AR | reverse complement strand
ACTGATATGTACTGGCTTTAGTTCCGACAATTATAAGACCACTAAAGCACCATCAACCACCTCCTGCGGAGTCCGATAACCAAGACTCTGATGCAACCGACCAGCATTCCACCAAGCAACCCAAGACGCAGTCTCAACCTCCAACTGACCAACTGAAGCAAAAAGGCGATTCCTCACCAGCTCAGCCTTATAAGCACCATTCACACTCTCAGCCAGAGCATTATCATACGAATCACCAGTAGAACCGACTGATAACTGCACTCCTAGTTCTTTCAAACCAGCAGTGTAATCCTGCGCAATATACTGCGAACCACGGTCAGAATGATGCACAATCTGCGTTAGATCAGAGCCACCCTTCTTCGCTTCAAAAAGCGCCTGCTTCAACGCCGTCAAAGGCATCCCCAGAGTATGCATGGTCGAAGAAACACCCCAACCCACAACCTTCCGGGAAAACACATCAGTAATGAAGGCCGTATAGCAGAAACCTGAATAGGTTCTGACATAGGTAAAATCTGCTACCCAAAGGCGGTTAGGCGCATCAGCGGTAAAGTTACGCTGAACCAAATCAGGACGGTCATCAATCACTGTGGCCGCTCTGGTGGTCATAGGTTTACGACCCCGATGAGCACCAGCAACACCGGCTATTTTCATGAGTCGGTAGGTCTGATCCCGACCAATATCCCAGCCGGCACGCCTCATGGCGTGCCACATCTTGCGCACACCATACACGCCATAATTCTCTTCATGGATTTTCACCAGTTCAGGAATCAGAAGTTGGTCCTTCAAAGTACGTGCTGCAGGAACACGAGCCTTAGCGGCGCGGTAGCCGCGTGAGGTGATGAAACCACCAGCGAGGTTTTCTTGTAGTGCGGTGCAGATGTTCTCAACCCCGAAACGGTTCCTATACCTATCGATATAGCGGATCATGATCGGGCTGGACGGTCGAGTTCTGCCGCGAAAAAAGCTGATGCTGTTCGTAGAATCTCGTTGGTTCGCTTGAGCTCGGCGTTTTCTTTGCGCAGGCGTCGGTTTTCGGCTGCCATATCAGTGGTGGTGCCGGGGGTGTTACCAGCATCGATTTCGGCTTGTTTGTGCCATTTTCGTAAGGTTTCAGGGCCGATGCCGAGGCGTTCTCCGATGTTTCGGCAGGCGGTGTAGATGCCTGTGTCGGGGTTGTTTTCGAGGTGGTCGGCCAGTAGGCGTAGGGCTCTTGTTTTGAGTTCTTGGGGGTATTTGGTGGGCATGGG
>NZ_JBPPWJ010000029.1:0-1251 GCF_053547255.1 Rothia sp. 11273D007AR | reverse complement strand
CAGAAAAGTGTGTCCCACCCCGGGCGCGTCACCCACCACGACCACCCCAACCACGCCGCACCACCACACCCTCACCCACAACAAACACACCCCGCAACTCATCCAAAGAACGCCCCACAGCAGCCTCCTTCCTCCGACCACCAAGAGCAACCACCGGCACCGGCTCCAACCTAATCACCTCATCAACACTGGCACCCCAAGCCGCATCCACCCACAAGAGCCACCCCACAGCCCGCCACTGATGCTCCACCGGCATTCCACGATGTTCCCGCAACATGGCACGAATTTTCGCGTTATAGCCTTCTATGTGATTCGTGGTACGAGAAATAGAACCCTCCCTGAGCAAATCCGGATCCAGAAAAGTAAACACAACACCTTGCTTCACCAAACGCTCAAGCCTCCTATAGGCAGTACGCACCCGGGGGTGCGTGTACTGCCAAGAACCATCAGCTAACCAGGTTCTCTCCTTGATAAAGCCTTGATACTGCCCGTGCCAGGAGGCTAAAGAAGCTGACCAGATTGCTGCCTCGTCCAAGCTGGTTACTCGTAGAAGAGCCCTAGAAATCTTCAGTAAGGACTTGCCAGCCTCAGTGCGTGGGGCACTGGTGAGAAGGGTTTTAGTATTCCGGTACACATGCAATAGGCAGCGTTGAATCCGGGTATCTGGCCAACATGTTTTGGCGGCGCTGGCAAAGCCAGAACCGCCATCTACGATGGCTACATCTGGGGCTGGGATGCGTGAGAGTAAAGCTTGGTAGGCTGCGGTGTTCTCGCTTTTAGCCCATTGGTAGTCGATGACACCAACGGTTTGGTTGTAGGCGATGATGCAGACCATGCCGCTGATGTAGATACCGTCGAGTTGGATTTCGTGGTGGATTTGGCCTGTTTGTTTGATGGGTGGGGTGATGTTCCAGCACCAGGCGGTATTGGCGCGGAAGGTTCGTCCAGCTCCTAGGGTGGTGTGGTGCTGGGTGTTTTTACTGGTGAGCCAGGTGATGAAGGCTGCTAGCTGGTGTTTTCGTGTGCTGGTGGGGCGTTTGATGGTTCTGCTGGCGCCGCAGTGGGTGCAGCGGTAGCGTGTGGTTCCTGCGCTGGTGGTGCCGTTGCGTTTGGTTCGTTGGTTGCATATCAGGCATGTGGGGTTTTTGGGCTCACTTGGTTTAGGTTAGCTTGTGGGGCTAGCTTGTGGGGTTGGTTGCCTTGTGTTGATTGGGTTGTGGGGGTGTTGGGGACACACTTTTCTGCCTATAA
>NZ_JBPPWJ010000028.1:0-1522 GCF_053547255.1 Rothia sp. 11273D007AR | reverse complement strand
CGCTCCACCACCGACCGCAGCCGATTCAGCACCCGATTATTCCGCCTCTGCTCCCGACTCAGCCGCTGACCCGGCTTGCGCCTGGCCGGGGTAGCCAACCCCAACCGGGACTGTCAGGAAAACGGTGTAAACCCACAACAAATCTAGCGACCAGCCACCTGCGGCAACCGATCACCAAAAACAATAGCAAAAGCATTCAACGCCGGCTTCCACCGACTCATCCACCGCCGAGCACCAGCACCTGAAGGATCCAAAGACCGAACCGTCAAATACATAAACTTCAAAGCCGACTCCTCAGACACAAAATGCCCACGCGACCTGGCAGAACGCCGCAACCTAGCATTCAAAGACTCAATCGCATTCGTCGAATACAACACCCGACGAACCTCCATCTCATACGACAAAAAAGGAATAAATTCCTCCCAGCGACGCCACCACAAAGCACTAATAGCCGGGTACTTCTCATCCCACTTCTGCCCAAAGGCCTCCAAAGCCGCCTGCGCAGCCTGCTCGGTCACCGCCTGATAGACCGGCTTCAAATCCCGGGAAATCGCCTCCCAGTGCTGCCTGGGGGCGTAATGCATGGAATTGCGGATCATGTGAATGACGCAGTTTTGCACAATCGTGCGTTCATAGACCGCATTCACGGCCTCAGGCAGGCCGGTGAGCCCATCACAGACCAGGTAGAAGATATCAGCGGTGCCACGGTTCTTCAGCTCGGTCAGGATCTGTAGCCAGAATTTGGCTGATTCGCCTGCCCCTTCAGGGCCTGCCCAGATTCCTAACACATCCCTAGCGCCTTCGACGTTGACTCCCATAGCCACGTAGAAGGGGCGGTTGCTTACCTGCCCTTCGCGGACTTTCAGGTAGATTGCATCGATAAACACAGCCAGGTAGACCGTTTCTAGGGGCCTGGCGGCCCATTCATTCATCTGGTCAAGGACCGTTGCGGTGATACGGCTGATGGTGTCTTTACTGATGCTGGCCCCATAGATTTGCTCGAAGTGGGCTGCGATGTCACCGTAGGTGAGTCCTTTGGCTGCTAGGGAGAGGATGATTTCATCGACGTTTGTGAGTCGACGGGCTCGTTTGGGCACGATGGTCGGTTCGAAGGAGCCGTCGCGGTCGCGGGGGACTTTGATGTCGATGGGGCCGACGGTGTCGGTGAGGATTCTTTTGGTGCGGTAGCCGTTTCTGGTGTTTTGGCTTGTTTGGTTGGGGTTTTCGGCGTGTTTGGGGTAGCCGAGGTGGTCGGTGAGTTCTTCGTCGAGGGCAGCTTGGATGATGTCTTGGGTGAGGGTTTTGAGTAGGGTGTCGCTGCTGAGGTCTAGGCCTTGTTCTTTGGCTTGGGTGATGAGGTTTTGGGCGAGTTGGTGTTCTGTTGTCATGGTGTTATTTTCTCCTGTTGGGGTTGGGAGGGTTTACACCGTTTTCCTGACAGTCCCCCCCAACCCGATATAGCCCTTATCAGCCACAGTGCTCTCATCAAGATATCTTTCCAAGCCATGATGTTTGAAGGCGT
>NZ_JBPPWJ010000027.1:0-2400 GCF_053547255.1 Rothia sp. 11273D007AR | reverse complement strand
ATATTTTTGCCGCGGGTGGGGCCGTTGTCTAGTTGGTGGGTGTGGGGTGCGTGTCTACTTTTGAATAAGCCTCAGTACCCACTCACAGTTTATAATAATTATCTTCTCCTTTACATTTAATTCAAATCTGTATTAAAGAATATTTCATCTCGTTTCGTTTAACAAGAAGCCACATTTATATAACAATATAAAATGTGCTAAGTTATTTTATTGAACATATATCGTACTTTATCTATCCGACTATTTGGACGACGGGGCTGACAAACAGATTCACCAGTAGTAACATAGTACCCTTTTAACTCTGTTAAACAAACGCTACGTCCATTTGTAAAGAAAGTTAAATCATTACGATATTCTTGAATACACCGAGCAGGAATTTCTCCACTAAGAATGACCTCATTATTTTTCAGTTGAGTGTCTACGATGTTCGCACAATATTTAGGAGCATCGTTATATGCTCGTGAAAGATATTCTTGTGGTGCATAAATTTTAAAACTAAGATATGGCTCTAACAATTCTGTTCCAGCTTTTTTTAAAACTTGTTCCAATACAATAGGAGCAAGCATCCGAAAATCTGCTGGGGTACTAACAGGGCTATAGTATAAGCCATACTTAAAACAGATTTTACAGTCCGTCACATTCCAACCATACAATCCTTGTTCACAGCCATATCGTATCCCTTCCATAACTGCATTTTGAAACGATTGATTTAAGTATCCAAGAGAAACCGAGCTCTCATACTGTACTCCGCTCCCTAATGGAAGCGGTGCTACAGAAAGACCAATGGAAGCCCAGAAGGGATTCGGTGGCACTTCGATGTGAATGGTATACTCTGCTTTTTTTAACGGTCTTTCCATATAAATGACTGTAGGCTTTTTTATTTTTACCTCCACATGATACTTTTCTTGCAATAGAGCACAAGTCACTTCCATTTGTACTTTCCCTAAGAAAGAAAGTATGATTTCATGTGTCGTAGAATCCACATAATATTGTAGAAGCGGGTCACTGTCGGAGATTTCTAAAAGTGCATCAAGTAACATTTCCCTTTGTTGAGGTTTGCTCGGTTCAACAGTTGTTTGCAGCAGAGGGAGCGGATTTTCAATTCTCTCTCTCTGTGGCAATAGCTTTGTATCTCCAAGAACACTATTTAGCTTCAAAAACTCATTTTGCAAAATAACAATTTCCCCGGAATAAGCCTTATCAATTTTACATAATTCACCATTTATTGAAGTATACATTTCTGTAATTTTTATTTTTTCCTTTTCCGATATTCTAACCGAATCCCGCAAATGCAGGATTCCGCCATAAAGGCGTACATATGCAAGACGTTGTCTTTCTTCCGAATATTCAATTTTGAAGACATTTCCGCAAAGTTCAGACTTCTTTCTGTATGTTGATGAATAAAATTTATTCGTTATCACTTCTATAAGCTGCTCAATCCCTATGTTGCTTTTTGCGCTTCCATGATAAACAGGGTACAAGGAGCAATTCTGAAATCTTCTGATTTCCTCTTGTTCGAGTTCTAATGCTTCTAATGATTTACCGGACATATATTTCTCTAAAAGGTCATCATTTCCTTCTATTACCACATCCCATTGCTCAGGTTCCGTACAGCTCATCACACACATATTAGGGTGCAGCTCTACTTTCTGTTTGATTATAATTTCCATAGAAAGTTTCTCTTTAATATCCTGATAAACCGTTGATAAATCAATTCCATTTTGGTCAATCTTATTGATAAAAAAGATTGTGGGAATCCCCATTTTCCTAAGTGCATGAAATAATATACGAGTTTGTGCTTGTACGCCATCTTTTGCAGAAATCAGTAGAATTGCCCCATCTAAAACTGATAATGAACGATATACTTCTGCTAAGAAATCCATATGTCCTGGCGTGTCTATGATGTTCACCTTCGTATTTTCCCACTGAAAAGAGGTTATTCCTGTCTGAATTGTAATTCCTCTCTGACGTTCTAAAAGCGTATTATCCGTCCTCGTTGTACCTTTGTCCACGCTTCCTAATTCTGTAATCGCTCCACTGTTATATAATAAGCTTTCTGTTAAGGTAGTTTTTCCTGCATCAACATGAGCTAAAACTCCAATATTAATAATTTTCATGTGATTTTCCTCCATTCAAAAGCCAAAAAGGCATAAAAAATCCCAGTGACAGATACTCTTATCACTGGGTACAAAAAACTAACCCCTCCTAAAAAGGGACATCTAATTATTTGTTCCCACTATCAAATTGACAGTTTATTTAAGAATACCTTGCCGCATATTTATTAACTCCTTTTATATACTTATATTAACATAAGCGCATAAGAGAGGCTTATTCAAAAGTAGACACGCACCCCACACCCACCAACTAGACAACGGCCCCACCCGCGGCAAAAATATGAGC
>NZ_JBPPWJ010000026.1:0-3794 GCF_053547255.1 Rothia sp. 11273D007AR | reverse complement strand
CTAGCTTGTGGGGTTGGTTGCCTTGTGTTGATTGGGTTGTGGGGGTGTTGGGGACACACTTTTCTGCCTATAACCCTAAATCTGACACAAACATGTCAAGTCGTGATACTCCTGTGATACTCGTTTGCCCTCCGCCTCTATACCTAACTGTGGCACCGACCGTCATATGTGGCAGTGCCACCGCCACATTTGGGAGTCACCGCAACATGTAGCGCTCGTGAACACAGTGTTGGCCGGCCGCTCTCTCCGAGCTAGCGGCCAGTGGTAGCTTTTAACTATGCGTATTAAAGTTCTGGACCACCCCCTGGTCGACCACAAAATTACCGTTCTTCGCGATAAGAACACCCCCTCCCCGATTTTCCGCCAGCTTGTTGACGAGCTCGTCACCCTGCTGGCCTACGAGGCTACCCGCGAGATTCGCGTTGAGCCTCGCGAAGTTGAAACCCCGGTTGCTACCACCGTCGGCTCGCACATTGCCAACCCCCGCCCCCTGATTGTGCCGATCCTGCGCGCCGGTCTGGGCATGCTGGAGGGTATGACTCGCCTGATCCCTACCGCTGAGGTGGGCTTCCTGGGTATGGCCCGCAACGAGGAAACCCTGGATATCGTCACCTATGCTGAGCGTCTCCCCGAGGATCTCACCGGTCGCCAGGTCTACGTGCTTGACCCCATGCTGGCAACCGGTGGCACCCTGATTGAGTCCATCAAGTTCTTGCGCGCTCGCGGTGCTGAGCACATCACCTGTATATGCGTACTGGGTGCCCCTGAGGGTATCGAGGCACTCGAGAAGGGCGTTGATGGTCTTGAGAATGTTGACCTCTTCCTGGCTGCTCAGGATGAGCGCCTCAATGAAAAGGCATACATTGTGCCCGGTCTGGGCGATGCTGGTGACCGCCTGTACGGGGTTGCTGAGTAGGGTTTACCCACTGCTTTAGTTGAGGGGCAGCTCGCCGGATGGCGGGCTGCCCCTTGTGTTGTAAGGGGGCGGACGGCCCCGCGCGGGGTTGGTGCGTGATGGTGGATATATTGCATGGTGAGATTCCCCCGTCAAGGGGTATTGACAAATAGCTTTTGGGTGTTCTAGTTGTCCGGTTTTTTCATTGGGTAAAAATATGCAGAAAACCGGGCTTTAGGGTGCCTTATCTGTACTTTAGGGTGTAAAAATATGCCGTCGAATGTAAGGATTTTCATGTTTGCTGACACCCGCCCAGAGGCTAGACTCAGATAAGTTGAAAAAATACGCGAATATTACTTGCTTTAAATACAAATTCGGACAACGATTAAAAGTAGACAGCAGACCCACCCGCACACACGGTTTTCTGTCTAGTGGAACCACACACGAATGCTCAACTCATACAGGGAGAAGGTAGGCAAAATGTCAGGTGCACCGGGGTATGTTCACATCTCGCAGCGCAACCGTTCTGCCGCTCAGCGCCAGCAGGGCGCAGCCGGTCATGGTCGCGGTATTGCAAAGCAGCAGCCTGCTAATCTTCGCCCTATGACCTATAAGCCTGAGCCTCCGCGCGTAGCTGCGCAGGAGAACGAGGCGCGTGGTTTCGTTATTTATGTTGGCCTTAGCGAAGAAGCTGCGGCTCATCATGGAACCTCTCTAGTACGAATCGTCCAAGACACCCGTGCCTACGTGCAGAACCAGGTGCCGGGCGCCGAATCTTATGCAGCCGTGGCGCTGGCTCCCGCCGATGCGCAGGGTAGCGACCTTGAGGTCGTCCGCAATGCTTTGGGTGATCCCACCGCTGTGCACTACCAGCCTGAGGCGGCTGTGGCGTCCGCCCATCACACAGGTGAGGAATCAAAGCCCACCCACTCAGTGGGCGTGCTGATTGATCTTTCCCGCCGCGAGGTTTACCTGGACGGCGAGCTGCTCAACCTTACCTACAAGGAGTTTGAGCTTCTCAACTACCTGGTCGAAAACGGCCAGCGCACCGTTGCCCGCGAAGAGCTGCTGACCAGCCTGTGGCGCGACGCTGAGGAAATCCCCAACGAGCGCACCATCGATGTTCACATCCGTCGTCTGCGCTCTAAGCTGGGTCGCCTGTCGAACACCGTGCGTACCGTGCGCGGCCAGGGTTACCGCTTCTACGAGCACCCCGAGGTTGTTGTCTGGGCAGCACCGGAGTACTCCATCTAGGCTCACACCGATTAAATGGGAGCGCCGCACTCAGCTATGCAGGCTGGGTGCGGTGCTCTTTGTGTGCGCGGACGCTCCCGCCCCGGCTCCCCGCCACCGGGCGAGCGGGCGGTAGTAGAGTAGAGGGCATGACTGTTCCCTCTCTGAAAACTTCTCTTGTTGGCTCTGGCCCCCTCAAAACTGTCTTTCTGCACGGCCTGTTGGGGCGGGGTAAGAACTTCACTCGTATCGCGAAGGGGCTGGGTGAGGGGGTGCAAACCCTGCTCGTTGACCTACCCAACCACGGGGCGAGCTACTGGACAGAGAGTTTCGACTACCGGCAGATGGCAGATCTGGCGGCTGAAGCCGTTGAAGAATTCGGGGCTGGGGAGCCTGTGGTGCTGATGGGCCACTCGATGGGTGGCAAAATCGCTATGCTGCTGGCCCTGCGCCACCCCCACCTGGTAAGCAAGCTGGTCGTTATCGATATTGCCCCGGGGGAATCTAAGGGTAGCTTTGAGATTCTCATGGATTCTATGCTGAACCTGCCGATCGACACCTACACTACCCGTTCCCAGGCCGAAGCTGACCTGGCAGCCAATGTGCCAGCTGCTGGCACCCGAGCTTTTCTTCTACAGAATCTGACCATGTCAAAGACCGGTAACTCCTGGGAGCCCAACCTGCAGATGCTCCGTCGTCACCTGCCCGAGATTATGGGCTGGCCGGGGGCTGACGGAGTTTTTGAGAAGCCGGTACTGTGGGTCGCAGGTGGGGAGTCCCCCTATATTACAGATGCCGACCTTGAGCCCATGAAACGGCTTTTCCCCCTGGTGCGCCGTGTGGTGATCAAGGGGGCCGGGCACTGGGTGCACTCTGAGAAGCCCGAAGAGACCATTTACCTGCTCAAGCGCTTTATCGGCCTCGACGGTTAGGATGGGTGTATGACCGATTTCGCCCTGCCACGTCACGATGCCCGCACCCTCATTATCATGCGTCATGCTGAAGCTGACTGGGGGCTTGATGACTTCAACCGCCCCTTGACCCGTCATGGGAGTGAACAGGCCCAGCGGGCCGGGGAGTGGCTGAAGGAGAAGGGACTGGTACCCGAGATGCTGGTCAGCTCAGCGGCACTACGTACCAGGCAGACCACTACCTGGGTTTCAGACGCTCTGGGAGAGAAAGCGCCCACCGCTAGTCTGGATGAACGCCTCTACAACGCACCGGCCTCAGCCCTGCTCACAGCTATCAATCGCACCCCCGCCGGGGTGCAGTCCCTGATGCTGATTGCCCACCTACCCGGGGTTCAGGACGCCGCCCTGCAGCTGGCTCGCCCCGATTCAGAGTACGAGGCGCTGATGGATGCCTCCTACGGGTATGCCCCCTCGTCCCTGACCGTTTTTGAGGTAAGCGGCGACTGGGACCAGCTAATTGAGGGCGAGGCCCGCCTCACCCATTTCGCAACCTTTTAGCGGGAGCTGACGGCGGGCGTCCGCACCTGTGGCGCTAGCCGCCAAATGTGGCGGCGGCATCGCCACATTTGGCGGTTAGCAGCACACCTACCAGTGGAGTGCCGCGCAGGAACAGAAAAACCGGGTTATAGGCAGAAAAGTGTGTCCCCAACACCCCCACAACCCAATCAACACAAGGCAACCAACCCCACAAGCTA
>NZ_JBPPWJ010000025.1:0-8492 GCF_053547255.1 Rothia sp. 11273D007AR | reverse complement strand
GTGGTGCGGCGTGGTTGGGGTGGTCGTGGTGGGTGACGCGCCCGGGGTGGGACACACTTTTCTGCCTATAACCCTGATGGGGTAGGTGAAGCAGGCTCACGCTCGCTGCAGAGTTAAAACAGCCGAGCCCCACCCCGCTGCTGGTGAGGGGTAGGGCTCAACTGTTTTCTAGTGTACCGCTTGTCTAGAGAATGTCGTCGTCTTCGGGGAACCAGCGGTTGAAATCCAGGGTTAGATAGAGGGCGAGGGCGGCAGCGTTGTTCTCGCTGATGCGCACTGATACCTGCTCGTAGCCGTCCTCAAACATCTGGTCGATGCTGCGTCGAATCAGCTGTTCAGCCAGACCCTCGCGGCGGCGGGAGGCTGCGGTGAAGAGTTCGTAGATGGTGGGGATGCCCTTGGGTTCGGTGACCACGCGGTGCTTCAGGCACAGGGATGCAGCAATGATGCGGTCGTGCTCATCAACCACCACGGGGGAGGCCTCAGTGTAGAACTCGCCGTGCTCGCCCTTGAGGATGCGTTCCATCTCGGCGGTAGCATCTGCCTGTGAGGCGAAACGCTCACCGTCGTAGGAGGCAAAGTAGAGCCGAGCTAGCGCCTCGGCGTCGTCCAGCTGGGCAGGGCGGGAGCTGACGGTAACAGGCTTTCGTGCCTTTGAAGTCTGTGAAATCAGAGTAATCAAGCCGCTCATGGTTGGCCTCCTTGGTTGTCGGGAATTGAATTACACTGTGATGTATAGAATACTCTGTTGGCTGATGAATGCCTACGGTTTTACCGATTATTCACCTTGTCAACGGAATATTGCGTCATAGAAAGTCTAGTTGACCAGCCCAGCGGGGTGAAACTAGACGGCTTAACAGAAAGGACGACCGGGGTGAAGTTTGCGCAGGTCAGGCGAGCTGGTAAGGCTCGTGCGGTGGTTGAAAGCGGCGGACGCTGGTACGAGCTGAATAGGCCCTTGCACAAGTTCGTGGGGTCCAGTGATTTAGGGTCGGTCAGCCCCGCAGAACTGGGCGCCAAGCCGGTGGAGGTGAGCCCCGAGGAGTTTATTGCCCCGCTCAACAAGGTTCAGCGAGTGCTGTGCGTGGGGCTGAACTTTACGGACCACGCAGCAGAAGTTGGCGCTGAGCTACCCACCTATCCCACTATCTTTACCAAGTTCGGTAACGCCCTGATTGGGCCCGGTGAGGCTATCGAGCTGCCCGCTGAGAGCACCAAAATTGACTGGGAGGTCGAGCTCTGCGCGGTGGTAGGACGCCGCGGCCGCCACATAGCTGAAGAACAGGTGAACGACTACCTACTGGGCTACACCGTGCTCAACGACGTATCTGTGCGCGACTGGCAGGGACGCACATCCGAATGGTTCCAGGGTAAAAACTGGGACCGTATGACTCCTTTCGGGCCGGTCATCGTCAGCCCCGATGAACTTGATATCGAGGGTGGCCTTGCCATGACCTGCACCGTCGACGGTGAAGTGCGTCAGCAGGGCACCACCGCCAACATGGTCTTCACCCCGGCCCAGGTAGTCAGCTACATCTCGACCTTCATGACGTTGGAACCCGGCGACCTGATTGCCCTGGGAACTCCTGCCGGGGTTGGGCTCTCGCTACGCCCCCGCAAGTGGCTGAGTGATGGCCAGACGGTGGTGACCTCAATCGATGGCATTGGCACGCTGATCAACAGGTGCGAGCAGGTGTGAGTGTGGGCATGCGTGCAGCCGACTGGCTGGGGCTGGCATGAATCGCGTGCGAGCTCTGCGAGCCTGCGAGAAGGTTAGTCGGCAAACGCATGCCCACACGATCTTTTACCTGCTCGGTTTTGTGTCCTTGCCTACCAGCGTCCTTGCGTGGCTTAACCCTCACCCGCCGCGCGGGCAGTAGGCGGTGACCTTGGGGTATTCTGTACCTTGTGTCAAAACGTTCTTTGTGGTCAGCAGATAGCACCAGCATGGTGATTCACGGCGATAATCTTGCCGTGCTCAAAAACCTGCCCGCAGAGAGTTTCCAGCTCATTTATATTGATCCGCCGTTCAATACGGGTAAGGTGCAGAAGCGTCAAAGTATCAAGACTGTACGCACCGAGGGCGGTAGCCGGGTCGGCTACAAGGGCCATACCTACGAGACTATCAAGGGTGATATCTACGGGTATTCTGACTCCTTTGAGAACTACTGGGAGTTCTTAGAACCCCGTCTCATGCAGGCTTGGCGTCTGCTCAAGCCCACCGGTACCCTCTACCTGCACCTGGACTACCGCGAGGTCCACTACGCCAAGGTCGTGCTCGATGCTCTCTTTGGCCGCGAGTCCTTCTTGAATGAGATTATTTGGGCTTATGACTACGGGGCTAAGTCCAAGAAAAAATGGCCTGCTAAGCACGATAACATCCTGGTCTACGTGAAAGACCCCGAGAACTATTACTTCAATTCTGAGGCTGTTGACCGCGAGCCCTATATGGCGCCTGGCCTTGTCACCCCTGAGAAAGCTGAGATAGGTAAGCTGCCAACGGACGTCTGGTGGCACACCATCGTTTCGCCCAGCGGTAGGGAGAAAACCGGCTACGCCACCCAGAAGCCCCTGGGTATTCTGCGCCGCATCGTGCAAGCCTCCAGCGCACCCGGTGACTGGGTGCTGGACTTCTTCGGCGGTTCCGGCACCACCGGCCACGCCTGCGCCCAGCTTGACCGCAACTTCCTGATGATTGACCAAAACCCCGAGGCTATCAAGGTCATGCGCAAGCGCCTAAAGGCCGTGGACGGGCTCGACGTGACCTTCAAGAAGTCCCGCGCTAAGGCTTCGCTGGCGGGGGCCAAGGTCACACCCAAGACGGCTGCTATCAAGAAAACGAAAAAGTAGCCCATGACGTCCGCCTACCCGCCGATTAAACCCAACCGCGCCTGGTTCCTTGTGGCCCTGGGGCTGGTAGTTGCTGAGGTGATATACCTGGCTCTGCTTTATCCGTCGCTGCCGCAGCAGATCCCGGTGCACTACAACCTCTGGGGTCGTGCGGACGGCTGGGCAGACAAGAGTGTCTGGTCGGTGTTCGGGTTGACAGGAATATTGCCTCCTCTCCTTGCCCTCATCTGGTGGGGCGGTGCAGCTATGGGGCGAATGGCAAGCAAGGACGCTTCAGCCCAGTCCCACGACGCGTTTTCACCTCACGCGGGCAAACAGGGGCAGCGCCAGTTGGCCGCTGCGCAGGCCCTGGGCCTGGACGCCCGGATTTACTCTGCCCGCCGTCTCTACGCCCAGACGCAGGCCGTGGTTCCCTTCTTCGCCGGCCTGGCCCTTGCTCTGGTGCTAGCCGTCAAAGTTATTAACCTGACCATGACCGGGGTGCTGGGGGAGGCGTCCGTCCTTATTGCCCCCGTGCTGGTAGTGGGCTACTGCCTCTTCCTGACCGCCCGCTCCTACCTCGCTGGTAAAAACTTCGATTCCCGCGCCCTGGCAAAGGGCGCAAAGTAGCCTAACCAGCGGTAAAATAAGGTTTGTTCTGTACCCTCGTACCGTGCAGATGTAACGACATCTCACCCGTTGTAGGGGTGGGCACAAACCTAGGAGACACATTTGTCCGCTCTTTCCATTTCCGTCGCAGGTGCCGCTCAGCAGGTTGAAGCCGGCACCACCGCAGCCGACCTGTTCGCAGAGAACCCCGAGATCGTCGTTGCCCGTATCAACGGCACCCTGGTTGACCTCTCCACCGAACTGACTGACGGCGACGCTGTCGAGCCCGTATCTGTCCATGAAGAAGACGGCCTGAACGTCTTGCGTCACTCGGCCGCCCACGTCATGGCCCAGGCTGTGCAGAACTACCGCAAGGACGCCAAGCTCGGTATCGGCCCTTACATCACCGACGGTTTCTACTTCGACTTCGATGTTGAAGAGCCCTTCACCCCCGAGGATCTCAAGAAGATTGAGAAGGATATGGTGAAGATTATCAAGAGCGGTCAGACCTTCCGCCGCCGCGTGGTCACCCAGGCTGAAGCTGAGGCCGAGATGGCAAACGAGCCCTACAAACTGGAACTGCTGACCCTATCCCAGGGCCCAGGCTCCGGTGCGGACGCCGCTGAGGGTGCCTCCGTTGAGGTGGGTGCCGGCGAAATCACTATCTACGACAACGTAGACAAGAAGGGGGAGACCGTCTGGAAGGATCTCTGCCGTGGCCCCCACGTGCCCAATACCAAGCTGATTGCGAACGGCTACGCGCTGATGCGTTCCGGTGGCGCCTACTGGCGCGGTTCTGAGAAGAACCCCATGCTGCAGCGTATCTACGGCACCGCTTGGCCTTCTAAGGAAGAGCTGGTTGCCTACAAGGAGCGTATTGCTGAGGCTGAGCGCCGCGACCACCGCCGTCTGGGTGAAGAGCTCGACCTCTTCTCCTTCCCCAAGACCGTTGGCCCCGGCCTGCCTGTGATTCACCCCAAGGGTGGCGTCATTCTGCGTGCTATGGAAGACTACGTGCGTGCCCGCCACATTGAAGAGGGCTTCGAGTACGTCAAGACCCCCCATATCTCTAAGGAAGATCTTTTCTACACCTCCGGCCACCTGCCCTATTATGCGGACGGCATGTTCCCGGCGATGGAGGACGAGGGCCAGGCCTACCGTCTTAAGGCAATGAACTGCCCCATGCACAATGAGATTTTCCGTTCCCGTGGCCGCTCCTACCGTGAACTGCCCCTGCGTCTCTTTGAGTTCGGTTCGGTTTACCGTGATGAGAAGTCCGGCGTGCTTTCCGGCCTGACCCGCGTGCGTATGATTACCCAGGACGACTCCCACTCCTACGTCACCAAGGAGCAGGCACCTGCTGAGGTTGCCCACCTGCTCAAGTTCATGCTGTCCCTCCTCGAAGATTTCGGCATGACTGACTTCTACCTGGAGCTTTCAACTCGCGACACCGAGGGTGATAAGAAGGATAAGTTCATCGGTACGGACGAGCAGTGGGAAGAAGCAACCGCTGTGCTGGAAAAGGTTGCCGCTGAGACCGGCCTGGAACTGGTGGCTGACCCGGGTGGTGCTGCCTTCTACGGCCCCAAGATTTCTGTGCAGGCTAAGGACGCAATTGGCCGCACCTGGCAGATGTCGACCGTACAGTACGACTTCAACCAGCCTGCCCGCTTCGGTCTGGAGTACCAGGCATCTGACGGCACCCGCCAGGAGCCGGTCATGATTCACTCAGCCAAGTTCGGCTCCTTTGAGCGTTTCTTGGGTGTGCTCATTGAGCACTATGCAGGTGCTTTCCCCGCCTGGCTGGCCCCCGTTCAGGTCATTGGTGTGCCGGTTGCTGAGGCCTTCAACGATTACATGGGCGAGGTTGCTGCCAAGCTCAAGGCCCGCGGCGTACGCGTTGAGGTGGATTACGGCACCGACCGCTTCCCCAAGAAGATCCGTACCGCCTCTAAGGAGAAGGTGCCCTTCATCCTGATTGCCGGTGGCGAGGACGCCGAGAAGGGCGCTGTTTCCTTCCGCTTCCGCGACGGCTCCCAGGAAAACGGCGTGCCCGTGGACGAGGCTGTGGAACGGATTGTGGCACATATTGAGTCAAGGAATAATGAGGACCCCAAGGGTGTTGCTGCCAACGACCAGTAACCAGCCACAAAGGCGACACTGACAAGTCAAAATAGCGTTTAGACAAGCTCATCAAAAAAATACCGATGGTGTAAATCAGAAGAATTAAATTATATTTTATTTGGAGAATTTATGGGAAATTTTTATGCAGTTAGAGTTGGGCGATTTCGAGGAATTTTTGAAACATGGGACAAATGCAAGGAAAGCGTTGACGGATTCCCGAGCGCTGAATATAAGAAATTTGGAAACCGCGAGGCTGCCGAGGCTTATCTTAATAATATTTCCGAGACAGCTAATACATCTATTATAGATGATAGCTCAATCTTTCTTGCAGGATCATCCGGTACTTTAAATGAAAATTCATATTATGCCGGGGCGTTTTATTGTACTAAGATTACTGATCAAGGTCAAATAAAGCACTTTAGAAGGAATAATTCAGATTATGCGAGTCAACTTGGTCAAGCTGGTGAAGTTTTCGCAGCTATTGAAGCTTTTAAATGGGCTATCGCAGAAGGGCTTGAACGCATAAAATTATTTTACAGATATGACGGTATTGAAAAATGGTTTACTGGTGAATGGTCTACTGGATCTAAATTAGCTCAACACTATGTAGGAATAACATCTGATTACAGAGAACTCATTGAAGTTGATTTCTTCAAGTATGCACCAAATGATTATCCGGAAGTTCATTCAAATCTCCAAAATGCATTGGGGAGAAGATTCGGTAAAATTAAAAGAGGAAATACATTCTTTTCAATTCCTTACTTTTCGGATGCTGATTTTAAAGCATTTATCGAGTTGCTTATTGAAGAAGATGAGCGGATATTGCAAGAGTATCAAGAACGTGAAGATAGGAAAATCTATACTCTTACCTTAAACAATGAGAGGAGCAGTGTAATATTATACAAAACTGGCAAAAAGCGTCTACTTGTTCAGTCAAGAAACCATAGACTTTTTAGCGTTATTACCTCAATAATAAGTCAGCTAGAATCTACTGATGCAAAATTAGTAGATAATTTGTTAGAAAGCGCCTATCACATACATATTAGATCATCTGAAGTTGACGAAGAAGCTCAACCTTTCTTGGATGCTATCCCGAGTAGCCATCCAGATTCTCTAAAAAAATTAGTTAGACAATCTGTAATTAATATGAAGTATATGGTTGAGAGTGATGACTATACTCACTATGTTTTTCCTGCCCTAAGGGCTCTGGAGGGGCATATTAAAGAACTTCTGCGTAATTCTGGAATAGAAATAGGGTCACGGTTTGATTGTTTTAACCGGGATTCGCCATCTGATCCATACGTTCTATCACGTACTACTACTACTGATAGATATAAGCAATCAATTGAAATATGCTATAATTATTACAAAAACAATCGTGATTCATTCTTCCACTTCGGTGATATACTTTCCGAAAACAACGACGATACTCGTTTAATAAGTGACAGAGAGGAAGCTCGTCAGGTAATTGAAAAAACACTTAAAATGATAATAATATATCAATAGATGGAAGGGAGTAAATTGTGGAAGTCTTCAAAGTTATAGAGCCAGCAGAATCTGAATTCAAGAAAGTCTTTGTTTTGTTGACCTCCGAGTCAATATTTTCAAGTCTTGAATTTATAAAGAATTATCTTTTAAGTGTTAATTTTACAGGTGACGTTCTTATAGATAGATTTGCTTTGACTGGTGTTTCGGAAAGAAGGTTCGTTAAAATCCCTTTTAATGGTCGAGAATTTAAGCTCAGTCAGTCCGATAATCTGAATCCAAATAAAAGTTTGATTAAAGCCTGTGCTGAGTGCGTAGAAGATAATAAAATTTTTTTTCATAATACATCCATAGGAGATTATCAAATTTCAAAGAATCGAGAATTTTTATTTAATTAGATAAATCTATCATAATATTTTATTTATTTCAAAACTTAGCATTGTTTGAAATTGGAACAAAATTTATTTCTAGGAGGGTTATAATTTTCTTATAAGTTGTTTGAACTGATCAATTTCTATGGGTGTGAAGTTTTGCCCTGAGCTTTACGTCTTACTGTATTCTTTCGCCGCAATTAGTCTTTGTCTCGCCTGCCCTATCGGGCAGAATATGAGCTTCACCACCGGCACAACCATACTCATAGCTACCCTAACTGTTCCCACTAAGTATGAGGGTTATCCAAAACTCCCCAGGTAGCATCAGCGGCAGCAACGGTGAACTGACCCTCTTGCCTGGTTCGCAGGTGCATATTAGGCAATTCATGCCCGCCTTGCGGCGGATTCCTATCGCTGGCCTCCGCTATTTGACCTTTGAATAAGCATTAAGGGGCAGGTATCAAGCCGTATGTACAATAAAGCAGTAGATTTCAGCTAAGACACGCCTAATAGAAGTTCTGTCTATGCCTACTACCGAAGAAACCCTCAGCATACCCAAAAGCCGGTGGAAAAGTGTCCTCATCGCCCTGGGGCTAACCGCTATTGGCACCTGGTTCATCCTCCACCCCATCGACTGGAGGATTGCCACAAGCTACAGTTACGGCACCCTACTCATACTCGGCGGACTAGGTACAATCATCAATATTTACCGCCACCGCTACGCCCTCATCCTTACCCCAGAAGGCTTCTACGACCACAGCAGCATCGCCGCCCACGGCAACCACCTGATTCTGTGGAGCGTCATCGGAGACATCACCGCTGATAGGCAGGGCAAGGAAATCAGGGCTGTCATCGCCGATACCCACGCCTATAACTGGACCTTAACCGGTGTCCGCGCTCTGACCCGAGTGACCCACGAAGGCGCAGTATGATATGTACTGGGTTTAGTTCCGACCCCGTACATTGGAAACAAACAAAAAAGAGCAAAGGAACTTCCCCCATGCCCACCAAATACCCCCAAGAACTCAAAACAAGAGCCCTACGCCTACTGGCCGACCACCTCGAAAACAACCC
>NZ_JBPPWJ010000024.1:0-8682 GCF_053547255.1 Rothia sp. 11273D007AR | reverse complement strand
ATAAGAATGTTATTTATAACATTGGTACGCTATTGAGTTTTCAAGCAACAAACCGCATTCTCAACCCTAGCCAGATGCTGGCCGGTGTTTCGTATCGGTCATTCTCAGTTTTTGTGTTACCCGTTTGGGCAACTCATACAGTCTATAATGCTTTTTTCATCATCGCAACTCGTTAGAGCGTGACGATAACCACAAGCTCTTTTCTTTACTTCAAAGCCTTAGCTTCAAACCCGAAAACCAGTTCAATCAACTTTCCCTGGGAGTCTTTATCGACTCAACTTGTGGTGCACTATTCGATTATTTTTCACTTTCGGCCGGTTCCCCGCGCCTCAGCGACTCGTTATACTTTACGCAGGTTTTTTGAAGCATGCAACCCGAACAGGGCTCTTTTTCCCTCAAAACACCACCTAAACCCACCCAAACGAAGATGTTTCCCCTAGTAAACAGCGGGTTAAATTTTCTCAAAAATATTTTGAAAAACTTTCCTAGCCTCGCAAAACCTCACCCTGCCCTGTCTCCGGTTTCATTCGCTTTCACCGCTCTGACTAGAGTAAATAGCTAAATAGCTGTTCTTGCTGAGGCATGTCTACAAGGTAAAGGAAAAGCAGGCTCGCAGCGAGCGCGAGCCTGCTTTTCAACAACAGAACTTACTGGGCAACCTCAACAACTGCCATGTTCTTCTTGCCGCGGCGAACCACCGCGTACTTACCCAGAAGCAGATCAGACTCGGTGAGGGCGGCGTCCTCGCCCTGAACCTTGACGTTATTGATAGCTGCGCCGCCTTCCTTGAGAGTACGGCGGGCTTCTGACTTAGAAGCGGAAAGACCGGTCTCAGTCAGCACGGTCACCATGTCCAGCTGATCCCGGGTGAGAACAGCATGGGGCAGCTCAGCGGTTGCAGCCTTGAGGGTTGCCTCATCCAGGGCAGCGAAGTCGCCCTTACCGAAGAGAGCCTCAGAAGCAGCAATGACCTTCTCCGTTGCCTCAACACCGTGCACCAGTGACGTGACCTCGTAGGCCAGGGTCTTCTGAGCCAAGCGCTTGAAGGGTTCTTCTTCTACAGACTTCTGCAGGGCAGCGATCTCGTCACGGGTCTTGAACGTAAAGACCTTGAGACGGTCAGCTACGTCAGCATCGGCAGTGTTCAGCCAGAACTGGTAGAAGGCATAAGGTGAGCACATCTCGGGGTCCAGCCAGATAGCGTTGCCCTCAGACTTACCGAACTTGGTGCCATCCGAGTTCGTAATGAGCGGAGTACCCAGAGCGTGAACAGATTTGCCGGTGACCTTACGAACCAGCTCGGTGCCACTGGTCAGGTTGCCCCACTGATCGGAGCCACCGCACTGCAAGGTGACATTGTGGCGGCGGTTCAATTCGAGGAAGTCATTCCCCTGCAGAATCTGGTAGGAGAACTCGGTGTAAGAGATACCTTCTTCAGAGTTCAGACGCTTAGCTACGATCTCTTTTTTAATCATGGTGCCCACGCGGAAGTTCTTACCGATTTCACGCAGAAAATCGATAGCAGATAGCTCGCTGGTCCAGTCCAGGTTGTTAACCATCTGGGCGCCGTTCTGACCCTCAAAAGACAGGAAGCGCTCAATCTGGCCGCGCAGACGACTTACCCAGCCCTCCACCACA
The DNA here is from genome assembly GCF_053547255.1 of Rothia sp. 11273D007AR. NCBI lineage: Bacteria > Bacillati > Actinomycetota > Actinomycetes > Micrococcales > Micrococcaceae > Rothia > Rothia sp. 11273D007AR. Next base: position 7,044 of record NZ_JBPPWJ010000024.1, on the reverse strand, counting down.
TCGCGAGAGTTGAGGACGCGCTCAGAGGTCTGACGGGGGTCACCAATCAAACCGGTAGCACCGCCAACCAGGCCGAAGGGGTGGTGGCCAGCCAGCTGCAGGCGACGCATGAGCAGCAGCTGGACCAGGTGCCCCAGGTGCAGGGAAGCTGCGGTGGGGTCGTAACCGATATAGAAGTTCACGGTCTCTTCAGCCAGCGCCTTCTCAAGGGCTTCTTCATCGGTGCTGACGTGCACAAAGCCACGCCACTTCAATTCCTGCCAGATATTCTCGAAGGAATCATCGTTGTGCTGAGCTGCAAGAGTCTCTTCAGACACGGTTACTCCATGGTTAGTAATGAACAAAAAGCAGTGGCAAAGCCACCTCTACAAAGGTACCAGTTCACCGCCGGGACGGGCAGCGGGCACTTCCGGTGTTCTCTGATTGAGAGAAAGAGAAAGGACGCCCCTCCTCCGCTTCCCTGCCCGCGGGCAGGAGGGGGGTGGGAGCGTCCTTGCGCTACGGGATTACTTGCAGGCTACTCGGTAGGGGCGATGCCCGCGGGCAGGTCACGAGAAGCGAGCAGGTGCAGGCGCTGGGTGGGGCGGGTCATGGAGACATACAGGTCGCCCACCGAACCGTTAGCCGCACGCACCAGGTCGTTAGGCTCAACGATAATCACGGTATCGAACTCCAGGCCCTTGGCCTCCCACGGGGTCAGAATGAGTACTTGGTGCTCCAGGGCTGAGGCCGAGGTACCCAGCTTACCCTTGTGCTCGGCAGCGATCGCCAGGGCAGTCTCGCGGTAGCGCTCTTCACTGACAATCACGCCGATCAGGCCACCGGCGCCCTGCTCCAGCTCATCGCTGACGGTGCTCACCACAGCCGGGTAGAGGCCGTCCTCATCCACGATACGAGCGGTCGGTGCCCAGTTACCCTCGCGCACAGCGCGCGGGGCTGAAATCTCCAGGCCGGCAGCACGGGCAACCGCAACGGCGGCGTCCGAAATCTGGGCGGGGGTGCGGTAGTTGACGGTCAGCTCGTCCAGGGTAAAGCGCTCCCCCACGAAGGGTTCCAGAGCTTGCGCCCAGGACTGGGAAGCAGCAGCCGATGAAGCCTGCGCAATGTCGCCGACAATCGTGAAGGACTTCATGGGGCAGCGGCGCATGAGCAGGCGCCACTGCATGGGGGAAAGCTCCTGGGCCTCATCGACCACCACGTGCCCGTAGGCCCAGGTGCGGTCGGCCTGCGCGGCGCGGGCGGCGGTCATACGCTCGCCGCGTTCCTCGTTGAGTTCAGCAATCTGCTCGGCGGTGACCACACCATCGACACCCATATCGGCCAGCTGCTGATCCACGTTCTCCAGAGCCTTACGCGCATTTTCGAGGTTAGCCTGGTGGGCAGCCTCAGCGCGGGCGGCAGCCCCGGCACCGGCGACCTTGGAAAAATCACCCAGCAGCTCAGCTGCCTCATCAAGCAGGGGCACATCGGACTCGGTAAAGGGCAGGTTAGCGGCGCGGACTAGGGTATCGCGTTCGGTATCGGTCAGGACGCCGGCGGTTGCGCTCTGCAGGTACTCTGGCTTGGAAAACAGCGAGCGCACCAGGGTCTCGGGTGACAGGGGCATCCAAGCCAGGTTGATGGCCCGGCGGACGTCCAGGGACCCGCGAACGTCATCTTCCAGGTAGGGGCGGTCAACCGCGTGGCCGGCGGCGGCATCCAGCTTTTCGTTGAGCTGGACGGTGAGCTCTTTGAGGAGCACCTTCACAAAGGTTTCCCGTGCCTCATTATGGGGCTTGCCGGTTGAACGCGCCGTGTTGCGGGCATGCTTGACCATGCCGGGGGTCATCTCGATGGCGGTAGAGTCCACATACATCTTCACGGGCTTGGCCGGTACCTTCTGACGGTCGGCTACAGCCTTTTTGATAACCTCAGCCATGCGTAAATCGCCCTTGACCCTAGCAACAGCGGGGTCGGTTTCGGGTACAGCTTTGATACCGGGGTACAGGGTGGCGAGAGACGACATGACCACGCCGGTTTCACCCAGTGAAGGTAGAACACGCTCGATGTACCACATAAAGGAGGCGGAGGGGCCAACAACCAGTACACCGGCGTTATTCAGACGCTCGCGGAAGGTGTAGAGCAGGTAGGCAGCGCGGTGCAGGGCAACAGCGGTCTTACCGGTACCGGGGCCACCCTGAACGACGCGGACGCCCGCCAAATCGGCGCGGATGATGGCGTCCTGCTCTGCCTGAATTGTCGCCACGATATCGCCCATGCGGCCGGTGCGCTTGCGGTTCAGGGCCGCTAGCAGGGCACCCTCACCGTGCAGGTTCTCATCGCCGTCCTCAAGAAGGGTTGAGTCGAGCACGTCGTCTTCGAAGCCGGTGACTTCGCGGCGTTCTAGCATCAGGTGGCGGCGGCGGCGCACACCCTGCCGGTTGAAAGCGGTCGCCTGGTAGAAGGTACCCGCTTCGGGGGCGCGCCAGTCAATGAGCAGGCGCTCGTGGTCTTCGGTTGCCAGGCCGATACGGCCGATATAGCGGATAGCCTCGTCGTCAAGGTCAAGACGACCAAAAGCCAGACGGTGGTCGACAGCGTTGTACTGGGCCAGGCGGTCTTCATAGTGCTGGGCGTAGGCGTCACGTTCTGAACGGTTCTGGTGGCTGCCAACGGCCTGGTTCTTGCGGGTGCTCTTGAGCTTTTTCTCGTTAATCTCTCGGAGCTCATCGAGGCGGGCGTACAGCCTGCCCACGTAGGCTCGTTCGCCTGCCAGCTGAGCCTCGTAGGCTTTTTCAGCGGCAGTCTGCTCACCGGTTGCGGTTGTGTTCTCGGTCAAGAGGGAACCCTTCATCGCGGAAAATTCAAGCCCTCCATTCTACCCGTACACCCGAGCAAAAAGAAAGGACGCCCGCGGCAGCTCGGTGGGGCAGGGAGCCCAGACTTTCAATCGTTGCCTATCAGTAGTGGTATCTGCAGGCGGCAATCAAGATTGACGTATCTGTTATCGCATAAATGAGTCTGTGTTCGTCTGTAATCCGCCGCGACCAGAACCCTGACCAGTCGTGTTTAAGGGCCTCGGGTTTGCCGATACCTTCGTGCCCGTTGCGGGCAATATCTTTGATCAGAGTGTTAATGCGTTTGAGGACTTTGCGGTCTTGCTGCTGCCACCAGAGGTAGTCTTCCCAGGCGTTTTCATCCCACACGATTTTCATGGCTTACTCTTCGATCAGCTGGTGTTCCTCCCCCAGACCAGCTTTCAGTCGCGCGATTGAGTCAGAGATTCGACGAGCGTTCCGGGGGGAGCGCATGAGGTAGGCGGCTTCTTTGAGGGACTCGTAGTCTTCGAGCGATAGCATGACGACGGGGTCGTGCCCCACTCTCGTGATGATGACTTCTTCGCGGTCGTTGATAACAGAATCCATGACCTCTGCGTACCGAGCTCGAGATTCTGAATAGGTCATTGTTTTCATTCCACACAGCCTTTCTTGTACAACCAATTGTACGGCTGGTGGTTTTTCTTGGAAAGCTCCAGCAAATCAGTACTAATACATTTGGTGCGCCCGACAGAAACAACCTGGCATGAGATTCCGTTGAAGTTAGTAACAGCACCGCCATGAAGCGAGGCGCTTTGAGAAGTTGTCACATTGAACCACTGTAGACCGCCCCTCCACAGGTACGCTGCTACTAGAGCCAGTGCAAAATTTCCTTAGTTGGAATGAAGAAAATCAATGGCGGCTAGACCTGAAGGAATACCATTAATCTCACTAATAAATTTTCATAAAAACAGCACTTTGGAAAACACCGCATAACATCTTCATGCAATTATAAGCATTTCCAACCCAAGAACTATACCAATAAAAGGGGGGATAGCCCAAACTAGAAAATCTCCATAAAATAATTATTATATATAAATCGATTCACCCATCCCTCAAGATGAGTGAATCGACATTTTTTAAAAAATCAGCTAAGAATTGGAATTTTAATAGGGTAGGCTATTTCTTTACCACTCTTGGAAAGTTGATAGCATTTATAAATTTCAACCCATTGCCATAAAATTACAGGCAGCGCAAGAAGAGGACCAACCAATAATAAAATATTAAGCAAAAATAAAATCAAAGCAACGCATATCGTAAAATTGAAGGTATCTGCCGCGTTCTTGCGAACGGCCTGGAATTCCGGATTATTTTTATACCTCAGCCAGTATATTAGAGGGGGCAAAAACCCCAGGGCGCCCCAGGCAATTGGAGCGAGTTTTATCCTGTTAATTTTTTCTACGAGAATTTCTTCTGGTGAGATATTATTATTGACAATAGCTTCACTTGGAGGCATGTAAGGATTTTTTTGGGACCCCAAATCACCATATAGATTATTGTCATTTATATTATTATTCATATCTATCCGTAACTACTTCTTTCTTGCAGACTATCTAAGCATTAAATTTAGATACCAAGAAGTTTGCAGCCTGGGTTCCGGGAGGAAAATCGCGGCTAGGAGCAGGCGAAGGCATCCTCACCGTAGGTAGGTTTGTAGGAAGATTTTTAGGGGCGTCATCAATAAACCTGTTATAGTAATCAATAAGACTCATTCCGTTTATTTCCCGAAGATGATACCAACTTCTATGTTTAAACGACATATCAAACTGATTTTTATAGATTTGTTTAATTAAATCATAATCATTATTTATCTTTCTTGATTTCAAATTCATATAAACATCAATCAGCCAGCGACACTGTTTAATTTTCTCTTGAAATCCGGGGCCACCTGGGAAAGATGTCTCCCAGGCTCTTTTTGCCTGTCGCATAATTAGATTTTTTCGGATAATTGGATATATAATTATCAATCCAATTTCAACAACAAGCCCCAGGCCGAAATATTTAATCGGAGTAAGCCAATAGCTATCATCCACTCCAGTGAAGAATAGAATTTGAAGCTGAGACGCAAACGATGAGAAAATTAGAGGCAAACTAATTATTATTAACCAAATTAACCAATTAATTTTAATGACCAGCGGTTTTTTGCTTTTTTCCAACGCTTGAAAAAATGGTATCACCTCAGCATTTACTGCTTGTAAATCTTTTGCATATGCTGTGGAAAACTCTGCTTGAATTTTCCTAGACTGTTGGAAAATATTCTGCACTTGATCCAACCAACTAAGATACCGTTGCCCATCACTGGTATCCTTCCATACAGCAAACTGCGTCATCTGCTGATGATTTGCCATTTGCTGTTGTATTCTTGTCTGTCTTTCCAGCTCTAATTGTTGAGCTATTTGGCGCATTTGCATGTCTTCTGCAAATTGATCAAATTTACTTTTTTGAGCCATTTCTATCTATCCATATTTCGTTTTAATTGCATCTGATTTTAAACTCAATAAATTTTTCTAAATAGAACATATCCAGAAAGAATAACACTTCTACTAAATTGTTAGAAACGGATGTAAACCTTGCATTCCCATAAAATTTTGCAATTAACAGCTACATAAAAAGCTTAGGTTCCCTGAACTCAATGATGAAACCAGGAAGTCGCTTTCCGTTTTCGATTATTGCAAGAATTCGTAATCAATATCAGTAAAATACAAAATGTTCATAAGATTAAACTTTTGAGAATAAAACTAAAAACTAGAGATTTATCTCGTATACCGAATCTCCGTATACCAGGTAATCCCCTCTAAAGTAAGAATAAGAAGCCATATCTGATTTATCTACAGGCAAATCAATCACTTCACCTGTCGAGGTAATAATTACAGGCATGTACTTTACCCCTTTTTCACCAATCATATTTCCAGAATCATCAATTGCTCTACAGATAAAATCGCTTTCGGATAGTTCTTGAAAACCAGTGTTAAGTGAATATTTTGAATCAGGCTCGCAAAAATTTGAAGAACCTTCAAAAACTGAATATAGTCCTGGCTCTAGCGATTCATTTGAAAAAACTTGATTACTCTCAGTAGCAATACTGCTTACGTAGGTCTTAGTATTATCCTCGAATGCATAAGAATCAGAGGAAATCTGAATTAGCTCTTGAGTGTTTGCAACCTCAACCAGACCAGAAGAAGATAGCACGAAGCGCTCCTTTTGCATGTCTCCTGGGATATCTACAATTTTTGGTGCATTACTTTTGTTATCAAAGATAATTGCATTTCCCTGCTGGTCATCAAGGGTGTATTTAATATCCATTTGATAACTCTTGACAACTAGAGATTCTCCAGGAACGCCTGCAACCCATTTGTTCTGTGTTCCAATTTTTGAGCTGGTACTGAGGTCAGAAACGTGTCCTTTAGAATCTTGTGTTGAGCGTACGGTTGATTTTATTGGATTACCAATACGTTCACCAGTACTAATATCAATAACCTGGTAACCTTGATATATTGCCCCAGTATCGTTATATTTATCAACGGTTAAATCTTTATAACCAAACTCAATAATCGCTTTATTTCCCAAAATTTTTACACCAGTGAAGAAAACTGGATCTATTTCTTCTGATTCACTGATGGAACCAATCGATAAGTCTTGCAGTGTATCGAGATTTTTGATTCCGTATATTTTTACTGAATCATCAGAAATTGCTATAATCTCATTTCGGCTCACTTCGCTTATTCTGTAATTTCTGTCTGAAAGAGTGTATTTTTCTTTTACACCTTTAGCAATTTCCGTATCTGATACAGTGAACACTTGATTCGATGAGTCAACAGATGACGATGCTTCAGGAGCTACCGAAGCTTCCGCTGTCTTAACCTCAGATGATGCAGGCTCTGATGAGCCTTGGTTAGAACCACCACAGCCAACAAATGTAGTTGTTACAACCAAGCCAGTAGCAGCTACAGAAAGTAGTTTCTTCATGAGTCCCCCTGTGGAATCCAGCTAGATAGCTAGAGCAGTGTTTTAGTGTGACTCTTATAAGTTACCCCCCCCCCCCCCAATTTTGACAAGTATTTTTTCAGTAAAAAATCAGTGTTTCTTAGGGATAGAGACACAAACTATGTAGGGAGGGTTATTCATAAGGGGGTCAACACCCCCACCCCCCACCAACTAGACAACGGCCCCACCAGCGGCAAAAATAAAA
>NZ_JBPPWJ010000023.1:0-20541 GCF_053547255.1 Rothia sp. 11273D007AR | reverse complement strand
CTCATATTTTTGCCGCGGGTGGGGCCGTTGTCTAGTTGGTGGGTGTGGGGTGCGTGTCTACTTTTGAATAAGCCTCATTAAGTGAAACCACCGAACTCTCGAGAGTTCGGTGGTTTCACTCAAAATTCGATTACCTCTAATTCGTTTCAACGACGATTTTGCCGGGACCGCCCTTACCTGCGGCGAGCAGGTTGAGGGCTTCTTCCAGTCGGTCAAAGGGCAGAGTCTGGGCCATGAGGGGCTTGATAGCGCCAGATTCGATGGCGGAGGTGTAGCTCTTGAGCTGGCCTGCGTCAGCCCGCATGAAGAGGAACTTGTAGGTCACGCCGAGCTTCTTGGCAGCAGCCCGCTCCTTTCGGCTGAGGAACCACATGACCGGGGTCAGGGCCTTCTTACCGAGCTGGGCGGCGAAGTCGGTATCGGGGGCTCCGACCACGGTCACCAGGATGCCGCCGGGTGCCAGCACCTTCATGGAACGAGTGGTTTCCCCCTTGCCCAGGGTGTCGAGCACGATGTCGTAGCCCGAGATGTGCTCCTCGTAGTTCTGGGTGCGGTAGTCGATAACCACGTCAGCCCCCAGGGTCTTAGCCAGCTCGACGTTCTTGGTGCTGACGGTGGTGGCAACGGTTGTGCCCAGGCGCTTGGCGACCTGGATAGCGATAGAGCCCAACCCGCCGGTACCGCCCTGGATGAAGACCTTATCACCGGGCTTGATGGGGGCCTTTTCGGTGAAGGCCTGAATAGCGGTGAGTAGGACCAGGGGCAGGCCAGCAGCTTCAGCGTAGGTCAGGTTGGCAGGCATGGGCGCAACCTGGGCAGCATCTATAGCAACCTGCTCAGCAAAGCCACCAATAGCGTCAATGGGCAGGCGGGTAAAGACCTTATCCCCTACCGAGTAGTCGGTGACGCCGCTACCGACGGCGAGGACGTCCCCGGCGACTTCCTGCCCCAGGATGAGGGGGAGCTTGTAGGGCAGGAGCTGCTTGAAATCACCGCGGGCAATCATGGCATCAAGCGGGTTGAGGCCTGCGGCGCGGACGCCAATAACCACCTGGCCGGGCCCGGCGACGGGGGCGGGGACGTCCGCCCACTGGGTAGCGCCGCCGTCGGCGTAGGAGGTGAGGGTAAATGCTTTCATGGATTTCTCTTTCGGGTGGGTGATGATGGTGATGTTAGATTTAAGCGTCGGGCTGGGCTGCTAGGTAGCTGGCCCTGATATCTTCGATGACCGCATCCAGGGTGATTCCTGCCAGCTGGTCGGTCATGGCCTGTTCGGCGCGGGCGGCGATGGGGTCGAGTACCGAGTTAATGTGGCCCCCTACCGGGCATTCCGGGTTGGCGTTTTGGTGGGTATCAATGTGGATGTTGGGGTTAACGGCCCGGTAGATATCGAGCAGGGTCATTTCGGTTTTCGGTTTACCGAGCTGGTAGTCAAAGCTACCGGGGATGCGGTCAAGCAGGTCTGCTTTTTTGAGCAGGGAGATGATTTTGCGAATGTAGCTGGCGTTGGTGCCCGCGCTGGTTGCTATGGCCTCAGAGGTGAGTTTGTCGTCGGCTTCCGAGAGCATGACCAGGGTGTGTACGGCGACCGAGAACTTGGTATCCACAGAACATCCTTTTTGTATTTGTTTTAGGAACAGATACAAATATAGGGTGTGAATCAACATGAATCAAATCTTCCCCAACTAACGAGCAGTCAGCACCCCAAAGAAGACTGCCCCTACTAGCAACATCAGGCTATAGAGAGCGGTCAGATTGGCATTCTTAACCCTTGTAAGCGCACCTGTGACAGCGTGAGCAAAGCCCGGGAAGCGATCCCAGCTTGCTTCGAGTAGCAGGTAGGGCCCAACCATACCGACTGTAAAGATGAGATAGGCCAGCACCCATTCAACCGCGTTGTGGCTCACCGTTGTGAGCAGACGACCCACCATATACATCGTTGCCATCGAACTCAAACCAATAGCCGAATTCAAGAAGCCTGCTAGCACAGCTTTCCGAGGCGAGAGGTGGGAGTTTTTCACCTTATACGCCCTCTTGGGGTGGTTTCTGCGCGTCCAGAGTAGAACTGCCGATAGTGCAAGCAGCAGAGCAGCAACGGCATCGATGCTCTTTCACACGAGGATTTTGCTCGCATCGCTGTGAACCAGCTGTATTAGGTTCTCTGGGTCAACGAAACGGAAGAGCATGACGAGGACGGTAGCCCCTATGACAATCCCGCCACTAATCCAGCGGACAATATGCATTTTGCTGGGGTCGTTGATGAGCGCCAGAAAGGTGATGCTGTAGAGCGAGGGGCTAAAGCCCATCATGAGTCCCAGTCCGAGCAGGGCAGGCGCAGCGGCGAGAAGGGTTGTCATGGCTACCAGTATGACATGGGCAACCAGCCCTACCCATATCGCGCCTCTAACCCCTACCAGGCTAACCAAGAGGCTTATTCATAGGAGGCTTCGCAGGCTCACGCTCGCTGTGAGCCTGCGAATCCCCTTATGAATTAGCTACGCAGCACCTTAGTGATATCGTCCAGCACGCTCATATCTTCAATAGTGGAGGGCACGGTGTACTGCTCGCCGTCGGCAATCTGGCGCATGGTCTTGCGCAGGATCTTGCCGGAGCGGGTCTTGGGCAGGCCGTCCACAATCTTGACATCCTTGAAGTCGGCTACCGCACCGATGTCATTGCGCACGCTGGCGATGAGTTCGGCAGCCAGCTGCTCTTCGGTGATGTCGGCGCCGGCCTTGAGCACCACGTAGCCGGCGGGCCGCTGGCCCTTGAGCTGGTCAGCCACACCGATCACAGCACACTCAGCGACAGCAGGGTGGCCGGCGAGTACCTGTTCCATAGCACCGGTTGAGAGGCGGTGGCCCGATACGTTGATGACGTCGTCCGTGCGCCCCATGACGAAGACGTAGCCGTCCTCGTCGATGTAGCCAGAGTCGCCGGTGGTGTAGTAGCCGGGGAAGGCAGCGAGGTAGGAGGAAATGTAGCGGTCGTCGTTGCCCCAGAGGGTGGGCAGGGTACCCGGGGGCATGGGCAGCTTGATGGCAAGGTTGCCCTCTTCGCCGGGGCCGACGGGCTCACCGAAGGGGTCGAGCACCTGCAAGTTGTAACCGGGTGAGGGCACAGAGGGGGAACCGGGCTTCAGCGGCAGGGCTTCTAGACCGCGGGGGTTAGCGGCAATGGCCCAACCGGTCTCAGTCTGCCACCAGTTATCAATGACGGGCACGCCCAGCTTTTCAGTGGCCCAGTGGTAGGTTTCGGGATCCAGACGCTCACCGGCCACAAAGAGTAGTTGTAGCGAGGAAATATCGTAGTTACCCAGCAGTTCTGCCTCAGGGTCAGCCTTACGGATAGCTCGCAGGGCGGTGGGAGCGGTAAAGAGGGACTTGGCACCAGATTCTTGGACGACGCGCCAGAAGGCACCGGCGTCCGGGGTCCCCACGGGCTTGCCCTCATAGAGCACGGTGGTTGCCCCGGCCAGCAGAGGGCCGTAGACAATGTAGGAGTGGCCCACAACCCAGCCCACATCCGAGGCACACCACATCACTTCACCGGGGCCCACGTTGTAAATATTTTTCATGGTCCAGGTCAGAGCCACGGCGTGCCCACCGTTATCGCGCACTACACCCTTGGGAGAGCCGGTCGTGCCGGAGGTGTACAGAATGTAGAGAGGGTCGGTGGCCTTCACCTCGACAGGCGCGTATGGCTGGGCTACCTCAACGGCCTGCCCCCAATCGAGCCAGGTCACGCCGGTGGAGTTCTCTTCAGCTCGGCGCACCGCATCAGATACTGAATTCTCAAAGCCCTCACGTTCGAAGACCAGCACGGTCGCAGGCTTGGTCTGTGATAGCTCAATAGCCTTTTCGACGGCGGGAATGTACTCGATGCGGCGCTTGGGTTCCACACCGCCAGAAGCGGTCAGAACGACGGTGGGCGAGCAGTCGTTGATACGGCTAGCTAGTTCGTTGGGGGCAAAGCCGCCGAAGACCACCGAGTGCACGGCGCCCAGGCGGGCAACCGCCAGCATGGCCATGGCAGCCTGGGGAATCATGGGCATATAAATGAGCACGCGGTCGCCTTTTTCGACCCCGGCGGACGCGAGCGCCCCAGCAATTTTCTCTACCTCGCCTTTGAGTTCTGAGTAGGTGATGTTCTGGCGGGTGCCGAGCATGGCTGAGTCGTAGGTGATGGCGGTGCGATCGCCGTGGCCGGCTTCTACGTGGCGGTCAACGGCGTTGTAGCAGGTGTTGAGGGTGCCGTCGGGGAACCAGCGGTACAGTGGGGCAGCATCGCTATCGAGGGCGCGGGTTGGTTCGATTGACCAGCTAATGGCCTGTGCCTGCTCTAGCCAGAATTCTTCCTGGTTTTCGATGCTGCGGGTGTAGGTGTCAGCGTATGTTGCCATGTGGGGTGCTCCTTTACGGACGCCGGTGGTGGGTTGTCATGAGGGAGTGACTCCAACCTAGTGCGAGGGGTCACATTTGGCAAGGTTTTGTATACAAAAATTTGTGAAACTGGTAAAAATGACACATTATTTCATGCACAGTCCGAAAAATTTTCCCCTTTTGTATACAAAACTCGGGTCGGTGTTTTAGAGTGGTCACAACCGCCAATTTCAGTGCAACACATCACAAAACTGTGAAAGGAGAGAGCGAATGAGAGCTGGTGAACTGGCCTATCAGAGCCTGCGCAGCGACATCATGGAGGGAATGCTCGCTCCCGGTTCTGTGATTGCAGAGGTAGAACAGTCAGAGCGCCTGGGGGTCTCTCGCACCCCCGTCCGCGAAGCTATATCCCGCCTTCTCGCCGAGGGTCTTGCCGAACCGGCACCGGGCCGCGGCGTTATCGTTGCACCGATTTCTCTAGCGAATGTGTACGCCCTCTTTGAGCTACGCACCTCGCTCGACAGCACTGCGGCAGCACTTGCAGCACGGCGGGGTGATTCCAAGGTCTTCAAAGAGCTGGCACAGGCCTTTGAAGAGGCATCGTTCGCCCTGCACCGCGGAGAAGCCTCACTGGCGGAGTACTACTCCCTAGTGGATGAGCTCGATACCGCGATCGACGCGGCAGCCAACAACCGCTACCTGCACCAAGCACAGACGTCCTTGCGCACCCAGCTCACCCGCATCCGCAAGCTTTCTAAAGCCAACCCCATCCGGCTAGAGCAGGCGGCTGAAGAGCATGCCCAGATTGCCCGCTGCATCGCCTCCGGCGACCCGCAGCTTGCTGAAGCCGCTACCCGCCTGCACCTGGCCAACGCGCTCTACGCCATCGAAGAGGCCGCAGCCTCTCAGAGCCAACACAGTCTTTTCAACCATCCAGAACCAACAGCCTAAGAATCCCCTCACCGGCGCCGCTGCCGGTAGGAACAACCTGAAAGGAAACATCAGTGACCAAGCTGCACTCCGTTCGAGTTTATAAGTCCGAAGAAAACCTGCCCCGCGAAGACCAGCTCGCCTACAAGCTCGCCCAGGTAGCCACCGACCCCGTTGAGGTGCTCCCCGAGGTCGAAGAGATGGTCATCAACCGCATTATCGACAACGCCTCTGTCGCTATCGCTTCTCTCAACCGCGGCCCCATCATCTCCGCCCGCGACCAGGCTCTTACCCACGCCCACTCCCCCAATGGAAAGGGCGCAGCCATCTTCGGCGTCCCCGCCAGCACCAAGGTCTCCCCCGAATGGGCAGCCTGGGCCAACGGCGTGGCAGTGCGTGAACTCGACTACCACGACACCTTCCTGGCTGCCGAATACTCCCACCCCGGCGATAACATTCCCCCGATTCTGGCAGTAGCCCAGCACGTGGGCTCCACCGGCCGCGACCTGATTCGCGGTATCGCTACCGGCTACGAGGTCCAGGTCGACCTGGTCAAGGCCATCTGCCTGCACAAGCATAAGATTGACCACGTCGCCCACATCGGCCCGTCCGCTTCTGCCGGTATTGGCACCCTGCTGGGCCTGGACACCGAAACCATCTTCCAGGCCATCGGTCAGGGCCTGCACACCACCACCGCAACCCGCCAGTCCCGCAAGGGCGAAATCTCCACCTGGAAGGCCCACGCCCCCGCCTTTGCAGGCAAGATGGCAGTTGAAGCGGTTGACCGAGCTATGCGCGGCCAGACCTCCCCCGTGCCGATCTACGAGGGTGAGGACGGCGTCATCGCCTGGATGCTGGACGGCCCCGACGCCCACTACGAAGTGCCCCTGCCCGAAATTGGCGAGCCCAAGCGAGCGATCCTCGACACCTACACCAAGGAACACTCCGCTGAGTACCAGGCCCAGGCATGGATTGACCTGGCCCGCAAGCTGCACCGCGAACACCCCGAATTCGCCAACCCCGAGAACATCGAGTCGATTGTTCTGCACACCTCCCACCACACCCACTACGTCATCGGCTCTGGCGCCAACGACCCCCAGAAGTACGACCCCACCGCCACCCGCGAGACCCTGGACCACTCCATCCCCTACATCTTCACCGTTATGCTGCAGGACGGCGAGTGGGACCACGTCGGCTCCTACGCCCCCGAGCGTGCCCAGCGCGAAGACACCGTAGCCCTCTGGCACAAAGTCACCACCGCTGAGGATGCCGAGTGGACCCGCCGCTACCACTCCAACGACCCCGCAGAAAAGGCCTTCGGTGGCCGCGTTGAAATCAAGCTGGCTAACGGCGAGACCTTCAGCGAAGAAATCGCTGTGGCGGACGCCCACCCGCTCGGTGCCCGTCCTTTCGCCCGCGAGGACTACATCGGCAAGTTCCGCAAGCTGGCCGAGGGCAAGGTCTCTGAAGAAGAGCAGAACCGCTTCATCGAGGCAGCCGAGAACCTGGCTAACCTGGGTGCAGGTGAGCTGGACGCCCTCAACATCACCGCCTCCATCGACCTTGAAACCGGCAAGAAGGGTATCTTCTAATGCTGTACGCTTCAAAAACCGCAACCGAAAAGCGCAAGGACCTGCGCGAGATGCTGGCTAGCGACCAGATTCGCCAGTTCCCCGGCACCTACACCCCCATCTCAGCCCGCCTAATCGAGGAAAAAGGCTTTGACGGTATCTACATCTCGGGCGCAGTGCTGGCCAACGAGCTGGGATTTCCGGACGTCGGCCTCACCACCCTCTCCGAGGTAGCCCAGCGCGCAGGGCAGATTGCCCGCATCACCAATCTGCCCGCCATTGTGGATGCCGACACCGGCTTTGGTGAACCCATGAACGTGGCCCGCACCATCCAGGAATTCGAAGAATACGGCCTGGCAGGCTGCCACATCGAGGACCAGTTCAACCCCAAGCGCTGCGGCCACCTCGACAACAAGAACATGGTTGACCTTGAAACCGCGACCAAGCGAATCAAGGCGGCAGCCGAGGCCCGCCGGGACGAGAACTTCCTGATTATGGCCCGCACCGACCTGCGCGGTACCTCTTCCCTTGAGGAAACCATAAACCGTATCAAGGCTCTGGTCGATGCCGGCGCCGATGCGATTTTCCCCGAGGCCATGAAGAATCTCGACGAGTTCAAGGCTGTCTGCGACGCTGTAGACGTGCCGGTTCTTGCCAACATGACCGAGTTCGGTAAGAGCGAGCTTTACACCAAGGAACAGCTGGCTGAAGCGGGTATCTCAATGATTATCTACCCTGTCACCCTGCTGCGCTCCTCGCTGGGAGCCATGGAACGCGTCCTGGAAACCATCGAGCGTGACGGTACCCAGGAGGCCTACGTGGACCAGATGTTCACCCGCTCCCGCCTCTACGACCTGGTCGATTACGAGGCCTACAACCAGTTCGACACCGGCATCTTCAACTTCGAGGTTCCCGGTAAGTTCGAAGCCTAAACGCACAAGGAGAAACAGACATGAGCGACAACGAGGTCAAAAAAGGTCTGGCCGGTGTAGTTGCTGACTATACCGCCATCTCAAAGGTCAACGCAGAAACCAACTCCCTGCTCTACCGGGGCTACCCGGTACAGGAACTGGCGACTGTTCCTTTTGAGAAGGTAGCCCTGCTGCTCTGGAACGGGGAGCTACCCACCGACGAAGAGCTGGAAGAGTTCACCGCTTTCGAGAGAGCCCACCGTGAGCTACCGGCAGCGTTGAAGGCAGTGATCGACGCCCTGCCTACCGACTGCCACCCCATGGATGTCTGCCGCACAGCGACCTCCTTCCTGGGCGCAGCCGACCCCAAGAGCGAGGATCTCTCCCCCGAGACCGAACTGCTCAAGGCCAAGGAACTGTTCGCGGTCATGCCGGCTGTCGTCTGCTACGACCAGCGTCGCCGCCGGGGCCAGGACATCATTGCCCCGCGCGAAGACCTGGACTACTGCGATAACTTCCTCTACATGGCCTTCGGCGAAGTCCCGGCCCCCGAGGTCAAGACCGCCTTCAACGTCTCCATGGTCATGTACGCCGAGCACTCCTTCAACGCCTCTACCTTCACTGCCCGCGTCATTACCTCCTCCCTCTCAGACCTGCACTCAGCCGTCACCGGCGCCATCGGTGCCCTTAAGGGCCCCCTGCACGGTGGCGCCAACGAGGCCGTGCAGCACACCTTCGATGAAATCGGTGTGATTGAGGGTGAGTCCCAGGCGGACGCTAAGGCCCGTGCAAAGGCATGGATGGAGGCCGCCCTAGCAGAGAAGAAGAAGATTATGGGCTTCGGCCACCGGGTCTACAAGAACGGCGACTCCCGTGTGCCCACCATGCAGAAGTCCTTCTTCGACATGGTCGAATACTACGGCCGCCACGACATTATCGGTCTCTACCAGGGGCTGGCTGAAGCAATGGACGAGGCTAAGGGAATCAAGCCCAACCTGGATTACCCCGCTGGCCCCACCTACCACCTGATGGGCTTTGATACCCCCACTTTCACCCCCATCTTCGTGGCTTCCCGCATCACCGGCTGGACCGCCCACATCTTGGAGCAGCGCGCAGCGAATTCGCTGATCCGCCCGCTCTCTGCCTACAACGGTGTGGACGAGCGCCACCTGAGCTAAGTCTCCACCCTTAGCAGCGACTCGCTGAGTCGGCTGGCTGAGAAGCTTCTCGTTCCTCAGCCAGCCGACTTTGTGCTATTTACCTATCTGGCAGTACTAGCGCAGCTCCCTAGGGAGTTTTTCAAGCAGACGCAGCCAGATTTCTGAGGACGTTGGGTAGGCAGGTACCGCGTGCCGCAGCAGCTTAACGGGTAGCTGGGCGGTGACGGCAATCGTAGCTGCGTGCAGGAGCTCGGCAGCTTCCTCCCCCACAAAGACGGCACCCAGTAGGACGCCGGTGTCAGCATCAACGGTCAGTTCGGCAAAGCCCCGGTTGAGGTCAGACAGCAAGGAAGTACCGGCGGCCTCGTTCATGGCGGCCCGGCTGGTAATCACGCTATGGCCCTGTTGGGTGGCCTGAGGAGCGGTGAGTCCGACCTGGGCTACCTGGGGCTGGCTGAAGATTACCTGGGGTACTGGAGCTTCTTGTTCTGGGGCGTACTCTTCCTGCCCGGCGAGGGCGGTCCCTAGAACCCGTGCCCGGTATTTACCCTGGTGTGTGAGTAGTACCTGCCCGGCGGCGTCCCCAATCAGGTGGAGCCAGTCGGGCCCCTCACCGGCCAGGGCCGCCTCCGGGCTGAGACCAATAGTGTGGAGCCCTACCGCTTCTAAGGCAGGGGTGCGCCCGGTCGCTAGCAGCAGTTCATCACTGACCAGGGTCTGCCCGTCATCAAGGGTGAGCGTAACTTCCCCACCGTGCACCCTACCGAGCCCTGTGGCGCTGGGGGCCTCGCGGCGGGCGTCCGTAACCCGGGCACCGTAGCGGAGGGTGATGCCGGCATCGGTCAGGGCCGTAGCAATCATATCGCTGAGCCCCTCGACCTCTGCTCCTAGCCTGCCCAAGAGGTGCTGCCCGCGTACCAGCAGGGTCACTTCGCTGCCCAGGGCGGCCATCCAGGTGGCAGCTTCTACCGCAACTACACCGCCACCCACGATGGTAAGTCGCCGCGGTATCTCAACTACGCCGGTAGCGTCCCTGTTATCCCAGGCCTCTAACCCCGTATAGAGATGAGGCACCCGAGCCTGTGACCCCGTTGCCAGCACAACGGCCCGGCGGGCCTTGAGAACCCGGGTGGCTCCGTTAGCGGAGGTTACCGTGACGGTTTTATCACCGGTCAGTTCTCCGTGGCCGCGCACCACGGTGATACCGGCCGATTCAGCCCAGCGTACCTGCCCCTCATCCCGGTAGCGAGAGACCCAGGCATCACGCCGTTTCAGCAGGTCATCTGCGTTCACAGTGGTTCCGGTGAGGCCGGGCAGGTGCTGGGCAATCTGAGCTACCTGCAAGGGCCGCAGCAGGGCCTTAGACGGCATACAGGCGTAGTAGGAGCACTCCCCGCCCAGAAGTTCGTGCTCAATCAGGGCAACGTTCAGCCCGCCCTGGGTGGCGTAGTCGGCAAGGTTCTCTCCCACCGGGCCAGCGCCGATAACCAGTACATCAAAGGTAGCGGTATCTAAGCGGGCTTGGTCTGTCTGCGGGGTAGTATTCATCGTTGTCTCTCGTATATCTAGCGGGCGCGGGGGTGGCTAGCTGCAAAGACCTCGCGCAGGGTATCGGCGGTGACTTTGGTATAGACCTGGGTTGTTGTCACCGAAGCATGCCCCAGAAGTTCCTGCACCACGCGAATGTCGGCCCCGCCCTCAAGCAGGTGGGTTGCGAAGGAGTGGCGCAGGGTATGCGGAGAAATCTCAGCCCGAATTGTCGCCCGTTCAGCGTGGTTTTTAAGGATAAGGTAGGCCCCCTGCCGGGTGATACGCCCGCCTCTCGCGTTGAGAAAGAGGGCAGCGCTTCCCCTGCCGCGGGAGGCGAGCGCCGGGCGTCCGCGCACCAGGTAGTCGTCGATAGCCCGGGCAGCGTAGGAGCCAACAGGCACTACTCTCTCCTTGTTGCCTTTACCGAAGAGTCTCACGACGGCGGGCAGCTGGGGGTTTTCTTCCGTGGGGTTCCGGTCGATGACCAGGTCATCGATATCAACCGTGATGGCTTCGCTGATGCGGGCACCCGTGGAGTAGAGGAATTCGAGCAGGGCCCTATCGCGCAGCCCCGCGGGGGTGGCGGGGTCGGGGCTTTCCAGCAGGCGGGTGATGTCGGCCAGGGGCAGGGCCTTGGGCAGGCGGGCGGCAGGGGTGGGCGGGCGGACGGTCGCCGCGGGGTCTGTGGGCGTGGTGCCTTCGCGATACCAGAAGGAGTGGGCGCCGCGTACGCCGCTGATGATGCGGGCGACCGATTTCGCGGCAAGGCCTGCTCCCCCATCCTTGCCCGGGGCAGAGCAGTGGGCGGCGAAGTCGCGCACGTGTTTTTTGGTGATTGTACCCGGGTCTATCACGCCCTGGCCTGCCAGGTAGGTGCTGTAGCGGGTGAGGTCGCGGCGGTAGGCTGCCTGGGTGTTGGCGGCAAGGCCTCGTTCGATGGCCAGGTGGTTGAGGTAGGCCTCGATGGCCCTGTCGAGCGGGGTGGGTGCAGCCGGGGCGCTGGGGGCCACCTTAGAGGCCTTCGGCGGGGCGGATTTCGCCGCGGTAGTTTGCCTCGCGCAGGGCGGGGTGGGCGGTGAAGGGGGCGGACGCCGGGTAGAGGGTTTCGAAGTTACGGCGGGCTGCGGCGTCGGCGGCAAGAATCGCGTTGGTGGAGGCGGCATTGTGGATTCGTCCGGCCAGCACGGCGCGGACGGCCTCCTCGAGGGGCACCCAGCGCTGCACGATTTCTGATTCTTCGTGGACCCGCTCTTCGCGGTCTTCAGCGGGGATGGCGCTGAGATCGCGGGCCAGGTAGATACGGCAGGCCTCGCCCATGCCACCGGGTGAGTTGTAGAACTCCATGAGGGTGTCCCACCGGGCAGCTTGGAGGTCAGTTTCTTCTGCCAGTTCACGGGCGGCAGCGTGCACGGGGTCTTCACCGTCGATGTCGAGTAGACCTGCGGGGATTTCCCAGAGGTTGGCGCGGACGGGGTGGCGGTACTGGTTGATGAGCAGCACCTCGTTCTTCTCGTTGAGAGCAAGGACGGCAACCGCCCCGGGATGCAACAGAAAATCTCGTTCGAAGGGTTCGGCACCTTCTTCCAGCGCTATGCCCTCGCGGATAACGTCCCAGACGTAGCCCTCAAATTTGGTGGTGCGGCTGGTGACGTAGCGGGGGTTGGCGATGTCAGCGATTGTATCTTGGGTCGCGGCGAGCGCCGGGGCGTCGAGGCGGGGGGCGTCCCCCACCTCATACGAGAGATTCTGTTGCATACCTTAGAACAGTACTAGCCGTTCTTGCGGGCCTCAAGTGCCGCCTTGATCAGCCCCGCAAAGAGGGGGTGGGGGCGGGTGGGGCGGGAGCGGTATTCCGGGTGGGCCTGGGTGGCGATGTAGTAGGGGTGCTCGCTCACGGGCAGCTCGACGAACTCCACCAGGGACGAGTCGGGTGAGGTACCGGAGATCACCAGTCCGGCTTCTTCCAGCTGCTGGCGGTAGTCGTTGTTGACCTCGTAGCGGTGGCGGTGGCGTTCTGCTACCTCGGTTGCCCCGTAGACACTTTCAGCCAGTGAACCTGCTGCCAGGGTTGCGGGGTAGAGGCCCAGGCGCATGGTGCCGCCCAGGTCGCCTGCGCCGTCCACGAAGGCCTTCTGCTCTTCGATGGTGGCGATCAGCGGGGATGCGGTCTCGGGATCGAACTCGGTCGATGAGGCGTCCTTGATACCGAGTACGTTGCGGGCGTATTCGAGCACCATGGACTGCAGACCTAGGCAGATGCCCAGGGTGGGAATCTTGTTTTCGCGGGCGTGGCGCAGGGCGCCAATCTTGCCGTCAAGGCCGCGGATGCCGAAGCCGCCGGGCACGAGAATGGCGTCCATACCGCGTAGCTGGTGGGCGGCGTCCTCGCGGCTAGCGCAGAGGTCGGCGGCAACCCACTTGATGTTGACCTTAGCGTCGTTGGCAAAGCCGCCGGCGCGCAGGGCCTCGGTGACCGACAGGTAGGCATCGGGCAGGTCGATGTACTTACCGACCAGAGCAACGTTGACCTCGGTCTTGGGGGTGTGGACGGCGCTCAGCAGCTTATCCCACTGGGTGAAGTCAACGGGGTTAGCGTCGATGCCCAGGTAGTCCAGGATGTAGGCGTCCAGGTTCTGGCTGTGCAGGGTCTTGGGGATGTCGTAGATGCTGGGGGCGTCAGCGCAGGAGATAACGGCCTCGGGCTCTACGTCGCAGGCATGACCAATCTTGATCTTGTGTGACTCGGGCACTTCGCGCTCACAGCGCAGGATCAGGCCGTCGGGAATAATACCCAGGCCACGCAGAGCGGCAACGGAGTGCTGGGTGGGCTTGGTCTTCAGCTCGCCGGACGGCCCGATGAAGGGTACCAGAGACACGTGCAGGAAGAAGACATTCCGGCGGCCTACATCGCGGCGGACCTGGCGGGCTGCTTCGAGGAAGGGCAGGGATTCGATGTCGCCCACGGTGCCACCGATTTCGGTGATGATGATGTCGGGGGCGTTCTCGCCTTCGGCAGGCAGGCGCATACGGCGCTTGATTTCATCGGTGATATGGGGAATGACCTGTACGGTATCGCCCAGGTATTCACCGCGGCGTTCCTTGGCGATGACGTGGGAGTAGACCTGGCCGGTGGTGACGTTTGCTGCCTGGGAGAGGTTCTCGTCGAGGAAGCGTTCGTAGTGGCCGATGTCGAGGTCGGTTTCTGCCCCGTCGTCGGTGACGAATACTTCACCGTGCTGGAAGGGGTTCATGGTGCCGGGGTCGACGTTGAGATAGGGGTCGAGCTTCTGCATGGTCACTGAGAGACCGCGGGAGCGAAGAAGCCGGCCGAGAGATGAGGCTGAGAGGCCTTTGCCGAGAGATGATGCTACGCCGCCGGTGACGAAAATCTGGCGGGTGACTTTACCGTTGTTTGATGCGTTTGTATCTACCACGGAATTCCAGCCTATCACCGTTTCTGTTTCGCGCGTGTAAACACTGCGGGGCAGGGCCCGGTGGGCGGACGCCTGCCCCGGCGTCCGCTCCCAGCATGCGTTTGTGGGGGTCTGGTAGGCCCTGCAGCCTGGACCAGATTTGTCGGGCTTAGAGCTGGCCGGCGTCCGCCAGGAGTTCCCGGGCGTGTTCCTGGGCTGCTGCCGACTGGTCGTGGCCAGAGAGCATGCGGGCAAGCTCTACGACTCGTTCCTCGGGTGTGAGAACCTGCACACGAGAGAGGGAGCCGTCATCGTTTTTGCGCACCAGGATGTGCTGGTCGGCAAAGGCAGCTACCTGGGGCAGGTGGGTGACCACCAGTACCTGCACGTTCTTAGCGAGCATGGCCAGGCGGCGGCCAATTTCGATGGCGGCCTTGCCACCAACGCCGGAGTCCACCTCGTCAAAGATGAAGGTGGGCACGGGGTCTACTTCTGAGAGCACCACTTCGAGGGCCAGCATCACGCGGGAGAGTTCACCGCCCGAGGCGCCCTTGCCCAGAGGGCGGGGGACGGCCTGGGCATGGGGAGCCAGCATGAAGGTCACCGCGTCCTTACCGTAGCGGTGGAACTTCTCGGTTTCTTCTACCTCAACCACCAGCGAGGCGTTCGGCATGGCCAGGGCTGAGAGTTCTTCGCTGACCGCCGCTGCCAGTTTGCGGGCTGCCTTGGTGCGCAGGTCGGTGAGCTCCGCAGCCTGCTCCCCCAGGGTCTCGCGCAGCTGGCGCAGCTCGGCTTCCAGGGCCTCCTGGCGGGCCGGGTCGTCGGAGAGGGTTTCCAGGCGGGCCCGAGATTCTTCTGCCCAGGCCAGTACCTCTGCAATATCAGCCCCGTACTTGCGGGTCAGGCTCTTGAGCTGGGCCCGGCGGTGCTCGACCTCAGCAAGGCGTTCTGGCCCCTCGGTATCTAGTCCCGAAGTGTAGGCCGAGATTTCTTCGGCAATGTCGGTCACATGGATCAGTGCCTCGTTCAGCCGTCCAGCGAGAGCTGCCAGGTCGGCGTCCGCATCTGCCTCTGAGGCCAGGGCGGTGCGGGCGGCATCGAGCAGCCCCAGCACGTTGGGCTCGTCCGCGTCCCCGTATTCGGTGCCCGACAGAGCGGCGGACGCCGTCGCCGCAGCTAGACGCAGGGACTCAACGTTGGCCAGTTTTTGGCTTTCTGCCCGCAGAGCCTCATCTTCGCCCTCGGCAGGTTGCACCGAATCGATTTCTGCCAGAGCCCCCTGCAGGGTCTGGGCTTCCAGCGCGCGAGCGCGGGTATTTTCGCGGACGTCGCGAAGTTCCCCGGCAGCCTGACGGTAGCGCTCGTAGTTGACGGTGTAGGCCGCCAAAAGCTTTTCAAGTTTTTTCCCGGCGTAGGAGTCCAAAGCGTGACGCTGTTCGGCGGCATCCTTGAGGCGCAGCTGGTCGGACTGGCCGTGGACCGCAACCAGGGTATGGCCGATATCTGCCAACGTACCGATAGGGGCAGAGACACCACCCACGTGGGCACGGGAGCGACCGGCGGCACTGACGGTGCGGGCCAAAAGCAGCTCAGCAGAACCGCCGTCGAGCTCCTCAACCGAACCACCGGCGTCCTCGGCCAGGGTTAGGGCGCGATGCCCCTGAGGCAGGCGGATAACGGCCTCAGCCAGGGCGTTTTTAGCGCCGTTGCGCACGCTAGAGGCATCGGAGCGAGCGCCCAACAGCATGCCCAGAGCCGTCACGACCATGGTTTTACCGGCACCCGTCTCACCGGTCAGCACCGAGAAGCCGGGTTCAAGAGGCAGGCGGGCATCGGTAATAACACCCAAATCGCGCAGGTGAATTTCTTCAATCACGTGGGAAAACTTTCTTGACGAGGTTAGTCGTTACGGATGACGGTCAGGGCGCTGGTCGCAGGCCCGGGGGTGTGGGGGCCGCGCCAGCCCGCAATGGGTAGCTCGAACTTTTTGACCAGACGCTCCGAGAAGGGGGCCGGGTGCATACGGGCCAGGCGGACGGGCTTGGACGAACGGGTCACCTCGACGCGGGCCCCGGGAGGCAGGTCGCGGGTACGGCGTCCGTCGCACCAGAGCACACCTTCTGCCCCGTTGGTGGAGATCAGCTCTACCGCCATCATCGAGGTCGGTGCGGTTACCAGGGGGCGGGCAAAAAGAGCGTGGGCCGAGAGGGGCACCATCAGCATAGCCTCAACGCTGGGCCAGACAACCGGGCCGCCGCCAGAAAAGGCGTAGGCGGTTGATCCGGTCGGGGTTGCCAGCACCACGCCGTCGCAGCCAAAGGACGAGAGCGGGCGCCGGTCCACCTCAATGACCACCTCGATCATTTTTTCGCGGTTGCCCTTTTCAACACTGGCCTCGTTGAGGGCCCAGGTTTCAAGAATTTTCTGGCTGCCGTCCCAGACCTTCACGTCGATCGCCATGCGCTCTTCGACCGTATAGTCGCCCGAGACCACTCGCTCAACGGTTTCGGTCAGATCGAATTCTTCGGCCTCTGCAAGAAACCCCACGTGGCCGAGGTTAACGCCGATGAGAGGTATCTGGGTGTGACGAATCATCTCAGCAGCGCGCAGAATCGACCCGTCACCGCCCAGCACCATACCCAGCTCGATGTCTTTGAGCGCCACAGACTCGTGGGCAACCGCCACGGGGACGGGGTTCTCCCACTTTTCGGTCAGGGCTTCCAGGTCAGCGCGGTTCATCACGGGCACCAGGCCAGCCCGGTGCAGCTGCGTGCAGGTAGCACGAGCAGCGTTGCGGGCTTCAAGACGGCCGGTATGGGCGAAGACAAGGATATTGCGCTCCCCCGGCGTCTTGGTCTGCTGGGGTGTGAGGGCGGTGTCAGGTGTTTCGTTCACACTTTTAGGCTAGCTGACCGTAGGCAGTTTTGCTGTTTTTCTGGGCCCAACACACCGGATTTTTTCGAATATTTATTCGACTTTGGGTGCCCTATGAAGCGGGGGTTGCTTCGTCAGGCTTGCGGCACCAGAGGAAGAATTCTACGTTGCCGTCCTGCCCCGGCAGGGGGCTTTCCTTCTCCCCCAGCACGAGCAGGCCGGCGTCCTGCGCTGCTGCGCGGACGGACGCCACCGCGTCCGCTCTCACCTCAGGGTCAGTTACCACCCCGCCCTTGCCGATGCGGGCCGGGCCAACCTCGAACTGGGGCTTGACCATGAGTAGCAGGTCCCCGCCCGCTGCCGTTGCCCCAGCCAGCGGGCCAACCACCTTGGTGAGGGAGATAAAGCTCAAGTCAGAGACGGTTAGGGCTACCTGACCGCCGATATCAGCGGGGCTCATGTGCCGCACGTTCATGCCCTCATACACGTCAACGGCCGGGTGGTTACGGATCTGCTCCACCAGCTGGTCGTGCCCTACATCCACTGCGGCAACCCGGCTGGCTCCTCGGCGGAGTAACACATCGGTGAAACCGCCGGTGGAGGCACCCGCATCCAGGCAGAACTTGCCGGTAACCGTGATTTCGGGGAAGGCGTCCAGAGCGCCAGCCAGCTTGTGCCCAGCCCGGCTCACGTACTCGGTCAGCTCACTGCGTCGCACGCGGACGGTATCGCCCTCCTTGAGCTTCTGGGCTGGCTTCGTGACGGTTCGGCCGTTCACGCTGATGTGCCCGCCCTCAACCATCTTGGCCGCCAGCGTGCGGGAGCGGGCAATCTTTGCCTGCACCATGTACTGGTCCAGTCGCATGTTCTTCCTTCCCGCTCCGTACTCGGCTCTAGCGGCTTGTATCTAGTTCTTCTTTGAGGGCGGAGGCCAGCTGGCCCAGCCTCTCGATGCGTTCGGTGGCGTCCAGGGCCAGGGCAGCTGTCAGCGCCGCCTCGAACTCGGGGTCGAGAGCCTCGGCTTCTTCAGTCGGTAGCCCCGAAACTGCCTTTTCTTCGAGACTCTGGGCGCTCCTGTCCGCACCCTTAGCCACGGTGCACCTGGCTAGGAGACACCGGGGCGGACGCATCGGGGTGGGCAGCCCACCAGGCTGCGCAGGCCACACGCCAACTATCGATCTCGCTACCCTCACCGGTGATGGTGAGTTCGGTGTCGGTTGCCTCAGCGGACCAGCCTGCGCCCCGGGCGCTCATACCGGTTGCTGTAGCCTGCGCCTGGATCTGGGGATAGTCCTCAAAGAAACCGGCGAGGTCTTCCAGAATATAGGTAGGACGCTCCAGCGGAATAGCCGCCAGAATGCTCTGGTAGGTCTCCACCCCGGTCATGACCACGGCCGTCGCCATTGCAGCCCGGTTGCCGCCCTGGATATCGGTATCTAGGCGATCGCCCACCACCACAGGACGCTGAGAGTTCAGCTTCTGGGCAGCGGTGACGAAAATAGGTGACTCGGGCTTGCCCGCCACCTGCGGGGTTCGCCCGGTTGCTGTTGCTACCGCCCCAACCAGGGTGCCGTTACCGGGGGCGATACCGCGTTCCTTCGGGATAGTGAAATCGGTGTTCGAGGCAACCCACAGCACCTTCTCATCAGCCAGGGTGTAGGCGGCTTCAGCGAGATCTTCCCACACAATCTTGGGATTGAAGCCCTGAGCCACAGCTACCGGCTCATCAGCCTGGCTACTGACGGGGGTTAGCCCGGCAGCAGCCACGCAGTCAGCGAGAGCCTGTGCCCCGGTGATCAGCACCTTAGCCCCGGCAGGGAGCTGGGCTTTCAGCAGTTCAGCAGCAGCCTGGGCTGAGCTAATCACGTGGTCAGCATCAGTATTGACGCCGAGTTCCACCAGATGATCTGCAACGGCCTGGACGCTGCGTGAGGCATTGTTGGTCACGAAGGCTACCGGTACCCCGGCGTCCTGTGCCCTATTCAGAGCCTCCGGGGCACCTTCAATAGCGAAGGGTCCCGCATACACTACACCGTCAAGGTCAGAGAGAATAGCGTCGTGGGCTGCCAGCAGCATTAGTCGCGGTCCTCCTCAGCAGCTTCAGCAGACAGCTCGAAGAGGGCTTCTTCCTCTGCCTGGTCTTCGCTCACTACGGTTTCAGTGGTCGTCAGGGTTTCGTCGACCTCAAAAAGAGCGCCGTCTTCGCTGGCTTCAGACTCTTCGGCGACTACTGCATCGGCAGCCTCAGTTTCGGTGGCTTCAGCAGCGTCTGCTTCCGCGTCGGCCTCTACAGCTTCAGCAGCCGGTGCCTGGGCTTCAGCGGCTTCAAGATCAACGGAGGGTTCTTCGGGTTCAAGCAGGTCCTGCTCAGTGAAAATATCGAAGATTTCAGGTTCAACAAAGTCACCCTGGCCTAGAGCGGCCTCAGTCATCAGGGCAAGACGGGCCCAGCGAGCTGCTTCCTTACTACGTCCGTCCTGCTCCAGCAGTTCAGCATAGGTATTGAAGAGGCGGGGTGAGTAGTCGAACCCACGCTTGGGGTTCAGCTCAGGAATCTCAAGGGCCTTCAGAGCCTTCTTCAGCTCGCCCTGGTCACTGTAGATACCGGAGACAACGATAGCGACCTCAGAGCGGACGGCCGCAGGTACCTCTTCGTTCTTCGCTTCTTCAGCCAGGGTCAGGGCCTTTTCGACACGCCCCAGGGCACGCTCGCAGTCTACGAGCAGCGCGAGGTGCTCGTTGGAGCCCGAAATACGGCGGTGGGTACGCAGTTCACGCAGGGCCAGTTCAAAGTCCTCTGCAGCGTAGGCTGCGATACCGACGACCTCGCGGACGACGCCGATTCGGCCTGCGCGCTTTGAGGCAGCAACAGCGTGTTCTAGGGCGAAGTCGGGGTCGATGTCGAGGTAACGGCCGACCATGACCAGGTGCTTGGCTACGGTGTCTGCGTTCTGGGCTTCTAGCTGGCGCAGGGCACGCAGGGTCCAGTTTTCGAGTTCCTTGCCGGTGACGTCGGTGTCGATCTCGGGTGCATTCTTTGACGGACGGTAGTCACCGCTGGGGTTCTTTGCTTCACCATTAAAGTTGCGGTCCTTGCGGTCGCCCTGATAGCCACCACGCTTGTTCTGGTCGCGGTCAAAGTTCTTACGGGGGCCGTTACCCTTGCGGTCGAAAGAACGCTCACCTCGACCGGTACCGTTATTTTTACGGTCATCGAAACGTTTTCCGCCGCCACGATTCTTATCAAAGGGCTTCTTCTTGTCACCGAAGGAGCGGTCGCCCTCGCGCCTGGTGTAGCCGCTCTCGTTGCGATCTGAACGGTCGCTACGGTAGGAGCGTGAGGAGTTACGGTCGTTATTCTTCTTGTAGCCACCGCGGTTTTTATCTGAGTGGTTACGTGAGTATTCAGCCAAGTGAGCTCCTCTATGGTGTTTGTGGTGGGGGTAGGGCGCTTCTCTGCCCTCTTTTTCGCTAGGTTCTAGTCTATCTGGCTTGGGGTAGCTTGCGTAGGGGCTGCCTGGTCTTACCGGTGCGTTTTCAGGCACACAGACCCATGCTTTAAAAGAAAAATAGCTCGGAAGCTAATGCTCCGAGCCATAAACTGTTAAAACAAAAAGGTCCTGAACGTAACACCCAGGACCCAAAAACAAAAAGGCCCGAGCTAAACAGCCCGAGCCTTCCTGTATCCCAATCAAAAACCGGCGGTGACCTACTCTCCCACACCGTCACCAGTGCAGTACCATCGGCGCAAAGAGCCTTAACTTCCGGGT
>NZ_JBPPWJ010000022.1:0-26112 GCF_053547255.1 Rothia sp. 11273D007AR | reverse complement strand
GTGGTGGTGCGGCGTGGTTGGGGTGGTCGTGGTGGGTGACGCGCCCGGGGTGGGACACACTTTTCTGCCTATAACCCGCCAATGACTCTGTGGGCAAAAGAAAAGCTCCACATCCTACTGGATGTGGAGCTTTTAGCCTGTGACCCCAACCGGATTTGAACCGGTGTTGCCGCCGTGAGAGGGCGGAGTACTAGGCCGCTATACGATGGGGCCGAAACTCTTCCGAGCTGCCGCCGTTTCCGGCAACAGATAAAACTATACACACACTGTTTACCTACGCACAAGCTGGAAGGGTGTAATCTGTGCCATTTCTAAGAACACAGGCGCACGGGGCAAATGTGGCGCCTACCGCCATATGTGGCGATGGCGCTGCCACATTTGGAGGCCACCGCAACATGTTGCATTCAGACACACGAAAAAATCCCCCGCTTCGAATGAAGCGAGGGATTTTAGCCTGTGACCCCAACCGGATTTGAACCGGTGTTGCCGCCGTGAGAGGGCGGAGTACTAGGCCGCTATACGATGGGGCCGCAACATCTTGAACCAAGATGTTCGCTGGGATACCAGGACTCGAACCTAGAATGACGGTACCAGAAACCGTAGTGTTGCCAATTACACCATATCCCATTATTATTTGCTCCGGCTTGTTTTCCTTTCGGAACTCATCGCCGCAACGAGTAATAACTCTATACGAGCTTTTGAGGGCGTGCAACTCGAAATCCGTAGAGCTGGCTCACATTCAAGTAGTTCACCCCGCGTTTACCCTTATTTCTAGCGGTTTTTGGCCCCAAAATTTTTGTAAAAATTCCTGAAAAAGCCGCTGCGGGCGTCCTACTTCCCCACTTTTCTCTCTTCCCAGGTCTTATAAAAAGCACCGCCCCGCTCCCCCACTAGGCGGGGTCACGGGGCGGTGCGTGAGCTAAACCTCGAAATTTTTTAGGCCAGCGAAGCGCGGAGCTTCTTCAGGCGAGCAAGAGAGGAATCCTTGCCCAGGATCTCCATGGACTCAAAGAGCGGCGGTGAGATGCGCTGGCCGCTCATAGCGGTGCGCACCGGGCCGAAGGCCAGGCGGGGCTTGATCTCAAGACCGTCGACGATAGCTTCGCGTAGGGCAGCTTCGATGGTGGCGGCGGTGAAATCGGTCAGGTCCTCAACGGCGGTGATAGCCGCGTCAAGAACTGCTGGTGCTGACTCCTTGAGCTGCTTGGCGGCGTCCTCAGCAACCTCGATGTTCTCATCTGCGGTGAAGAGGAAGCCCAGCAGGCCGGGGGCCTCACCCAGAAGCTGCATGCGCTCCTGAACCAGAGGGGCTGCCTCGGTCAGAATGGCCTGCTCACGCTCGGTCAGGTTCTCGAAGCTCTCAGCGGATACCAGTTCAGCCTTGTGCAGGAAGGGAACCAGGCGGTTGCGGAAGTCCTCTGCCTCCAGCAGACGAATGTGGGTGCCGTTGATAGCCTCTGCCTTCTTCAGGTCGAAGCGGGCGGGGTTAGCCAGAACGTCCTTGATGTCGAAGGCGGCAACCATCTGATCCATGGTGAAGATGTCTTCATCGTGGGAAAGGGACCAGCCCAGCAGGGAGAGGTAGTTGAGCAGGCCTTCCTTGATGAAACCGGCATCCAGCAGGTTGTAGAGGCTGGACTCGGGGTCGCGCTTGGAAAGCTTCTTGTTGCCCTGGCCCATGACGTAGGGCAGGTGGCCGAATTCGGGGATGAAGCTGGTGACGCCAACCTCAACCAGGGCCCGGTAGAGGGCAATCTGACGGGGAGTTGATGACAGCAGGTCCTCGCCACGCAGCACGTGGGTGATGCCCATGAGGGCGTCGTCAACGGGGTTAACCAGGGTGTAGAGGGGCTTGCCGTTGGCGCGGACGACCACGAAGTCGGGTACAGAACCGGCCTTAAAGGTGATGTCACCGCGCACCAGGTCGTGGAAGGTGATGTCTTCATCGGGCATGCGCAGGCGTAGCACGGGGGTACGGCCCTCGGCACGATAGGCGGCCTTCTGCTCTTCGGTCAGGTCGCGGTCGAAGTTGTCGTAGCCCAGCTTGGGGTCTTCGCCCTTAGCCTTGTGGCGCTCTTCGACCTCTTCGGGGGTTGAGAAGTCTTCGTAGACGAAGCCGCCGGCCTTGAGTTTTTCTACCACGTCAGCGTAGATGTCCATACGCTCTGACTGGCGGTAGGGGGCGTGGGGGCCGCCGATGCCGACGCCCTCGTCCCAGTTGATGCCCAGCCACTGCAGGGATTCGAGCACCTGGTTGAAGGATTCTTCGGAGTCACGGGCAGCGTCGGTGTCTTCGATGCGGAAGACCATGGTGCCGCCGGTGTGCTTGGCGTAGGCCCAGTTGAAGAGGGCGGTTCGCACCATACCCACGTGCGGGGTACCGGTGGGTGAGGGGCAGAAGCGGACGCGGGTCTCGCTGGGGTCGTTGAGTTTCAGAGCGTAATCACTCATGGATGCGGGCACATCCCTTTCTAGTTGAAAGCTGTTCGTAGGTTCTAGTTTACTCGGCGCGGACGGTGTTGATGAGGGAGCCGATACCCTCAACCTCAATCTCGACCTCGTTACCTGCGCTCAGGCGTCCTACCCCTGCGGGGGTACCGGTGAGAATCACGTCGCCGGGCAGCAGGGTGAAGTATTCACTGGCGGCGGCGACAAGTTCGGCAACGGAGAAGACCATGTCGGCGGTGGTGCCGTCCTGCTTGAGGTCGCCGTCAACCCAGGTTTGGATGGTGAGGTCGTCGGTGTCCAGGTCGGTTTCAATCCAGGGGCCGAGGGGGCAGGCACCGTCGAAGCCCTTGGCGCGGGCCCACTGGATGTCGGTTTTTTGGGCATCGCGGGCGGTCAGGTCGTTGGCGACGGTGAAGCCGTAGATGACTTCGGGCACGCGGTCCAGGGGCACGGACTTGGCGATGCGGCCGATGACGACGGCGAGCTCACCTTCGAAGGAGACGTTATCTGACCATTCGGGCAGGGCGATGGGGTCGCCGGGGCCGATGACGGAGGTGTTGGGCTTGAAGAAGAACTGGGGGGTGGTGGGGGTTTCGTTGCCCAGTTCGGACGCGTGGTCGCGCCAGTTGCGGGCCACACCAATGATCTTGGAGCGGGGGATGATGGGGGCCAGCAGGCGGACGTCGGCGATAGGGTATCGCTTATCGGTGGGGTTGATGCCGGTGTAGAAAGGGTCGCCGGAGAGAACGGTGATGGTCTCTTCCCCGGGCTCACCTTCAACCAGGCCAAAGTGCAGGGTGTCGTCTACGGTAAATCGGGCAATGCGCATGGTTCTAGACTACCGGACTCGCCTCCCCCGCCCCAGAAGGTACCAGGTAAATCAAAAATGACCACCTGGTTCGTGGTCTTTTTTGACTTAGATGGTACCTACCTCTATAGGTTGACATCGTCCGCCCCGCTGTCCTACAGTAATCACCAGTTCTTGTTCCCTACGGAAGGCCCCCCAGTGGATTTTTCAGCGGCTCTCTAGACCACGCTGAAACCCTCACCGCGGTTTTCAGCACTTCACCTCTTTGACGCTGAATGGATCGCACCCTTATGCCTATTTCCGTATCTGAACCCCACCTTTCTTTTAACAGCCTCAGCCTGATTTGGCCCGACGGCACCCCCTGCTTTGAAAACCTCACCGGCGCTGTCAGTGCCCCGGTTACAGCCCTCATTGGCGATAACGGCTCCGGCAAATCAACCCTGCTCAAGATTCTGGCAGGCACGCTAGAACCAACGAGCGGCAGCATCAGCCGGCCCGGTACCGTCGCCTATCTGCCCCAGGATTTAGGGCTCACCCCGCAGACCACCATCGCCGACCTCTTCGCTATCACCGACGTCCTCGACGCCCTCACCGCGCTAGAAGCCGGCGACTACTCCGAAGATCTCTACGACCGGATCGGTGATAACTGGGACGCCGCCGAGCAAGCCCAGGCTACCCTGGCCGCGTCCGGCTTCTCTCCTGCCCTAACCACTACCGACGCCCATGCCCTCATGCGGCGTACCGTCGGCACGCTCTCAGGCGGCGAGGCCGTCACCGCAGCCCTCACAGCCCTAGTTGCCACCCGCCCCGGCGTCCTACTATTGGATGAGCCCACCAACAACCTCGACGCCGACGCCCGCGCCACCCTCTACCGACTCCTAGACAGTCTGCCTTGCCCGGTGCTCGTGGTCAGCCACGACCGTGACCTGCTAGAGCGGATCGATGAAGTGCTGGAACTCAGGCAGGGAACCCTGCGCTCTTTCACCGGTAACTACAGCGCCTACCGGCAGGCTATCGACAGCGAGCAGGACGCCGCCGCCCGCCACCTGCGCGAGGCCAAGCAGGTTGAGCGGCAGGAAAACCGGGAGCGTATCGAGGCAGAAACCAAGCTGGCGCGCGCGGCCCGGGCTGGAGCGACCGCCCAGGCTAACCGGCGGGGTTCGCGTATGTCGATGGGGCTGGCCGCCTCCTCAGCCCAGCGGTCGGCGGCCAAGATTCGGCAGACCCACCAGGGCAGACTGGAAGCCGCTACTGTCACCAGGCAGGCCCGGGAGCGAGATATCCGCGAGGACCAGGCCATCTACCTTGACCTGCCCGACACCCGGGTGCCAGCAGGTAAACGGGTGCTGGAACTCACCCTGCGGCAGGGTACCGGTGCGGACGCCAGCCCCCACCAAGGTGAGCAGGAGCAGGCGGACGACGGGGCGGCTGCTACTACTCCCCTGCCTGAGCGGCTGATTGTCCAGGGCCCAGAGCGCCTGCGGCTAGCCGGGTCTAACGGCTCGGGTAAGAGTACCCTGCTGAGGGCCATCATGGGTGATTCTCAGGCTGCTGAAACCGCCCGCTACGCCTGCGACTACCGGGTAGCCAATACCGGTTACCTGCCCCAGCGACTGACACTCCCCCAGGAGCAGAGCATGTTAGAGCTAGTGGCGACAGCTAATCCGGCGCTCACCGAGCAACAAATCCGCGATGATCTGGCCCGGCTGCTCTTCCGCCGGGAACGGGTGCACCTGCCCGTGGGTGTTCTCTCCGGTGGCGAACGCTTCCGGGTGGCCCTGGCAACCGTCCTTTTGGCCAGCCCAGCTCCCCAGCTGCTGATTCTGGACGAGCCCACCAACAACCTCGATATGGCCTCGGTGGACTGGCTGGTTCAGGCGCTAGCCTCCTATGAGGGTGCCCTGCTGGTGGTTAGCCACGACGAAGCCTTCTGCGCGCAACTGGGCCTGACGGGCGTCCTGACGCTGTCCAAGAACAACTAGAAAAGACCATTTAAATCAGAAAAACCCACCTAGTTGGTGGGTGTTTCTGATTTAGGTGGTACCTACCAGAAGAGAGACTAGACCAGCTTCACGTTCCAGCCCAGGCGGTCCTCGACCTTACCGGTCTGAATGCCTACCAGCTCTTCGCGCAGGGCCATGGTGACCTCACCGCCGTCCGAGCCAGAAGCCGAGGGGATCTCAAAGTCAGCGGCCTTGAGCTTACCCACGGGGGTAATGACGGCAGCGGTACCGCAGGCAAAAATCTCGGTGATCTCGCCAGAAGCTACGCCCTCGCGCCACTCGCTCAGGGTAATCTTGCGTTCCTCAACGGTGTGGCCGCGGTCCTCAGCCAGCTTGATGATGGATTTACGAGTCACACCGCGCAGAATAGTGCCGGTCAGCTCGGGGGTGACGATGCGTCCGTCCTTGTAGACGAAGAAAACGTTCATGCCACCGAGCTCTTCGATGGCGTCATCGCGGTTGGGATCCTTGAAGATGACCTGCTTACAACCGTTGGCCTCGCCCTCCAGCTGGGCTGCCAGGGAGGCTGCATAGTTGCCGCCGCACTTGGCCTCGCCGGTGCCGCCCACGCCAGCGCGGGCATAGGTGGTGGAAAGCCAGATATCAACGGGCTTAGGGGTACCGAAGTAGTTACCGGCAGGCGACGCAATGATGAAGAAAGAAACCTCGTGGGCAGGGCGGATGCCCAAGAAAGCCTCGGTGGCAATCATGAAGGGGCGCAGGTAGAGGGATTCACCGTCACCGCTAGGCACCCAGTCGGCGTCAATGGTGACCAGCTGGCGGATAGCCTCAACAAAAAGCTCTTCGGGCAGGTTGGGCAGCACCAGGCGGTCTGCTGACTTATTCAGACGGGAGGCGTTCTCTTCAGGGCGGAAGGTGGTGATGGACCCGTCTGCCTGGCGGTAGGCCTTGATTCCCTCAAAGATTTCCTGGCCATAGTGGAAAACGGAAGCCGCCGGATCCAGGCTCAGAGGGCCGTAGGGCAGGACCTGGGCATTGGTCCATTCACCGCCGTCGGTGTGGGTGCCACGCCAGTCAATGCGCACCATGTGGTCGGTGAAGTAGTTACCGAAGCCGGGGTCGGCGAGGATCTCGGCGCGTCGTTCGGCACTGGCGGGGTTGGGGTTGCGGTTGATGGTGAATTCGAGTGACATGCTCATCCTTCAAACGTTGTCGTGGGGTCTCTTATCTAGGGTACCCCAGGGTCTTTCGCTCTGTTAGCTAGCTTACGCAAGACCCCACCGGGTTTCGGTGGGGTCAGGGGCTTAGCCCAGCTGGGCAAGGATTGCGTCGCCTATTTCGTCGGTGGCGCGGGTTGCGCCGGGGTTGGCGGCCAGGTCAGCTTCAACGGCCTTCTCAATGCGGGCGGCTGAAGCCTCGTAGCCTAGGTGGCGCAGGAGCATGGCAGCTGCCAGGACGGTCGCAGTCGGATTGGCCTTGTTCTGCCCGGCAATATCGGGGGCAGAGCCGTGGACGGGCTCAAACATGGAGGGGTAGGTGCCGTCGGCGTTGATATTGCCGCAGGCTGCATAACCGATGCCGCCGGTAATAGCACCTGCTTGGTCGGTAAGAATATCACCGAAGAGGTTATCGGTAACAATCACATCAAAGCGGGCGGGGTCGGTGGTGAAGAAGATGGTGGCTGCGTCAATGTGCAGGTAGTCGGTGGTGACCTGGGGGTATTCTTCGGCGACCTTGGTGAAGATGCGGTTGTAGAGGGCACCAGCGTTGACCAGCACGTTGGTCTTGTGGATAAGGGTCAGCTTTTTCTTCTCGCGGCTGGCGGCCAGCTCGAAGGCGTAGCGCACCAGGCGTTCGATACCGTAGGCGGTGTTGACCGAGACTTCGGTGGCGATTTCAGCGTCGGTTCCGGCGCGCAGTACACCGCCGTTACCGGCGTAGGGGCCTTCGGTACCTTCGCGTACGACTACAAAGTCAATGTCGCCAGGGTTGCTCAGGGGTGAAACAGCGCCGGGGAAGAGGCGGGAGGGGCGCAGGTTGATGTAGTGGTCGAAAGAGAAGCGCAGGTTGAGCAGGATTTCTCGTTCGATCAGACCGCTGGGCACGGCGGACGAGCGCGGGTCGGCCCCCACAGCGCCGAAGAGGATGGCGTCGTGCTGGGCGAGTGCGGTCTTGGTCTCTTCGGTGAGGGTCTGACCGGTGGCGAGCCAGTGCTCTGCACCGAGGGGGTATTCGGTGGAGGTGACAGTGATGTTGTCGAGTTCGGCTGCGCGGGTGAGGACGCGGTGGGCTTGGGCTACTACTTCGGGGCCAATGCCGTCGCCGGGGATTACTGCCAGGTTGATGGAGCTGTTTTCAGTCATGGTTTAAGGCTAGTCCTGCGAGCGCAGCTTTGCCCATATTTTGACTGATGGTTTCATATATTGGTTTAGGGTGTAAGGTCGCCGATAGCCGGCAGCACCTCTACCGGTTTGTTACCGGTGGGGGCTACTTCGAGGGTAGCGAGTTTATCCCCTACCAGATGGGCGAGGACGAGCGCGTCCCCGTCCTTGGTGTTTGCAGCCAGGTAGGTGCGGGGCAGGTCCTGATTGACGGGCTCGCCCGGGTAAAGCAGGTCGTAGGTCAGGCAGGTGCCGCAGTCGCAGGCCTGCACTATCTGAGCTTCTTCAAGGGCAGCAATTGCTGCCTCGCGTTCTGCTGCATTCGGTTCACGGTCGCTTGGGGTGTGGGGCTTGGCCAGGCGCAGCACCGCCGCAAAGAACTCTTTTTCGCTGATCATAGGGAAACTATAACAATCAAATTACCCCCCCCCCGCTAGCTAGTCTCACGATTTATACAAGTGACTGATATAGAAACGAAGGAGGGGTTTGCGGTGCTTTGGCATCTCTTTTGAACTGGCTGGTTCGGTGGATTTTAGTCAGCATCAGTCAAATCAGCCATGAGAGCCTCAACCGATGTGAAGGTCTTCCCGTGCCGCTGCTCAGCTTCCTGGCGAGCTCGTACATTGAGAGGGTTCTCGCGGTGCGGAGTGAAGGGCAGACCGTTATCAACGAGCGACTGTTTTAGGAACATATTCAGTGCAGTGCTGAGGTCGAGGCCGAGGTCGTTGTAGAGTTTTCGCACCTCTTCTTTAGTGGCGCTATCGGTGCGGAAGGAAATTGTTGTATCAGTCATGAATGCTCCTGTTATTACAGTGTCATTACATTTGCACCATACTCGCGTGAATCTATCTTTTCAAGACTTTTGCCGAGAAACTCATGCGTTCGAGCAGCCCAGCAACAAGAAACCACATGCCTTGCCACCAGCCCCTGAATTTAATCGGGGCTCAACAAGGCATGTGGTTCTATAAGAGGTGAGCGAACGGTTAGACGTTCTTCTCGATCAGCTCCTTGACAGCCTCAACATCGTTGGGCAGGTCAATGACGTAGCGGTCGGCGTCCATGATGCCGGCAAAGCGCTCGGGGATGGTAGGCTCAGCGCCGGTTGCTTCGAGAATGGTTTCAGCGAACTTGACCGGCAGGGCGGTTTCTAGGCAGATGATGGGGGTATCAACCTTCTCAGCCCAGTCGCGGGCTACCTTGACACCGTCCGCAGTGTGGGGGTCAAGCAGCACACCCAGGCGCTTGTGGGCATCGCGAATGGTGGCGACGCGGTCGGCGTGGGTTGAACGGCCAGAGGCAAAACCGTAGCGCTCAGCAGCTTCGGTAAAGGCCGGGTCATCGGTCAGGGAGAATCCGCCTTGACGCACCTTGAGGCCAAAGAGGTCAGCGGTCCGCTCGGCATCCCGGCCCAGCAGGTCAAAGACAAAGCGCTCAAAGTTTGAGGCCCGGGAGATATCCATGGAGGGGCTGGATGTCTCATAAGTGTCAGCTGATGTGCGCACCCGGTAGTCGCCGGTGCGGAAGAATTCGTCCAGCACGTCGTTCTCGTTGGTGGCCACAATCAGGCGGTCGATGGGCAGACCCATCTGGCGGGCGATGTGGCCGGCGCAGATATCACCGAAGTTACCGGTGGGCACGCAGAAGGAAACCTTCTGGTCATTGCTTTCGGTAGCGCGAATCCAGGAGGAAACGTAGTAGACGATCTGAGCCATCAGGCGGGCCCAGTTAATAGAGTTGACCGCGCCAATGCGCTTCTCAGCCTTAAAGGCAGAGTCAGCAGAAATAGCCTTGACCACATCCTGGCAGTCATCAAAGACGCCGTCGAGGGCAACATTGAAGATGTTTTCATCATCCAGGCCGAACATCTGGGCCTGCTGGAAGGGGGTCATGCGCCCGGCGGGGGTGAGCATGAAAACCTTGATGCCGGGGCGGCCGCGCATAGCGTATTCAGCAGATGAACCGGTATCGCCCGAAGTAGCGCCCACAATGTTGAGGGTTTCGCCGCGGCGGCCCAGCTCGTATTCGAAGAGCTCGCCCAGTAGCTGCATGGCCATGTCCTTGAAGGCGGCAGTGGGGCCCTCAGACAGGTGGCCAATCAGGATGCCGGGTTCCAGCTCGGTCACCGGAACAATCTCTTCTGAGGCGAACTTGGGGTAGGAGTAGGCCCGGGCGGTCATAGCCTTGATGTCTTCAGCCGGAATATCGTCGATGAAGAGCTGCAGTACTTCTGCGGCCAGGGCCGCGTAGCCTTCTTCTGCCAGAACGGTTCGCCAGCGGGTGAGGGTGGCCTCGTCAAGAGCAGGGTAGGTTTCGGGCAGGTAGAGACCGCCGTCGGGGGCTAGGCCACCGAGCAGGATGTCGGTGAAGCGGGCGGGAGTCTTGGATGCGTCGCGGGTTGAGATGTACTGCATGGGTATAAGCCTACCGAAACTGCCCGGCCGGTGGCGCTAGGCGCTCATACTGCGGTATGAATTTGGGGTGCAGACGCCGGTGCGCCGCCGGGTGCGGCGGGGTTGGCTCTTAGACTGGGGAGGGTGGATACCTTACAGTTTGAGCTAGCTGCGATGATGCGCCGTAAGCGGCTGGTGAATGCGTGTGCTGTTGCCCTGGGGCAGGTGCTGACCCTGGGTATAACTTTTGCCTTTGGTTTCTCTCTGATGGAGGGTACCTGGGTTTTGGTGTATCTGGTGGCCTGGCTGGTTGCTACGTCGAGTCTGTATTTTAGGTATTCGCGCCCTGTGCTAGTGGTGGTGCTGGTGGTGGTGTGCCTGCTGGTGACGATACCGGCCCAGTATCCGGCGGTGGGGTCTTGGTGGGCTGCTCCGGTGATGGTGTACCACCTGGTGCGGTATTTTTCGAGGCCGGTGCGTCTTGGTATTTTTGTAGCGGCTCTGGTGGCGTCAGTGGTCGGTGGCTTTGTTTTTGCCCGTGCCTTTTTGGTGTATGACCCTTCTGTTTTTGAGTTCTACGCTACTGCCTTCACCGCTACTTTTATCTGTGCGGCCATCGTTACCATTGCCTGGTTCTTTGGAGATTCCCGGCGGCTGCGCGAGAACCGTCACCGGGCCCTAATTGAGCGGAACCGCCAGCTAGAGCACGAGCGGGAGCAGGAACGGGCCCTTGCCGCCCTCGATGAGCGGGCCCGCATTGCCCGGGAAATGCATGATATCGTGGCTCATTCGCTGTCTGTCATCATTGCCCAGGCGGACGGCGCCCGCTACGCTGCCGCTGCCCAGCAGGCTGGGAGCGGGGCGGGGGCGTCCGCGCAGAATGAACCCGTGGAGCTAGCCGCCCTGGGCACGATTTCTGAGGCGGCGCGGTCGTCCCTGCAACAGATGCGTACCCTGCTGGGGGTCCTGCGCACCGATGAGGGCACTACCGTTGAGCCCCTCCCGGCCCTGCACAACGTCCCCCAGCTCATTGAGCAAACCCAGAAGCTGGGCATACCGGTGCGCTTTAGCACGGTATCGGGGGTTGAAGAGAAACTGCCGCAGGGTGCCGACCTGACCATCTACCGTATTGTGCAAGAGGCCCTGACCAACGTGGCCAAGCACTGCCCGGGCACTCCCCTGGTGACCGTCACCATTAGCGAGGGTAAGCAGACCCTGGATATCGACATCACCAACCTGCCCCAGGCCGAGCCCACCCAGCCTCTGCCCGGTGCCCGCCGCGGGCTGCTGGGTATGCGCGAGCGCGTCGATATGTACCACGGCACCTTGCACTACGGCCGCCTAGCCGATGGGTCTTTTAGGGTCTTTGCCCAAATCCCTTTTGTGCCCTAAAGACACCATAACTAAAGCCAGCCCCAACGATGACCAGGAACGATAGAGTAAAACCGTGATTAGAGTTCTTCTTGTAGATGACCAGCAACTGGTGCGGTCTGGCCTAGCTATGCTGATTGGCTCCCAGGCCGATATGCAGGTAGTAGCTCAGGCAGGGGACGGCCAGCAGGCAATCGAGCAGGTTGCCGCGCTCCAAGCCCAGGGGCAGGGGCCGGACGTCGTGCTCATGGACGTCCGCATGCCGGTACTCGACGGCATTGAAGCTACCGGCGCTATCATCGCCGCTCACCCCGAGGTCAAGGTCGTCATGCTGACCACCTTCGACATCGACGACTACGTGTACGCTGCCGTCCAGCGCGGAGCCAGCGGCTTTCTGCTCAAGGACGCCCCACCCGAGCAGCTTCTCGGAGCCATTCGGACGGTGCAGCGCGGGGACGCCGTCATCGCCCCCAGCGCCACCAAGCGGCTGCTTGAGCAGATGATTCCCCACCTGGCAGGGGGCGCACCTACCCAGCAGGTACCTCAGAAACACGCTGAGAAGATTGCCAGTCTGACTAACCGCGAGCGCGAGCTCTTCTTGCTCATTGCCCAGGGCCTATCGAACGGTGAGATGGCCCAGCAGCTCTTTGTTTCTGAGGCGACCGTCAAAACCCATGTCTCGCATATTCTGGCTAAGCTTGAGGCCCGCGACCGCGTGCAGGCAGTGATTATCGCCTACGAGGCGGGGCTGGTTTAACCTTCAATACTGAAAATTATTAGGTTCCGCAGACTCACAGCGAAGCTGCTGGCTCGGCGGCTGGCGTGAATCGCCGTATGAGCGAAGCGAATCGGGCGAGAGGGTCGGCAGCGAGCGTGAGTCTGCGGAACCTATTTCATACGAGCCTATTTCATACGAGCTTATTTCATACCTAGGTATGAGGCCCGCCCCTTTCGCTTCACTCCATAGTGCGATGTGCCCTGCCCCACTGCCTTGCCATACTGGGTATATGAGCACCTCACACACTATTCCTATCGCTGTTTCTGCCCGGCATCTTTCTAAAACCTACGCGGGCGAGTCCCCCGTGCACGCGCTGCGCAACATTTCCATTGATTTTGAGCGGGGCAAGTTCACGGCCATCATGGGCCCCTCTGGGTCCGGCAAGTCAACCCTGCTGCACACCCTGGCAACTCTCGATGCCCCCGACCCCGGGGAGCAGACGTCCGTACAGGTCAAGGGCGTAGAGCTGACGGGACTCAAAGACGCCGCCCTAGCTGAGTTTCGGGCCCGGAATATCGGTTTTATCTTCCAGGCCTTTAACCTGGTCCCGACGCTCACCGCGGCCCAGAACATGGAGCTGCCCCTGGGGCTGGCTAAGGTGGCGGTAGATACCATCTGGCGCGATGAGCTGGTACGCGCCCTGGGTCTTGAGGACCGCCTCAAGCACCTGCCCTCCCAGCTCTCTGGTGGGCAGCAGCAGCGGGTGGCGATTGCTCGGGCTCTGTTGCCCCGCCCAGCCGTCATTTTTGCGGACGAGCCCACCGGCTCCCTGGACTCGGCAAGTAGCGCTGAGGTGCTGGGCCTACTCCAACAGGCCAGCCGTGAGCAGGGGCAGACTATTCTAATGGTCACCCATGACCCGCTCGCGGCCTCCTACGCAGACCGGGTCCTCCTGCTCAAGGACGGTCAATTAGCCGGCGGACTTGAGGCCCCCACCCAAACCGGTGTGCTCTCAGCTCTTGCAAGGCTCGGTGATTAGCGTGGCCACCACTCTAGGCACCGTCGCCTTCTCTCATCTAGGTAAACACCGTCTGCGCTTTGCCCTCACCTCTATCGGCATCGCGATTTCGGCTTTCTTTCTCACGGCCGTCCTGCTGATTAATACCTCCTTCTATGACGAGGTGAGGCAGGCAGCAGGCCAGAAGTACTCCACCGCCGATGCTGTTGTCGAAACTACCGATAGGTTCACTCAGGGGGACGCCACCGACTACCTTCTCACCCAGGAGCAGGCTGACCGGGTAGTAAGTCTCCCCGCAGTTGAATCGGCCTGGGCAATGGCCGCCACCTATGCCGTTATCCACATACCAGACGAGGGCGAGCAGGCAGGGAGCACCTACAGCATCACCCAAGCCGATATGCCCGCCGAGGCCTTCTTCCCCTACCCCCTGACAGAGGGCAGCCTGCCGACGTCCGACCATCAGATAGTGATTACCGACCGGGTAGCCGAAGCTCTCTCTGTAGGGGTGGGCGGAGCGGTCGTCCTCGATGATCTTTCTACCGTAACCGAGCAGACCGACCTGGCAGAGCCCCTCCCCCAGGCGGCCTACACCGTCACCGGTATCTACGAACGCCCCGCAGGCTACAGAGCGGGACCAGATATGGTCTTTACACCGGGTAACGGTGTAGCAAACTACATCGAACGCAGCCACGCCTATTGGGGGAACGCCCCCGACGGCATCTACGAGCAGGTTCTTCTGAAGCTCAAAGACCCCGCCTCCACATCCTTAGTAGATCTCAAGCAGGCTCTTGCGAACTCCCCCACCCTTACTGTCTCCTCGGTTGAAGAGCAGATCAGAAACGATGTCGGTAAGGGAGTGGGTAGCTACACCGCCCTGCTCTCTATTCTCTTCGGGTTTGGGGCTCTCTCACTTCTCATGAGTTCCTTCATCATCGCCAGCACCTACAAGGTGCATGCGGCAGCCCGCTCCCGTGAACTGGCTCTGCTTCGTACCCTGGGCGCTACCCGCCTAGCGGTGGTGCGCATGCTCCTGGTTGAGGCAACAGCACTCGGTGCGCTCTCCTCCCTCGCAGGTATCATTACCGCCTACCTTGCCGCTCTAGTTTTCAACGAAAGTGGCCGCATCACCTTTAACCCCCTAGCGGGTATCCTGGCCATGCTGGTCTGCACGCTCGTTACCCTCGCCGCCGTGCTCAAGCCGGTCTGGGCGACCCGCGCCATACCGCCGGTGGCGGCGCTCAACGGCTACCAGGACCTTCCGAACGCTCCCCGCACCAGGCACACCTGGGCTTATATCGGCCTCTGCCTTGTACTCACCCTGGCTACAGCAGCCTGCGTCCTAGCCGGGCTTCAGGAGAGCCATGCGGGTCTCATCATGCTAGCTACGGTTCTGGCCGCCCTTACCTTCGTGGTGGCAGCTCCCCTGCTCGTCGCACCGGGCCTCGCCCTGCTCCGGGTCTTTGCCCGCCCCTACTCCACCGCGGCCCTGGCCCACAGCAATATCGCCCAATCACGGGCGTCCGCCTCAGTGACCGTGCGTATGGTCTTTATCTGCGCCGCCTTCGTCAGCGCAGCCCTCACCGGTTATTCCACCATGCAGCAGAGCTTCATGGAAGAACTAGACCGTAACTACCCCTACGACGTTGAAGCTGTACTTGCCGAACCAGACGTCGCCCGCCTGCAGGAGATACAGCGCCAGGTTTCCCAGCTCAACGGTGTGGACGCTGCCCTTGTGGCCCTGCCCCAGGGTAGTGTGGTGACCTCGTCCGATAGCTGGTTCAGTACAACGGTCTACTCCGTAGACCCCGAAACCCTCACCCGCCTACACGGTGAGCAGACCGGCCAGAAACTGACCGAGCAGACGGTGCTGCTGAGCCAGGCCTATGCAGATTCCTTCGGGTTTCAGGAGGGCCAGCAGCTCTACATCGAAGGAACCCGTGACGCTATAGAACTCACCGTCAGCATCACCCCCGATACGCTGCGCGGCTTCCTCATCACCACGCAGAATGGCAACCTCATCAGCGGCACAGACCTGGTAGACCCCACCGGAGAGAACACCGAAGCAGGCCTGCTCCAGGCTAATTTTGACCCCGGCATCAGCTGGGGCGACCGGTTCTCTGTGCTCAACCCCATCGCCGAAATCACCGGCCTCGACGCGGGTGAACTTTCGGGCGTAGCCACCGAAAAAGCCCGCTTGCAGGGTGATATGCGCTCAGTTCTATGGGCCGTTCTGGGGCTTCTATCGGCCTCACTGCTGGTCTCACTCGTGGGGCTTGCCAACACCCAGCTACTGAGCACCCAGCAGCGGCGCAGGTCCTACGCCCTACTTCGTATCAACGGCCTCTCCAGCCGTCGCCTGCAGGCCGCTGTCAGCTACGAAACCCTGCTACTAGCTGTCTTTGCCCTCATCTGGGGTGCTGGAGCCGGCCTTGCCACTGCCCTACTCCTGCTGCAGGTTTTTGCTGTCAACAACTTCAATCTGGTCTACAGCGTGCAGGCCTGGCACTACCTAGCGATTATTGCAGGCGGCCTTGCCCTGGCCTGGGCCACTGTCTTTTTCCCGGCCCGGTCAGCATCCCGCATACCGCCGGTTGCCGCCCTACAGGAGGTGAACTAGCGGGGCGGGGCAGGCGTCCGCCCCTCAGAGAAGCGGACGCCCGCCCCTACCCTAGCTGGCAGAGGGGCTAGCGGTGGGAGTGGGTACCGTCACCGATGAGGTGTTCTTGGGGTCGGTCTTATCAGCGGCAACCCGCTCCCCGGCTGTAGCGTGAATCGCTTCGAGCTCTTCAGAGAACTGCTCAAGACGCTGGTAGACAGCCTCATAGTAGGAGTTCTTCAGATCGGTGATAGAAGAGTCAAAGGAAATGCTCTCACGGCAGGAGATATCGGCCTGCAGCATCTTCTCGGCGCTATCAGCCCCCAGCAGGCTAGCGCTATAGGCTGCCTGGTCGGTGCTCGAGGCCTGGCCGAACCCCGCGTCCTTCATGCAGGTAGCCCACGACTCCTGCAGGGCCAGGTAGTTCTCATCGGCCCGCAGGCTGGTCTCAATAGCCTGGGCGAACTCGGGGGCCAGCAGGGCCGCCTTCACACCGCGCTCTACAGAGCCGTAGATGTACTCGTAGCTCTGGGCCATGCAGCCAGCCGAGTTCAGCTCACCGCTGGAGTACTCCATGAAGGTCACAGTGAAGGCTTCGCCGTCCTTACCCAGGTAGGCATCCAGCCCCGCCTGGTCAAAGCTAGCGGTCGCCCGCCCCTCAGCGGCAGGCAGCTGGCCGTAACCAGAGGTCTTTAGCTCCTCGGTGGTGCGACCCGTGTAGACAGCCGAATCCAGGGTCAGCCCAACCTCGGGCTCCTTGTAGCTACCGCCGGCCTCAGCCACACAGCGCTCCACAAAAGCCCGGCGGGCAGACTCAGCCTCAGCAGGCGGGAAAATCCAGGACTGCAAGCTGTCAATGTGCTCGGTCTTGGCAGTCTCTGCGGTCAACTCATCAAAGTTCTGAGGCTGCGAAGAACACCCGGCCAACCCTAAAGCTGTGAAACAACCAAGCACAGCGAGCCCTTTTACACAACGGTTCGTAAGTAATGACACGGCGTCCTCCCTAGATAATCAGCCTCAATTCTAACTACTATGAAGAAGCAGCATCACCACAATCATCGAATGAATCCACGACGACCTCGTCACAGAAAGCAGACTACAAACGCCATGACCTCCCTTGACCAGCAAGGACTTCAGACCAGCCGCCGTGGCCTCATGCGCTTTGCCGCACTCACAGGTGTGGCCGGTGTTGCCACCGCAGCAGGAACCGCAGCCATCAACGCTACCGCCCACGCAGCAGACGCAACCGCCAGCGTCTTCCCCTCAGATTTCACCTACCCCACCGTCACCGGCCCCTCCCTGGCCCTGTGGGGTAGCTCCTCCTTCGAAGGTGCCCAAGCCGACCAGGGCGTGCCTGCGGGGTTCAATGCGAGCATGGAAGCCCTGCTCAGCAGCTACCTT
The DNA here is from genome assembly GCF_053547255.1 of Rothia sp. 11273D007AR. NCBI lineage: Bacteria > Bacillati > Actinomycetota > Actinomycetes > Micrococcales > Micrococcaceae > Rothia > Rothia sp. 11273D007AR. Next base: position 9,017 of record NZ_JBPPWJ010000022.1, on the reverse strand, counting down.
TCAGCACCGATTCTAGAATTCGGCCGCGGTGGCGAAACCTCCACCATGATTGCGGCCCGCCGAGGCGTGGCAACCAACATCTATAAGCTCTCCTTCCCCAACGACCGTATCCCGGCCAGCGGAACAGTAAATATCACTCTTTCTGATGCCACCTATGTCGCCTGGGGTGTAAGTGCCTATGTACCCGGCTACGTTGGCGGTGTAGCGGGTGTGCTCAAGGCAGGGACTACAGAGGGTACCTATACCTTCACCCGCGTTGTTCCCGGTGAAGAAATCTACGCTCCCGCCAATACTGAGGCTGCCTGGTTCTACTCCTACCAGGAGATGATTAGCCGCTCTTCTTACCATGTGCTGCAGATTGGCCGTAACAATATCAGCGACTACGACCGCATCACCCAGGACACCCAGCGATGCTACGACCTCGCCCCAGAGCGCACCATCGTGATGGGCCACTTTGCATCGAGGGGCGATACTCTCGACTCTGACCGTGTCAAGAAGGTCAAAGCCTATAATGAGTGGGCAGCAAGCACCTATGGCACTAAGTTCATGAACCCCGAAACCTATCTGCGCGAAACGACCCAGGAGTCTTGGCTGCGCTACGGTGCCCTTTCTGGCTCAGGTGTCTGGTCTTCAGACGAAGACCGCAAGGCTTACGAGGCCGGGCAGATTCCCCCGTCTCTGTATTCCTCCGACGGCCTGCACCTGAACGGCTGGGGTTACATTGCCCTGTCGCAGATGGTCTACTACAAGGTCACTGAGCTCGGCTGGTTCTAGCCTCTCGGGTGTAAGCATAAGGACGCGGCCCCCGCCTTTCGCGCGAAAGGTGGGGGCCGCGTCCTTATACGTTTGCTGGATACCCTGCTCGTAGCCTAGGCGTTCTTGGGTTCCTCGTAGCGGGGGAATACGGGAGCCGGGGCGGGTAGCTCGGTGCCGGGCACTAGGGCTTGATCAAGCGCTGCGAAGAGGCGGTTCTCGGGAGCAACCGCCAGCAGGTCAAGCATCTTGCCCATGGATGTGGGCATAACCGGCTGGGTGAGGGTAGCGACGATGCGGAGTACCTCGGCGGTCACGTAGAGCACGGTGTTCATGCGTTCCAGGTCGGTCTTGCGCAACTTCCAGGGCTCCTGGGCGGTGAAGTAGCGGTTAGCTTCACCCACAACCTGCCAGATGCGCTCCAGGGCGCGGTGGAAGGCCTGCTCATCGAAGTCAGCGCGGACGGGCTCGTACAGGGCCGCTGCCATCTCAAGCATGGCGGTATCTTCTGCGGTGAAGGTGCCGTGGACAGGAACCTTACCGTCGCAGTTCTTGGCGACCATGGAGAGGGAGCGCTGGGCCAGGTTACCCAGGTCGTTGGCTAGGTCGGAGTTAATGCGGTTCTTGATACCTTCGGCTGAGTAGGAGCCGTCCTGGCCGAAGGAGACATCGCGCAGCAGGAAGAAGCGCAGCTGGTCCAGGCCGAAGCTGGCGACTAGGTCGGCAGGGTCAACCACGTTGCCGATGGACTTGCTCATCTTCTCGCCGTCAACCAGCAGGAAGCCGTGGCCGAAGACCCGCTTGGGGATTTCAAGGCCGGCTGACCAGAGGAAGGCGGGCCAGTAGATGGCGTGGAAGCGGGTGATGTCCTTACCAATCAGGTGAAGATCAGCGGGCCAGAACTTGGTGAAGAGTTCGCCCTCGGTATCGGGGTAGCCCAGGCCGGTGATGTAGTTGGTCAGGGCGTCCACCCAGACGTACATGACGTGCTTTTCGTTGCCGGGTACAGGTACGCCCCAGTCGAAGGTGGTGCGGGAGATGGAGAGGTCGGTCAGGCCGTTCTTGATGAAGGCGGCCAGCTCGTTACGGCGGGATTCGGGGTAGACGAAGCCTTCGGTGGAGTAGAGCTCCAGCAGGCGGTCGCCGTACTTGGAGAGACGGAAGAAGTAGGATTCCTCTTCGGTCCACTCGACCTCGGTGCCGGTTGAGATGGCGTAGCGGACGCCGTCGCGCACCTCGGTTTCTTCCTCGGTGTAGTAGGCCTCGTCGCGCACAGAGTACCAGCCGGCGTACTTATCGAGGTAGATGTCGCCGTTCTCCTCCATCTTCTTCCAGATGGCCTGAGAGGCAGCGTAGTGGTCGGTATCAGTGGTGCGGATGAAGCGGTCGTAGTCGGCACCTACCAGATCAGCCATAGCGCGGAAGCGGGCTGAGTTCTCGTCGGCCAGTTCATTGGGGGTCTTGCCCTGTTTGGCAGCGGTGGTCTGCATCTTCTGCCCGTGCTCATCGGTACCGGTCATGAAGCGCACATCGAAGCCGTCAAGCTTCTTGAAGCGGGCCATAGTGTCGGCGGCAATAACCTCGTAGGCATGCCCAATATGGGGGGCACCGTTGGGGTAAGAAATCGCAGTGGTGATGTAGTACGGGGTAGAAGTCATAGGTACCACTTTACCCGCTTACACCAACCACTGCGAACGATATTTCCCCTGTTGGAAAGGCGCGGGTGGGCTTCCCCTGGCCGACTAACCTTCTTGGTCTCGCGCTGGGGCGCTCGACCAATTCATGCCAGCCCCAGCCAGTCGGCTTCAGGAAAGCCCACCCGCGCTTCTTTACTAGTCAGCCAGGTTAATAACCGCCGCGCGGGAGGCGTTGACCACGCGCTTGATGGATTCGAGCACCTCGGCTGATAGGGCTGAGTCCAGGGCAAGGACGCAGAGGGCTTCAGCCTTCTTGTCGTTGCGGGAGACCTGCATACCGGCGATGTTGATGGAGGCGGTGCCCAGCAGGGTACCGATAGCGGCAATGACGCCCGGGCGGTCTTCGTATTCGAGCACCAGCATGTGGTCGGTGATGGGGATTTCGATATCGTAACCGTTGACGTTGGTCAGTTTTTCGATGAGCTTGGGGCCGGTGACGGTACCGGCGACGGAGACCACTTCACCGTTAGCGAGAGCACCGGTGAGTACGGTTTCGTTGCGGAAGTACTCGGTATCGGTGGTGGTGACCAGCTCGACCTCAACGCCGCGCTGTTCGGCTAGCACGGGGGCGTTGACGTAGGAAACCTTATCTGAGACGACGTCGGTGAAGACGCCCTTGAGGGCTGAGAGCTTGAGGGAGGTGACGTCCTTGGTGGCGATTTCGCCGGCGATCTTGACCTCGACGCGGGTGAGGGCTTCGTCGCCGCCGATGGCGGTGAGGATGCGGCCAACTTTCTCTGCCAGGGGGACGCCGGGGCGGACGTCCTTGTCGATGGCGCCGCCTGCGACGTTGACAGCATCGGGCACCAGGTCGCCTTCAAGGGCCAGGCGAACCGACTTTGCCACCGAGATACCGGCCTTTTCCTGGGCCTCGAAGGTGGAAGCACCCAGGTGGGGGGTGGCAACGACGTTAGGCAGTTCGACGAAGGGCACGTTCTTGGCCGGTTCTTTGACGTAGACGTCGATGGCAGCACCGGCAATCTCACCGGACCGCAGGGCAGCATCGAGGTCAGCTTCGTCGATGAGGCCACCGCGGGCTACGTTGACAACGTAGGCGGTCTTCTTCATCTTCTTGAAGCTCTCAGCGTTGATCATACCCAGGGTTTCGGGGGTACGGGGCATGTGGATGGTGATGAAGTCGGAGCGCTCTACCAGCTCATCGAGTTCAACCAGTTCTGCCCCCAGGGCTGCTGCGCGGGCGGAGGTGACGAAGGGGTCGTAGGCGATAATCTCGGTGCCAAAAGCCTTGAGGCGTTCGGCCACCAGACCACCGATTCGGCCCAGGCCGATGATACCGATGGTCTTTTCAAAGAGTTCAACACCAGAGAAAGCGGAGCGCTTCCACTGGCCAGCCTTCATGGAGGCATCGGCTGCGGCAATGTTTCGGGCCAGGCCCAGAATGTGCCCGACGGTGAGCTCTGCTGCTGAGATGACGTTCGAGGTGGGAGCGTTGACCACCATGACGCCGGCCTTGGTGGCTGCCTTGATGTCTACGTTATCGAGGCCTACACCTGCACGGGCAATGACCTTGAGTTTCTTGGCAGCTGCGATGGCTTCGGCATCGACCTGGGTGGCTGAGCGAACCAGAATGGCATCGACGTCGGCGATGGCGGGGATGAGTTCGTCGCGATTGGCTCCGTCGCAGGAGCGGATTTCAAAGTCAGGGCCCAGGGCTTCAACGGTGGCAGGTGAGAGTTCTTCAGCGAGCAGAACGACGGGTTTTGCAGTCACAGGTGGTTTCCTTAGATAGCGGGTGACGGTTGGAGGAGGGGGGCAGCTGGCGCTTCGGACCCTAAGGACGCCGCTGGTGGGGGCTCTGGAAATGAGCAGGTCGTGCGGTGGGCGGCTACAGTTCACCGTACGGCTGTAGCCTATCCGCTCCCCAGTCTACTACTGGGGGTTGGCAAGAGCCGGCCACCTTGCCCTGTCTGGGTGAGGTAGCCGGCTCTAAAGATTCACTGCTGGTGCAGGTGAGAGTAGCTTGGCTTAGCGGGCAACTGAGCCGTCGACGTAGTCTGAGTCAACGGAGTTGTTCCAGGCAAAGAGCTTGCGCAGTTCGCGGCCGGTTGCTTCGATGGGGTGGGCTTCACCCTTGGCACGCAGTTCCTTGAATTCGGGGCCGCCGGCTGCCTGGTCTTCCATGAAGCGCTTGGCGAAGGTGCCGTCCTGAATGTCAGCCAGAACAGCCTTCATGTTTTCCTTGACCTCGGGGGTGATGACGCGGGGACCGGAGACATAGTCGCCGTACTCAGCGGTGTCTGAGATGGACCAGCGCTGCTTGGCGATGCCGCCTTCAATCATGAGGTCAACGATGAGCTTGAGTTCGTGCAGAACCTCGAAGTAGGCGATTTCGGGCTGGTAGCCAGCTTCGGTCAGGGTCTCAAAGCCGTACTGGATCAGCTGTGAGGCGCCGCCGCAGAGGACTGCCTGCTCACCAAAGAGGTCGGACTCGGCTTCTTCCTTGAAGGTGGTCTCAATGACGCCTGCGCGGGTTGCACCCATTGCCTTGGCGTAGGCCAGAGCCAGGTCAAGGGCCTTGCCGGAGGCGTCCTTTTCAACGGCAACCAGGGCGGGAACTGCGCGTCCTGCCTCAAATTCGCGGCGGACGGTGTGGCCGGGGCCCTTAGGAGCTACCATGGCAACGTCGACGCCCTCGGGAGCTTCAATGTAGCCAAAGACGATGTTGAAGCCGTGGGCGAAGAAGAGGGCATCGCCTTCGTTGAGGTTGGGGGCGATGTCGTTCTTGTAGACCTCTGCCTGAACCTGGTCGGGGGTGAGGATCATGATGACGTCTGCTTCTGCTGCTGCTTCGGCAACGGTCAGGACGCGCAGGCCTTCTGCTTCTGCCTTGGCGCGTGACTTTGAGCCTTCTGCAAGACCGACGCGGACGTCTACGCCTGAGTCACGCAGGTTGAGGGCGTGGGCGTGGCCCTGGGAGCCGTAGCCGATGATGGCGACGGAGCGTTCTGCGATGTTCGCCAGATCTGCGTCGTCGTTGTAGTAGATCTTTGCCATGGTGTTCGATCTCCTTGATCGGTTGAGGGGCAGCAGCTGCTGCTAAACCTTGGTTGTGATGAACCGTTAGTCTCTAGCCTAGTAGGTTCGGCTGATTTTGAGACGCAGGTTTCATATTTTGGAACGATATTTTTGGGTAGCCCTTGCCCTAGCCGCGCAGGGCCTTTTCGCTCATGGAGCGGGGGCCGCGAGAAAGCCCGATGGTGCCAGCGCGCACGATTTCACGGACACCAAAGGGTTCAAGTACCTCAAGCAGGGCGTTAATCTTATTGGCTGAGCCGGTGGCCTCGATAATGACGGACTCGGTAGAGACGTCCACAATCTTGGCGCGGAAGAGGTCGGCGGCCTGGGTGACCTGGATGCGGGCTGCTGCGTCCGCCTTGACCTTGATGAGAATGTGGTCTCGCTGGGCCGACTGGTCGTCGGGTAGTTCCACAATCTTGAGCACGTGAATCAGCTTGTTGAGCTGTTTGGTGACCTGTTCAAGTAGCACGCCCTCGGCGTCGACCACCACGGTGATGCGGGAGATGCCGGGAACTTCGGTGGGACCAACGGCCAGGGAGTCAATGTTGAACATGCGGCGGGCAAAGAGACCTGAGACTCTGGCCAGCACGCCGGGCTTATCTTCTACAAGAACCGAGAGGGTGTGGCGGCTCATAGCATCTCCTCATCTTCGCCCCAGGAGGGTGAGATATCTTTAGCAATCTGAATCTGATCGTTCGATACACCGGCGGGCACCATGGGCCAGACCAGGGCATCGGGGCTGACGTTGAAGTCTACGACGACGGGGCGGTCGTTGATCGCCAGGGCCTGCTTGATAGTTTCTTCTACGTCCGCATCGCTCTCGCAGCGCAGGGCGGCGCAGCCGTAGGCTTCAGCCAGCTTGACGAAGTCAGGTACGCGCTCGGTACCCATGCCGGTCTTGAGGTGGGTGTTGGAGTAGCGGCCATCGTAGAAGAGGTTCTGCCACTGGCGCACCATACCCAAGGACGAGTTGTTGATAATGGCAACCTTGATGGGAATGTTGTTCTGCACGCAGGTGGCCAGTTCCTGGTTGGTCATCTGGAAGCAGCCGTCACCGTCAATAGCCCACACGACAGAGTCGGGGAAGGCGACCTTGACGCCCATAGCGGCGGGGACGGAGAAGCCCATGGTGCCCAGACCTGCTGAGTTGATGAAGTGGCGGGGGTTTTCGCTCTGGATAAACTGGGCTGCCCACATCTGGTGCTGGCCCACACCGGTGACGTAGTAGGCATCGGGGCCGGTGAGCTCGCTCAGCTTTTCGATGACGTATTGGGGGGAGCCCAGGCCGTCGTCAGTCTTGGTGTAGCCCAGCGGGAAGGTTTCCTTGAACCGGTTAACCAGCTTCCACCAGTCCGAAAGGTCGGGAAGTTCAGAGGCAAACTCGCCCTCGAGAATCTCGTTAAGCTCGGGAAGCACGTAGCGCAGATCCCCCACGATGGGTACGTCGGCAATACGAATCTTTGAGATTTCTGCGGGGTCTACATCGACGTGGATGACCTTGGCGTGCGGAGCAAATTCCGAGACGACGCCGGTGACGCGGTCGTCAAAACGGGCACCCAGGGCAATGAGCAGGTCAGACTTCTGCATGGCGGTTACAGCAGGAACCGTACCGTGCATGCCCGGCATGCCCAGGTTCTGGGGGTCTGAGTCGGGGTAAGCACCGCGGGCGGTCAGGGTGGTGACGACGGGGGCACCAATGGTTTTAGCAAGCTTGAGCAGCTCGTCAGATGCTTCAGCACGGACGACACCGCCGCCCACATAGAGGACGGGGCGCTGGGACTCGGTAATAAGCTTAGCTGCTTCGCGAATCTGCTTGGAGTGGCCGCGGGTGACGGGATTGTAGCCGCGGGGGTCGATGTTAGCGGGCGGCCAGGAGAAGTCCATCATGCCCTGCTGGGCGTCCTTGGTAATGTCAACGAGGACGGGGCCCGGTCGGCCGGTTGCAGCGATTTTGAAGGCGGTGGCGATGCAGCGCGGAATCTCCTGGGCATCGCGCACCATGAAGGAGTGCTTGGTGATGGGCATGGTCATACCCACAATGTCGGCTTCCTGGAAGGCGTCGGTGCCAATCACCTTTGAAGAGACCTGGCCGGTGATGCACACCAGGGGCACAGAATCCATATTGGCGTCTGCGATGGCGGTGAGCAGGTTGGTGGCACCGGGGCCCGAGGTGGCAATAGCTACGCCGACCTTACCGCTGGCGATAGCATAGCCTTCTGCTGCGTGCCCTGCCCCCTGCTCGTGGCGCACCAGGATGTGGTTGAGCTTTTCAGAGTCAAAGAGGGGGTCGTAGGTGGGCAGAATTGCGCCGCCGGGCAGGCCGAAGATATCGGTAACACCCAGTTCTTCGAGGGAGCGGACGATGGCTTGAGAGCCGGTCATGCGCTCTACCGGTGAGGTTTCTGAGCTGCTACGGTTGCCCAGGTTTTTAGCTAGATCTGCAGGGTTGATGGGATTTCCCGCTGTCATTGGTGATCCTCGCGATGGTCTGAAGATGATCTTGTGTGTGAGCGGTGGGTGCGCCCGTTGGGTGTAGGTAGTGCCGGGTTGCGGATAAACCTAGAAAAAAACCCTCCGCTTGGTTGAGCGAAGGGTGCGCACGCCGTAAGACACATCAAAGACTTATGCTGCGCACTCGTTCACGAGTCGCACCACAAGAATAATCTGTGACTGCTGGCGTGTTGTCATACCCTTTATTCTTGGTGCTCAAGGGCACACCGGTCAAACCGGTCTTAGAATGTGACACAGCCAGCTCACCCCTCAGACACCAACGGGGAGAGGTAAAGCGGTCTAGCCTGGTCAAACGACACAAAGCTGCACATCGTCATTTAAAGACTTTTAGGCAATCAGTAGCACTTTTCTAGCCAAGACTTCAGCTATAGCACGTAGACTGATGGTATGACTGAACCCCAGCTCACCAGTAATGAAATTGCCAAGGCCCTACACACTGTCTTTGATAGTCAGATTATTAACTATGGGGCCTACAACCTGGTTTTTGCTACAGGTTCATCTATCTACCGCAACCCCGATTTGGCATCCCATCAGGAAGAAAACCAGAGCCACTTCCTTATTGGCTACAGGGATACCCCGCGAGAGGCCGTCATCGCCCCGCTCTCCCTACCCGAAGTTCGTGGCACCGGAACTCCCACTTCTATCGACAACACAAATGCCGCCCGCACCTTTAGCCTTTCAGAGTTTTCCTTTGGGCTAGAATCCACGAATGGCACCTCTTTTTCTCTCACCTTTGAGCCTCATATGACCATCCAGACCTCAGAGGGTAGCGGCGTGCTGGATCAGGCACTTGATATTGAAGATTTTAAGCGCGTCATCATTGAGGCCTGGGAGCTCTAGCCCTCCCCTAGGGTGAAGCCCGCACACAAAAGATTGGGTATCACCTGAAGACTAGACGTAGATAAACCAGGATGAATAAAGAAGAAGCCCGACCGGCTAGCCGGTCGGGCTTCTTACGCTGTGCGCCCCCTGGGACTCGAACCCAGAACCCATTGATTAAGAGTCAATTGCTCTGCC
>NZ_JBPPWJ010000021.1:0-27777 GCF_053547255.1 Rothia sp. 11273D007AR | reverse complement strand
GGGTTGTTTTCGAGGTGGTCGGCCAGTAGGCGTAGGGCTCTTGTTTTGAGTTCTTGGGGGTATTTGGTGGGCATGGGTGAAGTTCCTTTGCTCTTTTTTGTTTGTTTCCAATGTACGGGGTCGGAACTAAACCCAGTACATATCAGACTGAGACTTTTGAGAAGTTTGCGCGTGAGGTTGGTGTCTGATGAGTTTTCTGGTTGACACCAATATCTTTGTTGATGTTCATCGTCGCTACTACGGTTTCGATATTGTGCCGAGCTTCTGGGAGTTTCTAGATCAACAGTTTGGTTCTGGTGCGCTGGTGAGCATTAAATCTGTTCTGGAAGAGCTGAAGGAGGATAATAATGCTCTAGCGGACTGGGCCAAAACAGACCTCTCTTTTTCAAGGAGATAGATGATACAACTATTCAGGCGATGGTCCAGATTGCTGATTGGGCGGAAGGGCAGAGCTGCACGCAGTCCGCTGCAGACGAGTTTTTGAGTGTGGCTGATTTTTATTTGGTTGCTTTTGCGGTTGCTCATGACCACACCGTGTTGACACATGAGCAGCCGAGCCCTGGAGCTAAGAAGCGGGTTCTGATTCCTAACGTTTGTGATGCTTTCGGAGTCAGGTATGCGGACACGTTCCAGATGATACGCGCTCTGCACGCAAGGATTTGATGGGTAGCCTGTACAGAGCAGAGGGATAAAGCTGTGAGCAATAGAAAACTTGTAGATGGCTTTAAAGCGATGGGCTTTGCAGTTGGTTTTGGTGACGACAAAGAAGTACCAGCTAACCTTGAGGTCCGCAATGGCAAGATGGAGCTAACGCTCTTATTGTTGAGCAAAAATCCCTTAGATTTATTAACTGAGGAGAAGGAATCAGTTCCAGGTTCTATCTTATTTTCGAGCACTGAAGTTAAGGTGAACCTCTCAAAGTTGTGTGTGTCTAGGCAGAAATCTGAGATATTCTCCGGCATAAGGGCTAAAATCTTCATTGTCGGTAGAGCAGTCTGCACATCAGAAGATATCGACCACAGTCAGATACACGGCATGATCTCTGAGCTGGAAGGGTTTGACCGGTGGGCTGAACAGTAGTCTATTTTTTACAAACCTGATATTTGGTGATGGTCAGGGTGAACCGCCAAAAGTTATGTTGAAGGCTGAGGTTCAGCAGCCAGTTCTTTTGGGATCTTCTTTTAACGTTCAGGCTAATGCGGCCTTTATACTTCCTGCAGGGACCCCCTATAACACTTCTTACGCTATTCATAATGTCGCTACATTGCGGAGCCAGACCGCTGACTTGAATCCTTGGGAGGAACACCAGCAAATTCATCAAATGATTCAAGGTCTTGTATGCCTTGCATATGGGTATCCATGTTCTATACGACTAAAAGAGATTCTAAGAATAGATAACCAACCGCGCCTCCCCGAATCTACTCAAGAAACTAGCGACAGATACTACTGGCATGAGTATTTCGAAAGAAGTTTTGGACGTTCGCAGCATGCTGGACCCCGGAAAGAAATCAAAGATTACGAACCTCTCTTCAGACTTTCTGATACTAACCCTGCCGATATGGAAAATTGGATTGAGAACTTTGATAAATGGTCTCGCCCCACTTGGATTGCGGTTGAGAGCATCTTCCAACCTTATTTAGCTACTGAGAGTAAAATACTACTTATCGGCTCAGCGTTAGAAGCACTCAGATATGGAGTCTAGCTCTACGAAGAACATAATGGGTACGCAGAGTCTTACGGTAAGGGCTGGTGCCGAGGAAGCAGATCAGGCTGCCAAAAGCCAAGTTGCAATAGAAAGCCTCTGATTACTTTGAAAAGGCGGCAAAAAATCTACCATGGGAGAGACTCAACATCTCGAACGATGAAAATGCCCAGTCCTGGGCAATTGAATTTAATCGTGTTTATAAGGGCTGCAAACACGCAGATAATCCGCTACCAAACGAGACAGAGGCCCTTGATCGAACCACTCAAGGACTTCTGGTTAGCAGATGCTGGCTCGCAAAGAAATTGGAAATTAAGGATAAAACTCTCATAGTAAATATAAATTCACAGCGAGGAAGCCGGATCCTGTAAAAAAGTTCTATTAGGCAATTTTATCAATTTATTCCGATAGTTTTATGTATTTGAAACTTTATAAGATCGACGGTGCAGGTGATTCTGGAGAGAAACATACATAATCAGGGCCTACAAGCTCGTTTAACTCCTGTCAACGTCACGGATAACCTATCTGGATCAACAAGTTACCTACAAGTTCTTGAGACAATCACCCAGCCAATCGAATAAGTTATGTGCCCAGTCCGCAAGTTGCTCAAAACTACCGGGTGCCGTTAAGTAAAACATGATGCACGCAAGTAGAAGCAAAGACAACATAATTCGGCGGCGACTTTCTATGAAGCTTGCATTGAAAGAACTCAAAGTCTGGTTAAAAACTCTACCATTACTACTTGCAGGAAAGAGTAGAGAGCCCAAGACTATTTTAAGATAGTAAATACAGACAAGCCAACTAATAAAAATTGCAAATAGAGACAGCATAAAAGCGTATAGATATTTTTGATTATTATTACTTGCTAAATATAAGAAACGTGGGATAGCATCCGTCAAGATTTTTTCACTACCAGACCCTTCCATAGACCTCTCTGATATTGACAATAAAGAATAGGGGTTTTCTAAGTCCTGAGCCTGAAACATAGCACAATAAGCCAGAATACTGCTAACTAACAACCCAAGGATTCCTAACACTGCCTTTTTCAGAGCCTCACTGGTGTAGTGAGAACGCCTTCTATAGAGAAAAAGGGAAGCCACTAGAGCTGTTACTCCACCGGAATAAAGAGGTAAGGGGGCGATAATAGGCACAACTAATTTGGAAACCACGAGGAGAGAACCTAATCCAAAGATAGCTATAAAACCAAACAAAACCGACTCATCATCTGAAGTACTATTGTTTCTCTGACTGCCATAGTTGTTGATAGTTTTTGAACTTACACTATTAGTAACCATATTATTAACAAATGAACCATTGTTAGAACCAATATGGATGCGTTGACCTTCAGATCTTATAATATTATCGGGCGCATTATTTTCCTTGCCACGTAGACCAAATATTAAGGCTAATCCTGCCGTAATAGCCGTAGCTATGATATTCGCCAAGACGTTACCTGGTAAACTATCGATAATCCCACTAGAGTTGATCATACAAATTTCCCTCAATTTTCTTTATTGATATATTAATTTTTAATAAAATTTGATTATCGACATTCGCCTACCATGAAACGACACCACCTCTTAAAGAAGATTGAAAATATTTTTCCACTAGAATAGTTCTAAAATTTTCATAATTTTTAAGTGATTGCTCCTCGACCGGGATACCAATATTTTTGACACTATCCATGACTGTTGTTTTAGACATCAATTTTACATATAGCCATACACCGCAAGACAATAGAATTGGCACAATAAATAGCCACGAAGAAATTTCTCTACCAAGATACACCACACCAACAAGAACCAACAAAATCAGCATGTTCACGAGAGATAGAATAAAGATTATAAAACTTTCTAGACGCCCAGGAATAGGCTGTCCACCGTTTATCTCAGAACTCTTATAATGATTGATAAACTTAATATTTTCTAGGTAACAAAGAAATCTATTTAGAGATTCTGCAATAGAAAAGACTGCTAGCACCCCAAGACACCCTTCTTGCATATCAAATTCTGCAAAAAAGGGCTCTACCCAAACTGGCGATAATACGACAAGCACAGCTAGACAGATAAGCTCGTAGAACCGCCCGACAGAATATAACTTAAAAAGTCGCATCCGAAATATAGAGCAAATTAAAACAATTTCAATAAAAATAATGATGAAAATGAGTGAGCCCTTTAAAATACCTAGCCCTTCAAGTGAAGTAGTTAAAAAATTATACACATAACCAAATAAATCATTATCAACTGCTATTGATAATATAATGACTATAATTAGAAACGAAAACCCGATAAGCCATTTATGTTGTTCAAATGAGGCGATAATCTTTAGCGTTTCGAGAACAGTAGCTACCATTAACGATACAAGTGCTCCTACAGAAAGGTTCTCAATTGTACCTCCCACAAGCTGATCAATACTTTTCCCCCCAGTCCCAGAAGAGACCCATTGGAAAAAGCTTGCTACTACAGAAATAACTGCCGCCAAAGTAACATATCTTCCCCATACATCCAAAACTCTAAGAAATACATCTTTTATAAAGAAGGAAATACCCCAAAATAGCAACTTGAACCTGAGTAATAGAACCACCCTCCTGACGTACTTTAAGTCTCTATCCAAAAAATCTCCCTTGAATAAAGATTTCTCACCAAGGGTTGCTTCACAAACTTCCTTAGCTTTTATTTGCAATTTGTTATTTTGCAAACCCTCTTCAATGGCACCTTTTCTGCAACTACAGATAACCCTTTTATGGGACAGATACCCTTCTGGGACTCCTGACGAAAGTTCAACCAGTTTGCAGAAACTTCCCGCTGGTATATTTAAGTCCTTTTCTTCATTTCTATACCTTTGGTTGAATCTATCAAAAATAATTTTATCTACTGAATCCTTAACACAATTAATCGTTAAGTACTGTGGCGCTAACAGAAATACCATCCCTGCATAGTAAATTACTAATAATACAAAAATGGAAATAATAACTGTGGATAATAACTCAGCCATGCTTATCCAATCAGGTGGCGGATGAGGAAGTCGCGGGTGTCAGCAAGAATTTTGTTCTCTATAGTCAAGCTTTTGATATTTTCTTCTATATTTTCATACTCAGCATTCTGTGAGATCAGGGGGACACTCAGCTTATGCAGCTGTTTGCGATTAATTGAGCTGAAGATTGTGCCTTCTCCCTCGAAAGGCTCCCAGAGTTGCGGACTCTCCTTCAACAAATAGAAGAGCTGGCTCGTATTCCCATCTTTAGCCCGGATTGCAGCAACACCATGCCCCACACAACAAGCTTTATCAGTCCTGTTCAAATCACCGACTGGTGCGCGGACACTCAAAAGAATATCGCCTTCATCAACTATGCGGGTCGGAGCAGTCGTATACACACGTTGCGTTGGGTAACGGAAACCAAAGTCACAACGGCCCTGATAGAAAATGGCGCCTTCACCCTCCTCATTCAAAGAGTCGCCGGCAGGAGACTGACCCATCGTAATCTCTGCAATTTCAGACAACGGTGCCGTAGTAATTGACGCTGAGATTTCTCTTCTCATTAGTGCGCTACCAAGCTCAGATAATGAATTCAGGAGGCGGGAGTTGGCCTCAATCTTGTCATCCATCGATCCCAAAATCTCAGCAATCCCCTTCTGCTCAGCATACGAGGGGATAGCTACTTCAAAGTTTTCCAACACTGATTTACTAACGATAGGTTTAGCGCTACCAGATGAAATGGCATATAGCTCTTCTGGCAAAGTAGTGAATAGGTAGTAGAGATATAGGCCATGCGCCTGTTTTTCATCGGCAACGAGTGAATTAATTTGCTGATTAGTAACCGTCGGAACCTGTACGTACGAGGCTTTCCCGATAGTGGCCCCGATGCAAGTTATAGCAACAGCACCGGAATCTACCATGCGCCGGCTGAAGGGTTCCTTACCTTCTACCGATAGAAATCTTGACGTTATAGCTTGTCGAACACCGAATACTTGGTCGCTTGGAGTCAAAAACGGAGTATTGTCACCCCAGTGCTCAGGATTATTTTTAGATGGTGTACCACCTGTAACTACAGTAGCAATCTCTCGAATTTGTTTTATCTGCCACCCGGCGGCCTTCTGCTCTTGAGTCAGTTGCAACGCCATGCTTATACACTCTCTCTTTCAGTAGCGGCGTCCTCAGCAGGCACATCCGGTAGCTCTAGCGCAGCCAAGTGCTTCTGCGCCACCTCAGCCAGGCGCGCAGACTCCGCGAACTGCTCCGCCAGAGTTGCCCGCAGGCGCGCGATACGCACGTCCACCGGCTCGCCAGTTTCTTCCACCGCAGCAGAACCCACATACCTGCCCGGGGCGAGCGCCCAGTCCTGCTTTTCAATGTCCTCAATCGTCACCGACTTGCAGAAACCCAGCTCGTCCTCGTAAACCTCGGTATTCAGCTCCGAATCAGTACCGCGCCAACGATGCCAGGCACCAGCAATCTTCTGGATATCCTCGTCTTCAAACACACGCGTCTTACGGTCAATCATGCGGCCCAAACCGCGGGCGTCAATCATGAGCACCTCGCCCTTACGCTCACTAGTGCCACGCTTACCCACCGACTTATCCTTAGCCAGCACCCACACGCACACCGGAATCGCCGTGCCAGTAAATAGGTTGGCAGGCAGCACCAACATGGCAGCCACCGCATCGCCCTGAACCATCGCCCGGCGGATCTCATCCTCACCACCGGTATTAGAGGTCATCGACCCATTCGCCAACACCACAGCAGCCGAACCGCCAGCGTTCAGTTTGCTCCAAATATGCTGTAACCAGGCATAGTTTGCGTTACGCTCCGGGGGCACACCAAAATTCCAGCGCGGATCATCGGTGCGGCGGCTCCACTCCTTCAGGTTGAAGGGAGGGTTAGCCATTACAAAATCAAAGTTCTCTCCAGCATGCCTGTCCTCAGCAAAAGTATCTCCCCAGCGGTCGCCCAGGTGCCCAAAGATGCCATGAATCGCCAGGTTCAGACGTGCGAGCTTCCAGGTTTGGTCGTTGTACTCCTGCCCATACACAGTCAGTGAAGGCTCATAGCCTTTCTCCTGTTTAAATTGCTTACCGTGGGCCTCAACGAACTTCTCCGACTGCACGAACATACCGCCGGAACCACAGCAGGGATCATATAGTTTGCCATCCACCGGGTTAAGAATCTCCACCAGGGTACGCACCACCGACCGCGGGGTGTAGAACTCGCCGCCGCGCTGGCCCTGCTTAGCCGCGAACTGGCCCAAGAAGTACTCGTAGACCTCACCTAAAATATCTAGGGATGAGCGGCCGGTATCCTCACGCATTGCCTTGAAATCGGCGTTAGAGAAGAGGTCAATCAGGCCAACCAAGCGGGTCTGATCTACGTTCTCTCGGTTATAGATCTCGCTCAAGGCACCGTTCAGGCGAGGGTTGGCATCCATAATCTCGCGCATGGCAGCATCAAGCAGTTCACCCGCGCTGCCGCTCTTAGCCTGCTGAGCAATGAAACCCCAGCGAGCCTTCTCTGGTACAAAATAAACACTGGCACTGTAGAACTCGTCCGGGTCACTCAGGTAAGCTTCCAGCTCTTCCTCAAGTTCCTGCCCTTCAAAACCGTCCTCAGCAATCTCGGCGCGAATAGCCTCAGCGCGCTCATCAAAACTATCGCTGAGATACTTCAGAAAGATAAGCCCCAGCACAAAGTTCATGTAATCCGACGAATTCATGGAACCGCGCAGCTTATCAGCTGCCTTCCATATCAGATCTCGCAGCTCCGCGGGAGTAATAGCAGCAGACTTAGTAGCCTTACGAGCAACCATTGACTCAACCTCTTTTCACTATGCACCGGTACAGACCGGTGAACTAAACTGAATTAAGATTCTCACGGAAAAGCTCGTAAGGATAGAGTAGTTACTGATACGCCCCCGTATCAGAATACCTATATTCTTTTTTCAAGAAAGGTAATAGTTCCTTCTGACAGACCGGCAAGAGTCTGATGTTCCAGCTCTTCCAAGGCAGTCAGACGCGCAACGAGCGCCTGCCTTTGGTGTTTGATCTTTGCCAGCTCCGTTTCTAGGGAGTTATTCTCAGCAGTAGCAGTACCTGTAAATGCTTTCAGCACGACAGGTGGCACTCTCACTTCTTTCGCTAGAGCCTTCTGGGCACCAGCCAGCTTCTGTTCCTGCAAACCAGCCCGCACCAGCCGTGCAAAGACCTCGCTACTAAGCGCAACCTGTTGGGGCTTCTCATCTGCGCTACGCAGAATAAAAAGTGGGGCTTGGACCAGCACCAGGCCGAGCTCAGCACCCACTACGAAGGTCTCTGCACTACCCTCAGAGACCACAATGTCCCCCGGCAGTGCCGGATCGGCTGAGTTACCAAGTTGCGCCAGATCAGCCACCTTTAGTGCCCTAAAGTAGTGGGCACAGTGGTTCCTCTGCCCAACCTTGCCATGCTGTCTTCATCTAACAGACGCACCCAAGCGCCGCCATCCTTAGCTTCAACAGCGCTTACCAAACCCGCAGGGAGCTTAGACTGGGCATAGCCTGGAACCCACTTGAGGGCTCTCTGTCTTATCAGTTCTGCGATGGTGAGATGCTTCTGTTGTGCGGTCTCAGCTACACGCCAATCCAAACTCAGTGGCTGCAGGTTAGTTGTCTGAATCTCCCTGACTTTTAAGTTAATAACACTCACTCTCTGTTGTCCGGGCTTGACTGCCTTCGCCGCGCTTTTATAGCTATGTGCTCCATGCTCAGAAATTTCCCGCTACACCACATATTGTCCGCTGGCCAACGCATGTTCCCCAACTGAACTGTGCACGGCAGAAGACCAGTCCTCCTGCACCAGAGCACCTATATCGTGTATGATGGCCTGCCAGTGGGCATCCTTCTGCCTCAAACTACCACCAAGGTTAAGCACGGCCACCAGAGGTCGGTTATCCGGGCCAACTCTGTGGTTCTCGAAAATTGCCACTGCCAGGGAAGCGTTCGATTCAGACCGCAAGACTCCAGGACCAAGATCTACCACAGCAACCATGTGGCCATAGCGCAACATATCCATGTGCGCGCTACTAACTTGGCTGCCATCACGTACCGGGCTGGTTAGTAGCTCAGACCTACCCAAAACGACAATCGGTACGCCCTCAGGTGAGCTGTCTACAACCTGGCTCAGCGCTTTCCAGTAAAGCTCGTAGGAGGCACCTCGTCGGGCCAGAGGCAAATAGGTGACGATAGCAGAAGCGTCATGGGCCTCTTCAAGCTGCCCCTCCCGGTAAGGGCTATAGAGACTATCAGCTGATAAAAAGACTTGGAATAAGCGCAGAAGCTCATTGCTTTCTCTCATGCCTTCAGCAAAGCTAATACTCTGCAACCCATCAGGGTCATTAGCTACAAGCATCTGCGCCAACTGAATTAAAATGTCATCGTTGGAAGACTGGGGAAAATAGAAATGAAGCCCAGTGCCAAACTCCCCCAGCAGATCAGCGAGGAATTCCCCGACGAGTCCCTGCATAGACTCATTAGAGTCACGCTCACTCACGGCTAGGAACAGTTGGAAAGAGCTCAGAGGTTCTTCAGAGTACCGGGCGACTAGGGCTCCCACTCTATTCAAAACCCCATAGATACCGGTATTCATCGTGAGCAGGTAAGGTTTCACCAGCTCTGCTAGAGGCTGGGATTTTGTAGCGCACCTACGTAGCAGGGCTGCTGGACGCTCATCTGTAAGGTATTCAATCTGCTCATAGATAATACTGAAAACCATAAAGGCCAGCACCTGCTCTTTGCTGTCTAAACCCAAGCATTCGTTTGCACCCCCAGCACCGCAGCATCAGTCAGCATCTGTTCTAACGGCTTTTGAACAGAGCGCTTTGTACACCACTCCACAACCTCAAGCGCAGAGTACAGAGTCTTGGCACCCCTTTGTGCTATGGGGAAGTCCGCATGTCTCTTAGCCCAAGTAGGCACAACTGCCCTTTCCACCCCGGCAACCATCGCGGCCTGGGACGAGTTCAGCACCAGCCCTCCAAGCGCATCCAGAGAATCTAAGGGGGAAGTCATACCAACATCCTACGCTCCCCAAAAGCAAAATTTTTAAATAACCAAAACCGTAAACTTAAATAAGTGCAAAAGATGCGACCATAAGTTCCTTGATTTTTAGAGGTTAAATCACCTATCACATTAAATAACGGTCGCATCACTGTAAGATAATCGCGGCATGCTACCTGAGATCCTGAAAGATTAGCTTGTATCAGCTCGTAAAGACATTCCCAACCGCCTAAAGCTCACTCCTATCCTTGCGCCCCTAAACCCCGGAAGTAGAGTAAACTAAGGACGATTTACACTCACTACACTACGGTTGGGACACCCCTGTGACCTCTCGCTCCCCTTTCGCCTGGACCCTGCACGGCGACGGCAAGAACATCACCCCGGGCGGGGTCGTCCGCCCCCTCGAACGCCTCACCTGGGGCCATACCATCGGTATCGGCGCCCAGCACGTGGTTGCTATGTTCGGTGCGACCTTCCTGGTGCCTCTGCTGACGGGCTTCCCGCCCGCGACCACCCTCTTCTTCTCGGGCATCGGCACCATGCTCTTCCTGCTGATCACGGCAGGACGCGTACCCTCCTACCTGGGCTCGTCCTTCGCCTTCATCGCGCCCCTAGCAGCTGCCACCAACCAGTACGGCCCCGGCGGGGCCCTGGGCGGTATCGTCATGGCCGGTGTCTCCCTCTTTATTGTTGGTCTGGTTGTTCAGGTCGCGGGCACCGGCTGGCTAACCAAGCTCATGCCCCCGGTAGTCACGGGCTCCATCGTGGCGCTCATTGGCTTCAACCTGGCTCCGTCCGCTAAGAATAACTTCATGGAAGCGCCCGTTACCGCCCTGGTGACCCTGTGCTCCATCATCCTGATTTCTGTACTCTTCAAGGGCATGATTGGCCGCCTGTCGATCCTGCTGGGCGTTATCATCGGCTACATCACCGCCGTGGTGCGCGGCGAGGTCGATTTCGCCGCCATCGAAAAGACCTGGGCTGAGCAGGGCCTGATCGGCCTACCCCACTTCCAGCACCCCGAGTTCCACTGGAACCTAGCTGGCCTCTTCATCCCCGTCATTCTGGTGCTGGTTGCCGAGAACATCGGTCACGTAAAGTCCGTTGCCCTGATGACCGGGGATAACCTCGATAAGTACTCCGGCCGTGCCCTCATGGCCGACGGCCTGGCCACCACCTTGGCCGGTGCCGGTGGCGGTTCAGGTACCACCACCTACGCTGAAAACATCGGTGTTATGGCAGCAACCAAGGTCTACTCCACCGCCGCCTACTGGGTCGCTGCGATTTTCGCCGTCCTGCTCTCTATCTTCCCGGTCTTCGGTGCCGCGGTGGCCTCTGTTCCCGCCGGCGTGCTGGGTGGGGCTGCCACCGTGCTCTACGGCATGATCGGCATGCTGGGTGTGCGCATTTGGGTGGAGAACCGCGTGGACTTCTCCAACCAGGTCAATCTGACTGCCGCGTCCGTGGCCCTGATTGTTGGTATTGCTGACTACACCTGGGATATCGGCGACCTGCAGTTCGCCGGTATCGCTCTGGGCACCGCCGCAACCCTGGTGGTCTACCACCTGATGGCTGCGCTCAATAAGGCCTCCAAGGCTCACCCCGAGCCGCTGACTCCGAGCGAGGCTAAGGGCGACGTCCACTAGGCCCTCAACCGGCAGTAGGTACCATCTGAGTCAGAAAAACCCACCTAGTTGGTGGGTTTTTCTAGTTTAAATGGTACCTACCGGGAGGAGGCGAGGACGTCCGCGAGCAGGTCGGTGCGGTTAGTAACGATTCCGTTGACCCCCAGCGCGATAAGTTCCCGCATGGTGCGTTCATCGTCAATCGTCCACACGTGCACCTCCACCCCGGCCCGGCGGGCGGCAGCCACCAGCTTGCGGTCAACAATGCGCAGGCGGCGGCCCGCCACCCGATGATAGGCCGGCACCTGAACCGCGTCGAAGGGAAGCATAAACCTACGGGTCAAAGGCTTAAGAAAACTCCACAGGCTAGGGTGTATGCGCGATAAGGCATAGAAAAAAGTGAAGGACGACTGCGAGGCACTCAGGGGGATCTGCACCCCTAGATTCTGGGCCACCCGGTGCGCCTGCCGCAGGCGGCGCTCCGAAAAGGACGCCAGCCGCACCCGCTCTACCGCACCGGCAGCTACCAGCACCCGCGCAACCTCGGCCGCCGAACCGGCGTCCTTAAGGTCAATATTGAAGCGGGTCTCGGGGAAAGCCTCAAGCATATCGTGCAGGCGGGAAATTTGACCGCCATCCACCAGATTCAGGTCACGCAGCTGATTCCAGGTCATCTCAGCCACCCGGCCCGGGCGACCCACCAAACGATTGAGGGTGGGGTCGTGAAAAACCAGCACCTGGCCGTCAGCGGTGGTGTTCACGTCGGTTTCGAGCCAGTGGGCCCCAGCATCGAGGGCACGACGGAAAGCTCCCTCGGTGTTTTCAGCCTGGCCTATAGCAAGCCCTCTGTGGGCATAAATCTGGGTGTGATCAGGCGAAGACGATGAAAATGCGTGTGAAGGCATAAGAACCAGTATATTACCGGCCAGTAACTTAGGACTGGCGACCCTGGCGTTCAGCCAGCATGCGCTCGATAATCTGGGCAACGCCGTCCTCTTCAAACCCCGGGCAGATACGCCCCACCCGGTCTTTGAGCTCCGGCAGACCCGATGCCATCACGTAGCCGTGACCTGCCCAGTCCAGCATCTCAAAGTCATTGGGCATATCACCAAAAGCAGCCACCTCATCAGGGCCAATGCCCAGCGAAGCCGCAAAGTCAGCCAGCACCCGGCCCTTATTCAGCCCCCGCTGCGCAATTTCCACCAGGGGCTGGTAGGGGGCAGAGCGGGTTGCAGATGCCCGCTCCCCCACGATCTCTTGCACGCGGGCCAATAAATCGGCAGGTACCGCGCCATCCCGGAACAGCAGGTATTTCACAACCTCAGCATCGGGCGCCAGAATCTCTTCCAACTGCCCCTCCACCACCTTGCTGGCGTCTTCCTGCGCGTGCGGGTCATAGGTTCCCTGCACGTAGACATGCTCCAGGGTCTCCGCGATATAGAGAGCTCCCGGGAAAGCCTGCTCCAGCTCGGCGTGCAGGGCCAAAGTTTCAGCCCCGCTGATAGTGCGGGTGACAACCACCTGCGAGCGGGCGATATCGAACGTGACCGCACCGTTAGAGCAGAAGGCAAAAGAGTTCTCGCCGTTCCACTCCTCGCCCAGCTGCTCCAGCACGGGAGCCAACCAGCGCAAGGGGCGACCGGTTACAAAAACGATACGGACGCCAGCATCCGCCGCCGCGTGCAGGGCCTGCAGGGTGCGGGGACGGAACCTGAAATCACTCCCGATGAGGGTGCCGTCCAGGTCGCTGGCAATCAGTTTAATCATGCTTTACATTCTAGTTCTCTTCTTCGTAGGTCGCCGTCAAGAAGGCCCGGGCGATGCCGTGGAAGAAGAGGTTGAAGTTGACCACGGCGGGGCTGGCGTTTTCGTCGATATCGAGTTTTTCCACGTCAACGGCGGTGACACAGAAGATGTAGCGGTGGGGGCCGTGGCCGGCAGGCGGGGCTGCACCAACGAAACCGCGGGTACCGCCGTCGTTGAGATGCCCCATGGCTCCTTCGGGCAGGTTTTCGGCGGCGCCGGTGGCCAGTTCGGTGACCGAGGCGGGGATGTTAGAGGCTGCCCAGTGCCAGAAGCCTGAGGGGGTGGGGGCGTCCGGGTCAAAGCAGGTCACCACAAAGGACTTGGTTTCTTCGGGGAAGCCGCTCCAGGAGAGCTGGGGCGAGACGTCCTCGCCGCCTGCGCCCATGATGCCGGAGACCTGGGCGCGGGGCAGGGTCTCACCTTCGCTGATGTCAGCGGACGTCAGCGTAAAGGTGGGTAGGTCGGGCAGGTCTGCATAGGGTTCGCGGTTGAGCATGGGGGCTTCATCCTCCTTGATTGGCTGTGACCATGTACTACCCAGTCTACTGACTATCACCCCTGGCGAAAAGGGACCTGAAAATCAAAAAAGGACCGCGTATTATGCGGTCCTTTTGAAGTTATGCGGTCCCCTTGGGGAGACACAGAACTAGCCCTCGGGGTAGAGCACGGCGTTCAGTTCCTCACGGGTGGGCGGGTTCGCTCCCTCACGGGAGACGGTGATACCGGCGGCAACTGCTGCGAAGGCCAGGATTTCCTTGAGGTCGTCCTTGCTCAGCAGTTCGATAGCTGCACGGGCGCCCCTACCTTCAATACCGCGGTCCAAGAGGGCAGCGATGAGAGCTGCCATGAGGGAGTCACCAGCACCCACGGTATCGGCAACCTCTACCCGGTAGGCGGGCAGTGCGATGCCGTCGGGTGACGTCTTGCGGGTAATCGCCCAGGGCCCCATCTCACCGCGGGTTACAACCACCAGGGATGCCCCGAGGTCAAGCCAGGCCTGAGCGGATTCTTCAAGGGTACGGCCCGGGTAGAGCCAGAGCAGGTCTTCGTCAGAGGCTTTGACTACGTCGGCCTGGCGCACGATGCCCTCGGCCCAGGCGCGGGCCTCTGCAGCATCGGGCACGATGGAAGGGCGGCAGTTGGGGTCGTAAGAGATGAGCGCGTGGGGTGCTGCCTGCTTGATGGTTTCCAGGACGGCGGTGGCCCCGGGTTCCAGCATGGCGCCGATAGAGCCCACGTGTACGGCGGTGGCGTTCTTACCCACCTCGTCGAGAGCTGCCTGGGCAGCGTCGAGTGACCAGTCGATATCGAACTCGTAGTCAGCGGCACCGGTTTCACCGATGGTGGCCTGGGCTACTGAGGTCTTCTTGGCGTCCGCTCCTACCGGTAGCAGGACGCCCGAGGCGCGCAGGTGGGCGTCGATAAGTTCACCGTAGGCATCCTTGCCGTAGCGGCCAATGAACTGGGCCTGGTGGCCCAGACGGGAAACGCCAACGGCAACGTTCATGGGGGAACCGCCGGGGTGGGCGTGGGATTCTACGCCGGGGCGCTGGACAACATCTACGAGGGCTTCGCCTATGACAGTGAGCATGCCCTTATTTTACCGGTTGTGGCCCTAGCCTCAGAGAAGTTTCGCGTCACAAACTCCACATGTGAGACAACAAACTATAAACTTAGGTCTGTAGTGCCCACCAGCCTCTTGCCTGCCCGTACAGAGCATGGGGTGGGGGCCGCCAGTCACAAACTACCAGCGCACCGCCGCGCTGCTAACCGATGAGTTCAATGACGCTACTCATCGAGGAAGAGGTCAACACTATGACTATTTCTGCCGACAATGCTCACGAGCAGTGGCTTGCCTCTGAGGCTGAAGCCGAGGCTATGATTCCCCTGATTGGCAAGCTGAACCGAGAGAACAATGTGGTTGTCTCTATTCACGGTCACAGCCTGATCAACAAGTCTGTTATTCAGATTTTGAAGGCTCACCGTTTTGCCCGTCAGATTGATGACGTTGAGCTCAACCCGGCCGATTCTCTGAAGATCCTTGAGATTGTCAGCACCCTCGACCTGGGTGCCTGCTCGCTGGGTCTGGCTAGCCTGCAGCGCAAGTTTGAGGCATCTGGCGCGAGCGACCTTGAGGCCTTCCTGCGCGAAGAACTGGCTCCCGTGGTCGGCAAGAAGGGCCAGATTGAAGCTGCCTCACAGGACGTCGTGCTCTACGGTTTTGGCCGCATCGGCCGCCTGCTGGCCCGCATTCTGCTGGAGCGCTCCACCGGCGCCGGCCCCAAGCTCCGGGCCGTTGTGGTTCGTAAGAACACCGATAACGACCTCTACAAGCGTGCTTCCCTGCTACGCCGCGACTCGGTTCACGGCGCTTTCAAGGGCACCATCCGCGTGGATGAAGAGAACTCCACCATCATCGCCAACGGCACCCCCATCAAGTTCATTTACGCATCTGACCCGGCTGAGGTTGATTACACCGCCCACGGCATCGACAAGGCCATCGTGGTTGATAACACCGGCCGCTGGCGCGACAAGGACGGCCTCTCCCGCCACCTGCAGGCCAAGGGGGCTGCGCGCGTCCTACTCACCGCTCCCGGTAAGGGTGTCAAGAATATCGTCTGCGGCGTTAACGACGACATCATCGAAGATAGTGACACCGTCCTGTCAGCAGCCTCCTGCACCACCAACGCCATCACCCCCGTGCTGGCTGTGATGGACGAGGTCTTCGGGGTCAAGCGCGGCCACGTTGAGACCGTCCACTCCTTTACTAATGACCAGAACCTGATTGATAACTTCCACAAGGGAGATCGCCGCGGCCGCTCCGCTGCCCTGAACATGGTCATTACCGAAACCGGCGCCGCTAAGGCAGTGTCTAAGGCCCTGCCCCAGCTGGAGGGCAAGCTGACCGGTAACGCTATCCGCGTTCCCACTCCCGATGTCTCTATGGCTATTTTGAGCCTTCAGCTTGAGAAGCCCGTCGGCTCCAAGGAAGAGCTCAATAACCTGCTGCGCGAGCGCTCCCTGCGCTCTAACCTGCGTCGCCAGATTGACTACACCGACTCCCACGAGGTCGTCTCAACCGACTTCGTTGGCTCCCGCGCCGCCGGTGTCGTGGACGGCCTGGCCACCATCACCTCCGGTGACGATAACGCTATCCTCTACGTCTGGTACGACAACGAGTTCGGCTACTCCTGCCAGGTAATTCGCGTGCTGGAGACCATGATCGGCGGTAAGCTGCAGAGCTTCCCAGCAGCGATCTAAGAGCGCGGACGCCCGCCGCACGTTCGGAAGGGCAGGGGCATAGGCTACGAGCCAGCTGGCTCGGGGCTGGCGTGAATCGTGACGAGCCGCCAGGCGAGGAGCGAGAGGGTCGCTGGCGGTAGCCTATGCCCCTGCCCTTTTTGCAACATGGTGTTGAGTCACGGTTTACGCGAAGTTCTCGCTCACCCAATCCCCCGCGGCGGTGGCGGGGGCTGCTTTTTCGGCGCCGGAGACGCGCGTGTTCAGCTCAATCAGGGTCTCGGTGGTGAGTAGGGCTGAGACCTCATCGAGCGCATGGGCCGCTGCTACCGAGACCTGACGGGTATTGATGACGGGTAGTACCTGCTGGGCCAGGATCATGTTTTTGGGGTCCTCAAGCACCACGAAGTTGTTGGCGGTGATGGCGGGGTCAGTGGAGAAGAGATCCACGATATCAACGGTGCCATCGGCCAGGGCGGCAACGGTAAGCGGGCCGCCGCCATCGTTGATGGGTTCGAAGGACGCCGGGGTGAAGCTGTAGAGGCGCTCTAGGCCGGGCAGGCCGTAGGCTCGTTCCGCAAATTCCGGGGGTGCCCCTAGGCTGAGCTGGCCGCTGAGGGCGGTGAGGTCGTCCAGGCTGGTTAGACCGTGTTCTTCGGCGGTAGCGGCGGTGACGACCAGGGAGTCCTTGTTCTCTGCCTGCGAGGCCGCCAGAACGCCCAGCTCCTCGGGCAGGGCGGTGGGGAGGGCCTGCACGATTTCTTGGGCAGTGACGGCTGTGGTCTCTGTGTCGAAGTAGAGCAGGAGGTTGCCGGAGTAGTCGGGTACCACCGAGACAGTGCCCTCGCGCAGGGCCCCGAGGTAGGCTTCGCGGGCGCCGATGGCGGGGCTGGTGCTGGCATCTAGTCCGCGGGCGCGCAGGGCGGCAGCGTAGATTTCAGCAATGATTTGTGATTCGGTGAAGTCGGCTGAACCCACGGTGATGGTGCCGGTGGCGCTTCCGCTACCAAAGGCGGTAGAGCCGTCCAGGCCGCAGGCCGATAGGCCCAGGGCGCCAGCGGCAAGGCCAGCCCCGGTAAAGAGGGAGCGGCGGGTGAGGCGGGGTGAAGTCATAGGTGTTTACCTTAGTCCGGGGTAGGTGAGGGCCCTCTGCACAAGGGCAAGTAGAGCATCGACGATTAGGGCGAGGGCGGCAACCAGAAGGACGGCCGCGACCATGCGGGTGTAGTCGCGCACTGCCAGCCCGTCGATGAGGTAGCGCCCTAGCCCGCCAAGGTTGATGTAGGCAACCACGGTGACGGTTGCGATGATTTGCAGTACCGCGTTACGAATGCCACCGAAAATGAGGGGCAGGGCCACGGGAATTTCTACCCGGGTAAGCACCTGCCAGCCGGTCATGCCCTGGGCGCGGGCGGCGTCCTTAATAACGGGGTCCACAGCCGCAATACCGGCGTAGGTGCCCGCCAGGAGCGGGGCAATAGCCAGTATGACGAGGGCAAGCGCCGGGGCGGTCAGCCCCAGTCCCAGCCAGAGAGCAAAGAGGGTGAGCAGGCCCAGGGTGGGGAGGGCTCGCAGGGCACCGGTCAGGGCAACCACCAGGTTTTCCCCCTTACCGGTATGACCGACCCAGGCACCCAGCGGCAGGGCGATAGCCGCCGCTATCAGGAGCACCAGGCCGGAGTAGGCCAGGTGCTCGCCAAGACGCTGCCAGATACCGCCGGTGCCCACCCAGGCGCCGGGGGCGGTGAACCAGGCCCAGACGTCCTGAAAAATCATGGGTTCCTCCAACGGGTGAGCGCGGCGCCGACCAGGGCCAGCAGGCGGTCGAGCACGAGGGCAAGGACGAGGGTGAGCAGGATTCCGGTGATGATTTCAGCCGGTAGGTCCCGGCGCAGGCCGTCGGTGAAGAGGGTGCCGAGGGACTGGATGCCAATAACAGCGCCCACCGACACCATAGAAATATTCGAGACCAGGGCAACGCGTAAACCGGCGATCATGACGGGTAGCGACAGGGGTAGCTCAACCTGCCAGAAGCGGCGCAGCGGGGTGTAGCCTACGGCTGTGGCGGCTTCGAGGGTGATGGGTGAGACCGATTCGAAGGCGTCCACGGCGCTGCGCACCATCATGGCTACCACGTAGATAGTCAGCGCCACGTAGACGTTGAGCGGGGAAGTAATGGAGGTGCCCAGCACCAGGGGCATGAGCACAAACAGCGCTAGTGAGGGCACGGTGTAGAGCAGGGCAGCGCCATTGACGACCGCCCCTTTACGCACCCGGCCGGCAGTTGTGTAGGCCTCGGTGGAGCGTCCGTCCGCCCGCCTCCCCAGGGCCAGCCGGGCCAGGGGCAGGGCGAGGGCAAAGCCCACCACTACCGGGATGACCGACTGCGCCAGGTGCAGCGTGGTGAGCTGCCCGATGTAGGGCAGGTTCGCTAGAAACCAGCTCATGCGGACGCCCCGCTACCGGGGGTCTCGTCGGTGGATTCTCGGCCCGTGCCGGCCCCATCAGCGCGGGCCCAGGGGGCTTCCAGGCCGTAGCGCAGGTAGCGCTCCTGCCGGGTTGCTTCGAGCACGTTATCGGCCTCCAGCAGGCCCAGGGCCAGCCCCTGCTCGTCAACCGCCACACCCCAGCCGGAGGGGGACGACAGCACCGAATCCAGGGCATCGCGCAGGGTTCCTCCCCGCACGAAAAGGGAGCCGCCGGGCAGGTGCCTGCCGCCGGTCAGCCAACCGTCGGGGCGTCCGTCCGCTAGTCTCAGCTGCCAGCCCTCGGCCTCAGCGGCCTGCAGGGGGCGGACGGCCACGTTCCCCGCCCCAGCAAAGGTCAGGCGGCGCATGCCGCGGTCGCGCCCCACAAAAGAAGCAACATAATCGCAGGCCGGAGCCCGCAAAATCTCTTCGGGGGTGCCAAACTGGGCGATGGTGCCGCCGGGGGCAAAGACGGCGATGTAGTCCCCCAGGAGCACAGCTTCGTCGATATCGTGGGTGACGAAGACGATGGTGCGCTGGAGCTTCTGCTGCAGGTCAAGAAGGCTCTGTTGCAGGTCAGCCCGCACCACGGGGTCGATGGCGCTAAAGGGCTCGTCCATGAGCAAAATATCTGACTGCCCCGCCAAGGCTCGTGCCACACCCACCCGCTGGGCCTGACCACCCGATAGCTGGGCCGGGTACTTACTGGCAGATGCGCGGTCCAGGCCCACGGTATCGAGAAGTTCTAGGGCTTCGGCACGGGCCTGCTTCTTAGACACCCCTTTGAGGCGGGGCACGGTGGTGATGTTATCGAGCACGCTCTGATGGGGCATGAGCCCCGCCTGCTGCAGCACATAACCCATAGAGCGGCGCAGCTCGTGAGCTGGTCGAGAAGTGTTGGCTTCTCCCCGCACCAGAATCTCCCCACCGGTATGTTCTACCATGCGGTTAATCATGCGCAGGGAGGTCGTTTTACCGCAGCCCGAGGGGCCCACAAAAACCGTGATGCTCCCCCGAGGAATACTGAGGTTAAGGTTATCTACCACCGCCGCGTCACCGTATTTCTTGGTGACCGACCGGAATTCAATAGCGGGGGCCGCTGCCATACTTGCTCTTTCGTTTGAGGCGGGGAAGGTTTTGCTTCAGCAACCTAACGCCCACGAATCCCAGCCTATTCCAGGCAGTTCTTAAACAGCAAGTACCCTGTCATAAATGCAGATGCCCTGCTTAAAGTGACAGGCATCTGCACTTTTAAGGGGGCAGGTGGGTTGCTAGGCTAGTGACATGAAAATTGCTACCTGGAACGTGAACTCTATCCGTGCCCGCGCTGACCGCGTGGAAGACTGGCTAGAGCGCAGCGACGTAGACGTCCTAGCTATCCAAGAAACCAAGGCCACCGACGAGACCTTCCCCTACGAGATTTTTGAGTACTCGGGCTATGAGGTGGCCCATTTTGGGCTGTCACGGTGGAACGGGGTGGCGCTGGCCTCCCGGGTGGGGCTTGAGGACATTCAGCGCACCTTCACCAACCAGCCGGCTTTTGGCAAGCCGGGTGAGGACGCCGTCGTTGAGGCCCGCGCAATCGGGGCCACCTGCGGCGGGGTTCGGGTCTGGAGCCTCTACGTGCCCAACGGTCGCGGTATCGATGACCCACATATGCCCTATAAGCTGGCCTGGCTTGAGGAGCTCCGCAAGGACGCCGCCAGCTGGCTAGCGCAGGACCCCGCAGCCCAGTTCGCCCTGGTGGGAGACTTTAATATTGCCCCGCTCGATGAGGATGTATGGGATATCGACTTCTTTAGGGAAAACCAGATGACTCACGTGACCGAGCCTGAGCGGGCGGCCTTTAGGGCTTTTCTTAAAGAGCCTTTGGGGCTGGTTGATGTGGCTCGTGAGCATACCACCGTGCCCTACACCTACTGGGACTACACCAAGCTACGTTTCCCCAAGAACGAGGGGATGCGCATTGATTTTCAGCTCTACTCCCCCGTGCTGGCCCAGCGGGTTGTGGGCGCCGAAATTGACCGCGAAGAACGTAAGGGCAAGGGCGCTTCAGACCACGCACCGGTGATTGTTGAGATTAACTAAAAACAGCCCCGGCCTGTGAACCCACAGGCTGGGGCTGTTTTTGTTTTAAAACAAAAAACCCACTCTCATGTAGAAGCCTAGAGAGTGGATTTCGTGGCTCCGACCGGCGTCGATCCGGTGACCTTACGATTTTCAGTCGCACGCTCTACCAACTGAGCTACAGAGCCAGGCATACCCTTAGATATGCCACAACCGCGTCTTCCCACAAGTGAGAACTTACGCGGTCGGAGCGACCCCGACGGGACTTGAACCCGCGACCTCCGGCGTGACAGGCCGGCGCGCTAACCAACTGCGCTACGGGGCCATACGCAAGAACCGAAGTTCTTACATGGCCGTGAAACCAAAGGTTTCACAGTACCCCCAACGGGATTTGAACCCGTGTTACCGCCGTGAAAGGGCGGCGTCCTAGGCCGCTAGACGATAGGGGCTAGTTCGCTGTATCGTGACCGGCTTTGTTTCCTCAGCCCGTCGCTCGAACAAGTAATACATTACGCGAGTTCAAACAGGCGCGCAAATCGAAAACTGCCCATTCGGGACATTTTGGGTCAAAAGCTGGGTGCCCTGCACCACAAAATTCACGCAAAAGTAACCGGCAATACACATAAACAACCTAGCCAGAACCGATATTGCCGCATCAAGCGTCCGTACCAAAAATTTTTTGAACTTTTTTAAAAAAGACGGCAGGATAGCGCCGTCGGAGCCCTTTTCAGCCTGAAAAGGAGCTTCGGCGGGAGCCATCCTGCCTTGTCTTACAACCAGCCTACTCCTTGCGAGAGAAGCTGACTAGAGTGCTTTTACGTTTTGGCTAGCCCCAGGTAACGCCAGCATCGGGGGCCTGATCGATGCGGGGGTCTTCAATCTGGGGAACAATCATCACGGGCACCTGGGTATTGTGCAGGATGCCCTGCGAGGTGGAGCCCAGAATCATGCCGGCAATACCACCGCGGCCGCGAGTACCAACCACAATCATGTCAGCAGCCTTACCCGCCTCTAGCAGTACCTGAACGGGTGAGCCGTCAATGAGCTTGAATTCGATTTCCAGGTTGGGGAAGTAGCCGCGAATCCATTCAGCGGCCTTGCGCTGCAAATCAGCAATTTCGCGGTAGAGGGCCTCAAAGTCCACAGCGGCAGGCACCCAGTTGAGCGCACCGGTGTAGGGAGCCAGGGCGTTGACCAGGGTGAGCTTGACGCCGCGGCGGGAAGCTTCGTCGGCTGCCTGCATCATGGCCAGGCGGGCCTCGTCGGAGCCGTCCGAACCAACAACCACGGACTGGCCGCCGCCCAGAATGCCGGGGTCAGCTTCAATCTTCTCGGCATAGGACTGGGGAACTGCCACGGTGGGGCAGTGAGAGTGGGCAGGCAGGGAGGTAGAAACAGTGCCCAGCAGGCGTCCCAGGAAGCCGCCGTGAGAGCGGGAACCTACCACCATCAGCTCAGCCTTCTTGGAGAGTTCCAGGAGGACGGCGGTAGCGTCGCCGGTCTCGACCGTAGCGCGAAGTTCAACGCTGGTTTCGCCCACGCGGGAGTGAGCTTCGTCGAGAATCTGGGCCACACCGTCGGTCAGGGCCTGCTCGTCAACCATGGAGTAGCCGGCGTCAAAACCGGTGCCGGTGAAGACGGGCAGGGAGTAGGCGGTGACCATGCGGACGGGCACCTTGCGAATCTCAGCCTCATGCACGGCCCAGCGTAGGGCACCGTAGCTCTGCTCGGAGCCGTCAATACCGACGATGATTTCACCGGATGCGTTGGCTACTTCTGCGATATCGTTGCGGGCAGCTACTGCTTTTTCACCGAAGGTGAGAGCGTGTTCGGTCATGGTCATCTCCTTAGATTCATGATGACCCCGCTCTGCCAGCCGGGTTGCCGGCGCTGCTGCCGGGGCCTACTTCTAGTTTAGTCCTCCCCTCGTGAGCGGCGTGACTTATTTCGCCTCATTACCGCACTTATTCATTTTTGAACTAGATAAGGTAAGGACGCCGCACCCCACTCCCCTGCCGCTGGGCAGGGAGGTGGGTGGCGGCGTCCTTGCACCAGCGAGCGTGCGTTATATCGCCGAGCGTGCAGTAGCCATGCACACGCTCAGCGATACGGCGCACGCTCGCTGAGAAACACCTAACCCAGGGGGCTAAACACAGCGCCGGAGGCGGTCACCGTCAGCACGCCCTGTTCGGTGTACAGCACCGAGGCATCCCCTACCTGCTGCACCTCAGACACCGGGAAGCCAAAGGCATCTACAGCGCCGTGGGCATTGAAGTAGTCCCCTGCCAGGGTTCCGGACTCAACAAAATGGGCGCCAGTAGCCTCAGACCAGAAGACGTTACCACTAGCCAGACCCGGCTGGGCGAAGCTCTGGCGCACGCCGCTGCCCACCGGCTGCTCGTCGGTCACAGGAATCAGGTTGTACAGGGCAGAGCCGTCACCCACCGTCACCGCGCCAAAACGCCATAGGTCATATATAGCACCGTGCACAGCATGGGCACCCGTTACCTCGTTATAGAACACAGCCCCGCGGTTAAAGTTCTGACCCATAAAACCGGGGGCACCAGGAGTACCGGGAGCAATAAAACCCTCATCGGTGGGAGCACCCAGCCAGGCGTAATCTTCGGGGGCCCAGGGCAGGGTGCCGGCGCTTGAGCTGGTGACCAGCGGCGGCTGCTCCGCGGTACCGGCCTCGCTGGCCTGGGCGGGAGCAAGCCCCGTGAGCGTCAGCGCCCCGAGGGCGAGCGCAGCCGAACCGCAACGGGCAAAAATACGGAGTGAAGACTTGTTCATGGTGGTTATACCTTCCTTTCTCCAGTACTTCCACCCCATCACAGCCACCCTGGCCCGGGCAAGCAAAAACAGGCAGGTTGATCGAATTGTGAGCCAACTGTTACCAAGCTGTGACCGGCCGCCCAGACTCACAGCCAGCACCCACCTCTTCGTGCGAAAATATGCATGAACGAGCAAGAATCGAGGTAGATTATGGCCGACACCCCGCAGACAAGCCCCTCATGGAGCACCTGGGCGCGCCAACACACCGTGCAGCCCACCGGCGTCCTTGCGCCCCGGTCAGTGCCCGAGCTGCAACGGCAGATTCAGGACGCCGCCGCGGCAGATACCCGGGTCAAGGTAGTGGGGCGGGGGCGCAGCGCGTCCGCCATTGGGCAGCCGGTCGGCACCATGCTGACCCTAGAGCACCTCACCGGCCTGGTGCGGGTGGACCCCGATAATCTCACCGCCACCTTCCTGGCGGGCACCACCGTGCGCGAGGCCAACCGCCTGCTGGGCCACTACAACCTGGCCTTCACCAACCTGGGACGACTCGACGAGCAGACCCTGGCCGGGGCAATTTCTACCGGCTTTCACGGCACCGGCCTAAGCTACGGTATCTTTGCCACCCAGGTCGCCGAGCTCAAGCTGGTGGACGCCACCGGCACCCTGCTTACCTGCTCACCCCAGCAGAACCCGGAAATTTTCTCAGCGGCCCTCTGCGGCCTGGGTGCCCTGGGCATCATCGTGGAACTGACCTTTAAGGTGGTGCCCCAGTTCCGCCTGCACGCGGCTGAGCGCGGCCACACCTACCAGAGCATCGTGCACTCTTTTGAAGACCGCTCCCGCGGGGCGGACCACTACGAATTTAGCTGGTTCCCGGGCTCCGGCGAGGTGCGCACCCGCAGACTCACCCGCCTGGCCCTGCTCACCGACGGCTACATGCCCGCCAGCGCTGCCCTGAGCCAGGCCCGGCGCTACGGCGGCGACCACCTGCTCAACAACGGGGTATTCTCGGCGCTCAGCTACGCCGGAGCTAAGGTGCCTGCGGCGCAGCCGGCGCTGAATAGGGTAGCCAACTGGGCTAAGGGCAACCGCCGCTACGCCGACTACTCGGCCCGCGTTTTCACTATTCACCGCACCGTGCGGCAAAACAATATGGAATACGCATTCGATATGCCGCAGTTTGCCGACGTCATGCGCGATGTGCGCGCCCACCTGTCGTCCTACCGCAGCCAGATGGCCTACCCCCTGGTCGTGCGCACCGCTGCCGCCGACGACATCTGGCTTTCCCAGGCCTACGGGCGCGAGACCTTCTACGTCTCGGCGCGCGCCTACTGGCGCCAGCCCCACGCCGAACTGTTCGGTGTGCTTGAGGGGGTTTTCAAGGAGCACGGCGGACGCCCCCACTGGGGCCAGTACCACACCCAGGACGCGGACGCCCTCGCCCAGCTCTACCCCCATTTCAACGACTTCGTGGAGCTGCGCGAAGAGCTAGACCCGTCGGGCCTCTTCCTCAACCCCTACCTGGACTGGGTGCTCATGCGGTAGCCCCCGTAGGTACCACCTAAATCAGAAAAACCCACCTAGTTGGTGGGTTTTTCTGATTTAGATGGTCTTTTCTGAAAGAACCTGACGCTACTCGCCGCGTGAAATTGCGGTCATCTCGTCGCGGTCAACCACCTTGATGCGGGCGCGGGGCTCGCCGGCGGCGTCCTTGGCTTCTGCGCCCAGGGCCTTTTCGTGGTCGTCCAGGCGGTGCCAGCCTTCCCAGGTGGTGTAGCGGACGCCCGCCTCGTCGAGGAAGGCCTCAATCGCTGCGGGGTCGGCGGCCTCGGCGGTGTAGAGGTTGTCGCGGTCTTCGAGCAGGTGGGTGACGGTTTCGAGGGCGTCTGACTTGGTGGAACCAATCAGGCCGACGGGGCCGCGCTTAATCCAGCCGGTGGCGTAGAGGCCGGGGACGGGTACATCGCTGTCGTCGATGACGCGACCCTCAACGTTGGTGATGACGCCGCGTTCGCTATCGTAGCCGACCTCGGGCAGTTCAGAGCCAAAGTAGCCGATAGCACGGTAGACAGCCTGCACGGGGTAGTCGATGAATTCGCCGGTGCCGGTAACGCCGCCGTTGCCGTTGAGCTCGGTGCGTTCCATCTTGATACCGGTGACCTTGCCGTGCTCACCGAGGATTTCGGCGGGTGACTGCAGGAAGTGCAAGTGCAGGCGGCGGGAGGCGGTGCCGGGGTTTTCCTTCTGCTCTTCGAGCCAGCCGTTAAGGGTCTTCATCATGACCTTGGTCTGGGCGTTGGTTTCCATGGCTTCGCGGGAGGCGTCGTCGAACTGGAAGTCTTCTTCGTAGAGCACGATGTCTACGTCGCGCGAGTGGGCTAGTTCGCGCAGTTCGAGGGGGGTGAACTTGATCTGGGCGGGGCCGCGGCGGCCGAAGATGTGCACGTCGGTGACGGGTGAGGCCTTGAGGCCTTCGTAGACGTTGTCGGGGATTTCGGTGACGAGCAGGTCGTCGGCGTGCTTGGAGAGCACGCGGGCGACGTCGAGGGCTACGTTGCCGTTGCCGAGCACGGCGATTTCTTTGGCTTCCAGCGGCCAGGTGCGGGGCACGTCGGGGTGGCCGTCGTACCAGGAGACGAAGTCGGACGCGCCGTAGGA
Organism: Rothia sp. 11273D007AR; assembly: GCF_053547255.1. Lineage (NCBI taxonomy): Bacteria > Bacillati > Actinomycetota > Actinomycetes > Micrococcales > Micrococcaceae > Rothia > Rothia sp. 11273D007AR. Next base: position 1,410 of record NZ_JBPPWJ010000021.1, on the reverse strand, counting down.
GCCGGTGAGCTCAACGCCGGGGATGTTGAGGTCGGCGTCCTTGATGGCGCCGGTTGCGAAGATGATGGCGTCGTAGTGCTTGCGCAGGTCAGCCAGGGTGACGTCGGTGCCGTAGTTGACGTTGCCGAAGAAGCGGATGTCGCCGCGGTCGAGTACCTTGTGCAGGGCGTTGATGATGCCCTTGATGCGGGGGTGGTCGGGGGCTACGCCGTAGCGGATCAGGCCGAAGGGGGCGGGGTAGCGGTCGAAGATGTCGATGGCTACGGGCACGGCTCCGGTGCGGACTTCTTCGCTTTTGGTGAGGATGTCTGCGGCGTAGATACCTGCGGGGCCTGCACCGATGACGGCGACGCGCAGGGCGCGGGGGGCTTCGGTTGACACGGGTTTTCCTTTCGGCGCCGGGCGTAGGTGGGCACGGCGGGTTGGGACTTTGGTTCTGCTCTAGTCTACCGAGTTTGGGGCGGACGCCGTCGCCCCGGTTACAGAGTAAGTCCTGGGGTTACCGCGGGTAGGGGCCGGTCGTAACAGAGGTAACAGATACGGGCGGGGGTGCAGGGTACTTTAGATTGCTCCGGCCTGGGACCAGCCAGCGTCTAGGCATTTTTGGGGAGCGGTGAAGATACCGGTTTTGTTGTTCTCGCTCTGGGCAAGGACTTCTGCCGGGATCTGGCTGTAGTGCTGCTGGTATTCTTCCTCGCTCATGTAGTCACTGGCTAGTTCTTGCTCAGCAAACTCGGTGGGGTCAGCTAGTGTGCCGCCGAAGCACATGACGCCGGAGTAGAGCACGTAGATATTGCCGGTGTCGATGCCCCGCTGAATATCTTCGTTAGAAATAGTGGGGCCCTGGGTTGCCAGCTCTTCGGGGCTGGCGGTTGCTGTGGTAGCAGGTGGCGGCACAGTGGTGGTGCGGACGCTCGGGGTGGAGCTTGGTGCCTCAGCTGTGGTGGACGCGCCGCTGGAGCAGGCTGCCAGTAGCGGAATGAGTAGGGCAAGGGGAAGGGCTCGACGTGGCATGGTGCAATCTCCTTTGAATGCCAAGAATTGTAATTATTCCAGCAGACACATCTGAAGTTTTCAAGAGATAGAAGCACCTTCAGTACTTAAGTACTGAGTTGTGCTTAGAAACTTGGCTCAACGCTCCTTAAGGGTATTTTCCTCTTCACGCCAGCAGTCCCAAACTAGGCAGACATAGAAGTAAACAGTCAGGTGCGTACTTTAACTGAAGTGTTTCTAGACAACCGCTAGGCCTGCATCTCACAGCTGGAGATGCAGGCCTAGCGGTGTCTATTTACTGATTCTCGCGCTTAGCTTTTTGGTGCCGATACAGAGTTACCGAGGCTTATTCAAAAGTCCCACCCGCAGCCAAAAACACCAACCCCCGCACCACCGCAAACACCCGCCCATACAACC
>NZ_JBPPWJ010000020.1:0-33583 GCF_053547255.1 Rothia sp. 11273D007AR | reverse complement strand
GCTAGCTTGTGGGGTTGGTTGCCTTGTGTTGATTGGGTTGTGGGGGTGTTGGGGACACACTTTTCTGCCTATAACCCATTCATCAGTCTTTTTACAGCCCACTGAGTAAATCTTCGACCGGCTCTAGCAGGTAGGGGGCGTTGTTGCGGACGTTGCCGACGTCCTTACTCACCTCGCGTAGGGCCCAGCCTGCGGTTTCGGCGAAGGCCTGTTCACGGATGAGTTGCAAGGACGCCTGTGCCTGGGTACGGTAGGCCCTTTTCTGTTCGGTGCTGGGTTTAGGGGAACCGGCTGGCCGGCCTGACCGCAGCCAGGTGGTGAGGCTATCCGATTCGCTGATATCAGCGTCGTCGGCTACGTGAAGAGGTATGGGCAGGCGGTTGTGCAGCTGGCCCAGTTCCCGTTCAATCTTGTTTGCGTAACCGGGGTCGCCACCCAGGTCAGCCATGATTCCGGGGTCGAACTCGCCGTTGCCGGGCGAATCCATGGTCACGATCGAGCAGGAGAGCAGCCACTCCCCCTGCTTGCCCGCAAAAGGCCCATCGGGCCCGGCGAATTCTGCTGGAATCTTCCACCACTCGTACAGGCCGGCGAAGTAGATGGGACGACCGTCGGTGCGGTGCACAAAATAAGGGGTTTTGACCTGTTTACCCGCAGCGGTGGTTTCAGTTTTCCACTCGTAGTAACCGCTCACGGGCACGGCGCAGTGCCCCGAGACAGCAGCTTCGCGGAAGGTGGACTTTTCAAAGATAGTCTCACTGCGGGCGTTGAAGGCCCGCGATGAGAAGGCGGGGTCCTTCGCCCAGCCCGGCAGCAGACCCCAGCGGGCCGAGTGCAATTCGCGTGTGAAAATCGGGGAGTTCCCCTGCCCACCGCCAGAGGGGGCGGACGCACCCGCCCGCGCGGGCGCGTCCGCCCCGGTAACCTGTTCGGCGGGGCTCACTAGCCGGTCCACCAGAATGGGAACTGTGCTGGTGGGGGCAACGTTGTAGTTTGTGATGGGGTCGGTGATCTCAACCCCTGCCATGTATTGGGGGTGGTCCTGGGCCAGTTCAAGGGCGTAGCGTCCGCACACTAGAACCCCTCGCTTTCATAGGCTTCAATGACGGCGTCTTCAAGGTCGTCGACGGTGATGAGGGGTTCGATGTCGGCTGCTGCTCCCACTGTTGCGGGGTCCAGGGGTAGGCCGAGGGCCTGGTAAACGTCTGTTGTTACCTCACGCAGGCTATCGGCCCCTGTCACCACGATGCCCGATGAGAACCACCAGGCTCCAGCGACGACCCGCTGGGCGGTACCAATGAGCTTGACCCGCTGACCGCCGGGTAACTGGCCCCAGACCGAATACTCACCGGGGCAGTACTCGCCGGGCAACTCCCCCACCCCGGCAGGAATGCCCAGGCTGGTGAGGGCCTCTGCAAACATGGCCCCGAAGATGCCGTAGCGCTCGTGGTTGCCGCTGACAGCGTCTGACGCCTTCTGAAAATGGTCCACCACCAGGCAGCCCGGGTGATAGGCGGCGGCGTGCCCGCCCACGGTACGCACCAGGGGTTCAAACCCGCGGCCCACCGCAGCCGCACGGGCCTGAGCGAAGCGGGGGTTGAGCTCGTCCCTGCGCCCAAAAGCCACCGTTGGCTTGGGCCGATAGAGACGCAGGGTGCTGGGAGCCTCTCCCCTGCCCACTGCGCGGACGGTCGCCATGGCTGAATCAACCATCTCGGCCATAGTTCCGCCGGTGGCGGGGTCAACGCGGTCAAGGTGCAGCATTAGTCCACCGAAATTTCGTTCAAGCTGGTAGAGACGAACTCCCACCAGGCCGGGCGCAGGCCCGCATTTAGCGCAACCTGCTGGCTGATGATGTGCGAGGGGCTGGTGCCGTAGAAGGGCACGAACCCCTCGGCGAGAATAGCCTGTGACAGCTCTCTGACCAGGTAAGACGCCAGCCCCCTGCCGCGATGGCCGGGCAGTACATCAATACCAATCTGGCGGCACCAGTCGGAGTCTTCACTAGCACCGGCCAGGGCTACCAGATCCCCCTCGGCGTAGGCACCGAGTACCTGCACATCGGGGCGCAGCTCTTTGAAACCGAGCGCGTTCTCAAAATCGGGGTTGCCGCGATACTTCTCTAGCTCTGAAGGTTCTAGCCACCGCACCGTGTAGCCCTCGGCGGGTAAGCCGGGGCGGGCGTCCGCACCATGGGTAAAGAAATCCCTACCGGGGGTGAAAAAGAGGGATGTGCCGCTCATCTGTAGGGCGTAGGGGGTGAGGTAGTCGTTGAGTTTGCGCAGCTCGGAATAGTCCCCCACCCAGTTCCCGTTATCGCCAGCCAGCAGGTTGTCGGCGGCCTCGCGCACGCGCGGGTGCTGGGCACAGATGACGGTGAGCCCCCGATAGTTAATCAGGCGTAGCTCCCAGTGGTCGCGGTAGCGGCGGCGGGCCGGGTGCATCTCGTCGAGGGGAATTCGCCGCGCCGAAAGGTGGGTTGAGCCGTGCTGCTGCGCTATATCAATGGCCTGCTCGGGCAGGCACAGGTCAATGGACAGCTGCGCAGCCAGAATCTTCTCGGCCTGCTGGTAGCTGGTGATAGGCGCGGGCATGGCTCTCTTTCTGCTCGATGGGGTCAGTATCTAGGGTACTCGCTTTGGGAAGGGCGCGGACGCCGGTGGCAGCTTTACATTTCGGGGCAGGCTGATGGTGCGGGCGGGCTGTGCCCCGCATTTATTCTGTTTTCCCCGCAACTAGTTGCGGCTTTTTCAGAATAAATGCGGGGTGTCGGTGTTTATGCTGGAGGTATGAAGATTCTTGTTCTGGGTTTGAGTGGCGCCGGTAAGTCCACCTGGGCGCGACGGTTGGCTGCCGGGTACGAGGTACCGCTGCTGCACCTTGATACCGTTCACTGGTTGCCGGGGTGGGTCGAGCGGGATCTTACGGACGAACGCGCTCTTGTGGGCGAGTTTCTGGATGAGAATGAAGCCTGGGTGATTGAGGGCGGCTATTCCGACGTGCACTTTGAACGGCGGCTGGCTGAGGCTGACCGTATCTATGTGCTGTTAGCACCCCGCCTAGTGCGCCTGTGGAGGGTAGGACGCCGCTGGCTCACCTACCGCGGGACCAATCGGCCTGATATGACCGAGGGCTGCCCCGAGAAGCTCAACCTTGAATTTGTGAAATGGATTCTGTGGGACGGCCCCAGCAGCGCCCGCATAAAGGCCCTGGCGGACGTCCGCCGCACCTACCCCGAGAAAACGGTGTGGAGAAGGTGGTGGGGCTAAGCCCCCTGCTGCTCGTTTTATGAAAACGGCCCCTCGCCGTTCCCGCAGAAAGGGGTTCAACAAGGGGCCATTTTATAGCTCTGACTAGGGCATTTAGAAGTCCCAATCCTCGTCTTCCGTGTTCACGGCCTTGCCGATCACGTAGGAGGAGCCGGAGCCGGAGAAGAAGTCGTGGTTCTCGTCGGCGTTGGGTGAGAGGGCTGAGAGGATCGCGGGTGACACATTGGTGACGGAGGCCGGGAACATAGCCTCATAGCCCAGGTTCATCAGTGCCTTGTTGGCGTTGTAGTGCAGGAACTTCTTGACGTCCTCGCTCAGACCAACACCGTCGTAGAGGGAGTGGGTGTAGGCCACCTCGTTCTCGTACAGTTCATAGAGCAGGTCGAAGGTGTAGTCCTTCAGCTCTGCCTGACGCTCAGCGGTCTCCTTTTCCAGGCCGCGCTGGTACTTGTAGCCGATGTAGTAGCCGTGCACAGCCTCATCGCGAATGATCAGACGGATCAGGTCAGCGGTGTTGGTGAGCTTGGCACGTGATGACCAGTACATGGGCAGGTAGAAGCCTGAGTAGAAGAGGAAGGATTCCAGCAGGGTTGAGGCGACCTTCTTCTTCAGGGGGTCATTGCCCTGGTAGTAGTCCATGACGATGCGGGCTTTCTTCTGCAGGTGCTCGTTCTCGGTGGACCAGCGGAAGACCTCGTCAATTTCCTTGGTGGAGGCCAGGGTGGAGAAGATCGATGAGTAGGACTTAGCGTGTACCGACTCCATGAAGGCGATGTTGGTGTACACGGCCTCTTCATGGGCGGTCACAGCGTCGGGGAGCAGGGAGACAGCGCCGACGGTGCCCTGGATGGTGTCGAGCAGGGTCAGGCCGGTGAAGACGCGCATGGTCAGCTGCTTTTCTTCCTCGGTCAGGGTCTTCCAGGACTGCACGTCGTTCGACAGCGGCACCTTCTCGGGCAGCCAGAAGTTAGCGGTCAGACGATCCCAGACCTCAAGGTCTTTTTCGTCTTCGATGCGGTTCCAGTTGATAGCTTCAACGTGGTTGACCAGTTCGACCTTCTCACTCATGGTGATGGGTTCTCCTCATGTCGGGTTGGTGTGGTGCCTGGAATAGGCTTGGTTCTATTCTTTCACCGTTGGGCGGTTTTCGCACCAGCGGCTCGGTTTGCTTAATATCTCAGGGGCGGACGACGTCGCCCGCTTCTTCTTGTAGGGCGGCTAGGCGTTCGGCTTTGGTTTCTCTATCGACGAGGCGGCGCAGCAGCGGCAGGGCCGCAGCAAGCTGCGCGGCCTCGTCCGCGGTGAGTATTTCGTCGGCTCGTTCTACGATCCAGCGGTCGCGGCGGCTGATGATGGAGTCAATGGTGGCACTCCCCTGTTCAGTCAGGTAGAGCTCCTTGCGGCGCTTGTCGTGCAGGTTTTTACCCGGGGCGATATAGCCGCGGCGCAGGAGCGAGGCCACGATTTTGTTCATGGACTGCGGGGTCATGCGCTGAAAGCGGGCCAGTTCAGCACCGGTTTGCCGCGGGGCAGCTTGGAGCTGGGCGAGCACGGTTTCTTCAGCAAACGAGAGGGGTGAGTGCGAGTCGGTCTCGTTCCTCAGTCGTCGATGCATTCTAAACACCGAGTAACGTAAGGTACCCGCCTGCTCATATGAAAAATTTTCCAAGGGCGCCAGCCTAAAATAATCAGTTTAACTTATCAGTTATATAGATTATATACCGCGATAAAGAAAGCCCGCCACCCACACAAGATGACGGGCCCCGCCTGGCCGAGGCGGGCGTCCGCGCCCTATCAGCACAACGCCCTACCCCGCCTCAGGCCTTAGAGCATGCAGCTAACGCAGCCCTCAACCTCGGTACCCTCAAGAGCCATCTGACGAATACGTGAGTAGTAGATGGTCTTGATGCCCTTACGCCAGGCGTAAATCTGGGCCTTGTTGACGTCGCGGGTGGTGGCGGTGTCCTTGAAGAAGAGGGTCAGCGACAGGCCCTGGTCGACGTGCTGGGTAGCAACGGCGTAGGTGTCGATAATCTTCTCGTAGCCGATCTCGTAGGAGTCCTGGTAGTAGTCCAGGTTCTCGTTGTCCATGTAGGGAGCCGGGTAGTAGACACGACCCAGCTTGCCTTCCTTACGGATCTCAATCTTCGAGGCAATGGGGTGAATCGACGAGGTGGAGCCGTTGATGTAGGAGATAGAACCGGTAGGCGGAACAGCCTGCAGGTTCTGGTTGTACATACCGTGCTCAGCAACCTCAGCGGCCAGCTGCTTCCAGTCCTCAGCGGTGGGCACAAAATGACCGGCGAAGAGCTCGCGGGCGCGCTCGGTCTCAAAATCCCAGGTGCCGTTGATGTACTTCTCGAAGTACTCCCCCGAGGCGTACTTGGAGTTCTCGAAGCCTACGAAGGTCTCCTTGCGTTCGCGGGCAATCTCCATAGAGGCGCGAATCGCGTGGTAGGTAACGGTGTAGAAGTACATGTTGGTGAAGTCCAGGGCTTCTTCAGAACCGTAGTAGACGTGCTCGCGGGCCAGGTAGCCGTGCAGGTTCATCTGGCCCAGGCCAACGGCGTGACTCATGGAGTTACCGCGCTCGATGGAGGGAACAGAGGTGATATCGGACTGGTCAGACACAGCGGTCAGGGCGCGAATAGCGGTGCCGACGGTCTGGCCCAGGTCGCCGCCGTCCATCGCCAGGGCTATGTTCAGGGAGCCCAGGTTGCAGGAGATGTCCTTACCGATGGTCTCGTAGCCCAGGTCAGCGTTGTAGACAGAGGGCTCTGAAACCTGCAGAATCTCGGAGCAGAGGTTAGACATGATGATCTTGCCGTCAATGGGGTTGGCCTTGTTGACGGTGTCTTCGAACATGACGTAGGGGTAGCCCGACTCGAACTGAATCTCAGCCAGGGTCTGGAAGAACTCGCGGGCGTTAATCTTGGTCTTCTTGATGCGGGCATCGTCGACCATTTCGTAGTACTTCTCGGTGACGTTGATATCTGAGAAGGGCACACCGTAGATACGCTCAACGTCGTAGGGCGAGAAGAGGTACATGTCCTCGTTCTTCTTGGCCAGTTCGAAGGTGATATCGGGGATCACAACGCCCAGTGAGAGGGTCTTAATGCGGATCTTCTCGTCGGCGTTCTCGCGCTTGGTGTCGAGGAAGGAGTAGATATCGGGGTGGTGGGCGTGCAGGTAAACTGCGCCTGCACCCTGGCGGGCACCGAGCTGGTTGGCGTAGGAGAAGGAGTCTTCCAGCAGCTTCATCACGGGGATGACGCCTGAGGACTGGTTCTCGATCTTCTTGATGGGGGCGCCGGCTTCGCGCAGGTTGGTCAGGGCGAAGGCTACGCCGCCACCGCGCTTGGACAGCTGTAGGGCTGAGTTGATGGAGCGGCCGATGGACTCCATGTTGTCTTCGATACGCAGCAGGAAGCAGGAGACCAGTTCGCCGCGCTGCTTCTTACCGGCGTTGAGGAAGGTGGGGGTGGCAGGCTGGAAGCGGCCGGAGATGACCTCTTCGACAATCTTGGTTGCCAGGGCCTCATCGCCCTCTGCCAGCAGCAGGGCGACCATGACCACACGGTCCTCAAAGCGTTCCAGGTAGCGCTGGCCGTCGAAGGTCTTCAGCGCGTAGGAGGTGTAGAACTTGAAGGCACCCAGGAAGGTGGGGAAGCGGAACTTCTTGGAGTAGGCCAGCTTGGAGAGGGACTTGACGAAGTCAAAGGAGTACTTCTCGAAAACCTCGGGCTCGTAGTACTGGTGCTTGACCAGGTAGTCAATCTTTTCCTCCAGGTCGTGGAAGAAGACGGTGTTGTTGTTGACGTGCTGCAGGAAGTACTGGCGGGCTGCCTGGCGGTCTGCCTCGAACTGAATCTGGCCGTTCTCATCGTAGAGGTTCAGAAGGGCGTTCAGTTCGTGGTACCCCATGCCACGGTATTTCTCGGGGGTGCTCGGATCCTCGTGACCGGGTTCTACGCTGAGGCCGGGTACAGGGAGTTTTGAATCCAAAATTTTTCCAATCCTTCTTGAACGGTTTCTACATCTTCTTCGGTGCCCATGAGCTCAAATTTGTAGAGCACGGGCACGTGGCATTTGGCGGCGACTTTGTCTGCTGCTACGCAGAAGAGGTCACCGAAGTTGGTGTTTCCCGCGCCGATGACTCCTTGCAGGAGTTCCCGGTTGTGGGGGTTGTTGAGGAACTTTACGGCCTGGGGCGGTATGGAGCCCGCTCCCCCGGGTCTCCCGTAGCTGGGGACGCACAGCACATAGGGCCCGGTGACCTGTGGGGGGTCTTCACTGGTCTTCAGCGGTAGCCGTATGTTTTTTATTCCGGTCTTCTGCACGAACTTGTGGGTGTTCTCTGAGACCGATGAAAAGTAGACGATGGTGGGCTGTCCGGTGGTGTCTGTGGTGTCCATGGGGGCTGGTGCCTGGATCTGGTCGTGGTGGGTGTGGGCGCGCGTGGCGCGGGTAAGAAAAGGCCCGGGTGCGGACGCCTGTAGCGGCGGGTGCTCCCCGGGCAGGTGGTCAGCGGTTAGGCTGCGGCGCTGGCCAGGGCGTTGATCTTGTCGGGCTGGAAGCCTGACCAGTGGTCCTCACCGGCGATTACAACGGGGGCCTGCATGTAGCCCATGCCCTTGATGAGTTCGAGGGCTGCGGGGTCCTCGGTGATGTCAACGGTGTTGTACTGGACGCCGAGCTTGTCGAGAGCGCGGTAGGTCATGTTGCACTGGACGCAGGCAGGCTTGGTGTACACCGTAACGGTCATTGGGGTATCTCCTTGGTGTCCCGCGTGTTGCGGGAGGTTTCTGGCATAGGGGCTCTCGAAAGAGCTGGTATGGGTTCGCGCGGCGCTTTCTCTCTGGTCGCCCGAACCGAGATTTAATACTACATCTAGTGTTTGAAGAGCGCATCTAGCCCTACATAGTGTGGTCTGTTACGAAATTTTTTAAATCGGTGCGCTATCCACAGCCCTTCCGCGCGTTTGCGGGCTTTAAGGGAAAGTTATCCACATGAAGGGTTTTTATGTGAGGTTTGGAGTGATGGTGTGACCTTAAGTTCAGGGGCTGCTGAGCCCCCTGGGGCTTAAGACCGGACGTCCCGCGTGATATCAGGGCGGGGGCTTTCAACCCTAAATTGAGCCTTGAGTCTTGGGGGCTGCACGGGCCTGTTTTTTAAGGTTTTTTGCCGGGGGCGTGTCGCGCAAAGGGGCACCCCGTCAGGCTTGACAAGGGTGCCCCTTAAGGTGTTTAAGCGCGGTTGTTTAGACGAGCCCGCGGTCTTTGAGCTGCTCGTAGAGGGCGGTGCCGTCGTTGCCTTCAAGCCAGAGGTCGCCCTTGGTGATATCGCGAGCGCGGTTGTCGCCCCAGACGCGGCCTGATGAGAGGACGGATTCGCCGAAGGTGAGGTTGCGGATGAGGATGGCTTCGACGTTGTGGGGGTAGCGGACGGCGAAGCCGTTGTAGATTTCTGGGTCTCGTTGGCCGTCGTCGCCGATGAGGATCCAGCGTATGTGGGGGAATTCGGTGGCGAGGCGTTTGAGGGTGTTGACTTTGTGTTGGGAGCCGGAGCGGAACCAGCGGTCGGGGGTGGGGCCCCAGTCGGTGAGGAGGAAGGTGCCTTTGGGGTAGCCGTTGCGGTGGAGGAAGCGGCGGAGGGTGGGGGTGACGTTCCAGGCGCCGGTGGAGAGGTACATGAAGGGGGCTGTGGGGTGGGCTCGGTGGAGGCGGTCCATCATGACGGCCATGCCGGGGGTGGCGGAGCGGGCGTGTTCGTTGAGGACGAAGCTATTCCAGGCTGCGACGAAGGGGCGGGGTAGGGCGGTGTTCATGACGGTGTCGTCGACGTCGCAGATGATTCCGATGGTTTGGTCTTCGGGGACGACGTAGACGCTGGTGATGGCGGGTTGGCTGCCGGGGGTGGTGATGGTGACTTGGTGGGTGCCGGGTTCTAGGGTGATGTTGAGTTTGACGTCTACGACTCCTCCGCGGTCGGCGTGGACGCGGTGGTGTTGGTTGTTGATGTGGATGTCGATGGGGGCGTGGGAGATGGCGACTGAGGTGAAGGAGCGCCAGCCGCGGACGGGTTCGATGGTGGGGTCGCCTTTTTCGACGGAGTCGAAGAATTCTTCGAAGAGGTCGGTTTTGTAGAGGGCGCGGCCGAGGATGCGTACCCAGTTTTTGGCGCCGTAGCCGACGCTGGGTACGATGACGGGTTCTAGGCCGTTTTTTTGTGCTTTGCGTTCGCGGTAGGAGTGGATGTTGTCGCCTATGCGGTAGCCGATGTTGACGGCTTCGTCGGCTGCTTCTGCGACGATGGTGCGGATTTCGTGTGCCCCTGTGGTCATAGACCTAGTTTTTCATATTTGGGTGGTTGGTGCATGTTATGGGTGGGGCTTTGGTGTGTTGTGGGGTGGGTGTGTTGTTAAAGGAAGAGGTGGGCACCGTCTTTGGTGCCCACCTGTGTGTGGTGTGTGGTGGTGGTGTTAGTCGATGTTGAGGCCGCAGGTGGCGCTGCCGGTGCCGTCTGCTTCGTTGGCGTGGTTGACGTGGTCGCCTTCTTCGAGGGAGTAGCCGGTGCCCTTGATGGCGCAGAATACCTCGGCTTCGGGGTCTTCGGCGGTGACGGAGACGCGGATTTGTGAGTCTGAGAGGTCTGCGAGGTTGTCGTAGGTGAGTTTGTAGAAGGCCTCGCCTTCGAATTCAGCCTGATTGCCGTCGAAGCTCATCTGGTCCTGGTAGACGGTGATGGTTGCGGGAACCTCTGCGCCGTTGTGTTCGGCAGTTACCTCGATGGTGATATCGTCGCGGCCGCCCCAGCCGTCAGTTGCTTCGATGCCCATGCCGGGTACGATGGTTTGCGCGCAGCCTGCAAGCAGGGCGGTCGCCGCAAGCGCGGATACTACGGTAACTTTTTTCTTTGCCATACATAAAAATATAGCGTCTTCACAGACTCTTAGGGCAATGCTACGCGCCGTTAGACGACAGTTTGTGGCTAAATGTCTGGCTGTAGGTGGCAGCAGCGGACATTGAGTGGGCGGGCACTCTCCGGTGTGGAGGGTGCCCGCCCGGGGTGTGGCGTCCTGGTAGTGTCCAGCTACTGAGCGTTGCCTAGCCGCTCGGGGTCGGTCGTGACCAGGATTTTGACGGCGGTTTCGTTGCGGTTAATGAGGGTATCGAAGCCTTCGTCGATGAGGTTTTCGAGAGCGATTTTGGCGGTGATAAAGGGCTTGAGGTTGATCTTGCCTGATTCGACCAGCTTGATGGTGTCGGGGTGGTTGTTGACGTAGGCGATGGTGCCGCGCAAATCAACTTCCTTGAGGACGAGTTTTTGCATGTCGAGCTGGGCGGGCTTGCCCCAGATGGAGACCACCACGATGACGCCCTGGGGCTTGATGGCATCAAAAAGGGTATCGAGGACGACGTTGACCGAGGTGCATTCGAAGGCGACGTCGGCGCCGCGGCCGTCGGTGAGTTTTTTGACTTCTTCAACGACGTCTACTTCGGCAGGTGAAAGAGCGTAGTCCGCTACCCCAGCATCGAGGGCCTTTTGGCGGCGGAGGCTGGAGAGTTCGCTCATGACGACGGTTGCGCCCTGGGCTTTGAGGACGGCTGCGGTGAGCAGGCCGATGGGTCCTGCGCCGCCGATGAGGGCGACGTCGCCGTCCTTGACTCCCCCGGCTCGTTCAACGGCGTGGTAGCCCACGGTGAGAGGTTCGATGAGGGCTGCTTCGTCGAGGGGGATGTCTTTGGAGATTTTGTGGACCCAGCGGCGCTTGACGGCGATCTTTTCGGCAAGGCCGCCGCCGCGCCCGGCGAGGCCGATGAAGTTCATGTCTTTGGAGAGGTGGTAGTCCTTGTTACCGGGGCCGGTTTCTACGTCGTCTCGTACGATGTAGGGTTCAACGACAACGTGGTCGCCTACCTCTAGGTCGGTGACGCCTTCGCCCAGGGCTTCTACGACACCGGAGAATTCGTGGCCCATGGTGACGGGTGCGGTTTCGCCGGAGATGGGGTGCGGGGTGCTGTGGGTGGGGCAGAAGATGGGGCCGTCGAGGTATTCGTGAAGATCGGTGCCGCAGATACCGCACCAGGCTACCTTGATGAGGACTTCGCCAGCGCCTGCGGTGGGTTCGTCGATATCTTCGATGCGGATGTCTTTGTTGTCGTAAAAGCGGGCTGCCTTCATGGGAGTCATCACCTGTTTCGATAAGAGGTCTCCCCCGCTACCTGGCTGAGCTGGTAGCGAGGTTTGGTCGTCTATGACCTCTTTCATCCTATCCCCACAGCACCTGCTTGTGGCACCGGTTACGCCATATTTCGACAGGTTGCAGGCATAGCCGCTCCTTAGGCCCTGCCCGTAATTAGGCCACCCTCGACGGTAAGTAGAGGCCGCGGGCGGCGCAGCTGCCCCAGTTGATGTGGAGGGTGGTCATGGTGGGTGGGTCTTTCGTTGGTTAGGAGTGGGCGGTGCAGGTGCCGTGGGTGTGGGCTGTGAATTCGTGGTGGTAGGTGGTGAGGGTGTTGGTGATGCTGGTGGACTCAAAGGTGTTGATAGCTGCGTTTGTCTCTGACAGGAGGCCCCGCACAGCTGCACTCGCTGCAGCCAGGTCTGCCTTACGATTGCTATCAACCAGAAGCTGGGCCGGGGAGGTCCAGACCTGCCAGTTCTCTGCCAGCACGACTAGGAGCCGCTACTGGTGGTGTGGGAGGTGGAACCGGCAAGGGCCTGCTGCACATAGGTGGTTGAGCTTGAAGAACTTGAACCGGTATCGGTGCTGCTCTCTGTCGCGCTGCTAGTTGAGCTGCCGGTATCGCTCGTGTCTGTGGTGGCATTCTGGCTTGCAGTTGCGGTTGCGCTGGGTGAGGCCTGCTCGGTCACGGGGCTAGTCACTGAAGTTGTTTCAGTACTCTTCAGGTCTCCATAGGTTTCTACAGCTACTACGGCAGCCCCCAGAGTAGAGGCGGCTACCAGGCCGGCACCTGCCAGGTTTCAGAAGAAAGCTTTGCCTCACCTGCTGGGCAGATGAGGCAAGGCTGACATAAGAAATAAGGTGTTCAGGTTAGAGCGGGTTATGCAGGGAGCGGCCGTTAGATTCAATGATCTGCCGGTACCAGTCAAAGGACTTCTTGCGGTAGCGTGCCAGGGTGCCTGAGCCGTCGTCGTTCCGGTCAACATAGATCACCCCGTAGCGCTTGGACATCTGGGCGGTGGACATCGACACCAGGTCAATGCAGCCCCACATGGTGTAACCCAGTAGGTTAACGCCGTCCGCCAGGGCCTGCTGCACCTGGAGTAGGTGTTCTCGCATGTAGTCGATGCGGTAGTCGTCCTCAACCGTGAACCCGTCCGCCCCACCTTCCACTAGCTGGTCCTTGGCGCCCAAGCCGTTTTCAACGATGAAGAGGGGCTTGCCCCAACGGTCCCAGAAGTCATTGAGCACCAGGCGCAGGCCTACCGGGTCAATCTGCCAGCCCCACTCTGAGGCCTTGAGGGTGGGGTTAGGCACTCCCCCGATGATATTGCCCTCACCGGTGTCTGCGGCCCCCGCAGTTTCGCACACCGACATGTAGTAGGAGAAGGAGACGAAATCAACCGTATGCAGCAAATCCTGGCGGTCCTGCTCGGTAATCTCAAGCTGCACCCCTAATTCCCGAAGCTTGCGGAGAAAGTAGCCGGGGTAGGTGCCCCGGCAGTGCACGTCGCCAAATACATAGTCATCGCGCGAGGCCACCTGGGCAGCCAGCACATCTGCCGGGTCGGGGGTCAGGGGGTAGCGGGGAACAGCCAGAATCATGCATCCCACCCGGTTTTGCCCGTCAATCTCATGGGCCAGGCGGGTGGCACGGGCTGAGGCGACCAGTTCGTGATGCACCGCCTGATAGAGCCGCTGCGGCCCGATCTCGTCAGGCCTTCCTTCAAGCCCCGAGAAGAAGGGAAAATGCAGCACGGAGTTAATCTCGTTGAAGGTAATCCAGTAGCGAACCCTGCCCGCAAAATGGGTCATCACAGAGCGGGCGTACCGCTCAAAGAAACCAATCAGCTGCCGGTTAGCCCACCCGCCGTATTCACGAGCCAGATGCAAAGGGGTCTCATAGTGGCTCAAGGTCACCAGCGGCTCAATCCCGTGGCGAAGCAGCTCGTCGATAACCCGATCATAGAAGGCCAGGCCCTCAGGGTTGGGCTCAGCCTCGTCCCCACGCGGGAAAATCCGTGACCAGGCAAAAGAAAGGCGGAAGACCTTAAAGCCAAGTTCAGCAAAGAGGGCGATATCGTCTGCATAACGGTGGTAAAAGTCGATGCCCTCAAGCTTAAGGTTATCGGGGGTCGGCTGGGCTGTGGGGGCGGACGCCAGCCCCCGCGGCAGCACGTCCTGCACGCTCAGCCCCTTGCCACCCTCAGCATAGGCACCCTCAATCTGGTTGGCGGCCGTTGCACCACCCCACAAAAATCCTTCAGGAAAACTCACCGGCGGCGTCCTTTCAATCTCTGTCTGCATCTTTTCCACCCTACACGTGGTGGTAGGGGCGGCCGGCGGCGATTTCACCGGCTCGATATATCTGCTCCGTGATGATTAAGCGCACTAGCTGGTGGGGGAAGACCAGATCAGAGAGGCTCCAGACGGTATTGGCGCGGGCCCGCACCGAATCGTCCACCCCGTAGGCCCCACCAATCACCAGCACTACCTTCTTAAAGCCCAGCTGGGCTTCCAGCAGGCGAGCCAGGGCAGGAGAGCTCAGCATCTTACCGCGCTCATCGAGCAGCACCAGGTAGTCATCACGATCGACCTTTTCAAGAATGCGGCGGGACTCCTCAGCCCGGGCAGCTTCTTCTGCCAGGGACGAGTGGGGCAAGTACTGCCAGGTAATATCCCAGGGTTTACGCAGACGGGTTTCGTAGCGGTCAATGCCGTCCTTGACCCACTTTTCGTGCTTCTTGCCGATGGCAATAATTTTGATGGTCATTGGTTCTCCTCGGTCAGGGGTGCGCGGGCTGTAAGAACGGTGAAGGTGGGGGTGCGTTCTAGTTGCCGTACCCGTTCAAAGCGCTCTTCAACCTGCGGCCGGTAGCGAGCGTGTGAGTTATGCACCAGGTAGAGCTGCCCACCGGGAGCGAGCAGGCGCAAGGCAGCGTCAAGCAGCGGGCCCACCAGGCTAAGGTCAACCGCGGTTCCGGTGTGAAAGGGCGGGTTGAGCATGACGATGTCGGCTACCCCCTGGGGCAGGCGAGAACCGGCGTCGTCCCAGCTCACCTGAACCCGGGCGTCCTGCCCCAGGTTAAGGGCAGCTGACCGGGCAGCGTCCACATCGAGGTCGGTAGCCCAGACCCGGGCAACCTCCACCCCGGCAGGCAGGTGCTCTAGAACCTCGAGGGTCACCGACCCGTTGCCGCACCCCAGATCTACCAGGGTCAGCGGGCGGGCAGGGGCATGCTTCGCCAGGGCAGTGAGGACGTTGGTGGCCAGCAATTGGCCGCCCCGGTCGGGCTTGCCACCTGAGAACACGCCACCGACAGCCTGTAGGGGCCCGGCGGGGCGAGGGGACTCAGATGCTGGGACCGGTGCTGTAGCGAACAGGCAGCGGTGCTTGCCCTTACCCCGCAGACCTCGCACCTGCCCGAAGCTGCGGCCCAGAGTCTGATTGAAGCTGGTACTCATGTGCTTGGTATTGCCACCCAGAATCAGGGTAGTCTCGCTCCCCTGCTCAGCCTGATACCGCGCTAAATCATGGGCGAGGTCGGCGAGCGCGGCGTGACTCTTGGGTAGGTGGCCCAGAGCGATGGCACCGTTGAAGCGGTGGGTGGCGAGAGCCTCATAGAGACTGAAAGTTGAGGAATCTACTTCCCCGTTTTGATCGAGCCCGGTCAGGGTAAGGCGGGCGGCGGCGTCCGGAGCGTTTTCTGTGAGGGTGCGGTGCAGGGTCAGGGCGTCTGTGTAGGAGCGTTGCCGGCTGATCACCCGGTGGTTGCCGGGAGCGGTGTGCGCTAGGGCCCAGAAGGTTAGGGCGCCGGTGGGGTCATCGAGGACGAGCACGTCCCCGGTAGTAGCACCGTCGGGGCCGGATGCGGCGGCGTCTGCGATGATAAGCCGGTCAAGGGCGGTTGCCGCGCCTGCGCTCAGTGAGTCGAGGGGCACGAGCTGGGTGAGGTGGTGGGTACTAGATGTGGGCACCCCTCTAGTATCTCACGGGCGGTAAGGAACCTAGGTGGGGCGGTGCGTCCACCGAGTGAGATAGCGGTCCGAATAGCGGCGACAGGGAGCCACACTCCAGACTTCTCTATCAGCCCGCTGATAAAATGCTGGGAGTAGGGCACCCAGGCCCTGCCCACACCACACACCTGAAACGAGTAGATTGACATGAGCGAACAGACGCCTTCCTCCTACCCCGCACCCAATTACAACACCAACCCCTACCAGCAGCAGGCACCCCAGACCGAGAAGACCAACACCCTAGCGATTCTCAGCCTCGTTTTTGGTTTCCTGGTGAACATCGTCGGTATCGTGCTTGGCTTTGTTGCCCTCAACCAGATTAAGCGAACCGGCGAGAAAGGCCGCGGCCTGGCCATTGCCGGTATCGTCGTGGGCTTCATCAGCCTGATCAGCGGCATCATCTTCGCGATTCTCATGATTGCTGGGCTCAACGAGGTTGCCAAGTCCGCAGCTGCCTACGAGTCATCGGCTGCCGCTGCAAGCTCGTCCTCTGCTAGCGCCCTGGCTGCCGAAGAGGTGAGTGAAGAGGCATCGGCAGCTGCCGACGAGGCGTCCGCCCTGGCCTCCGATGCGGCAACCACCGCTGCCCTTGACCCCGCCTCCCCCTACTGTGTTGCTCTCGATGAGTTCCTGGTCGCCTCTGATGGCATCCAGCAGGATGCCACCACCTTAGACGGTTACCTGGCTTCACTGACTAAGCTTCGTGACAACGCTCCTACCGAAGAGATGCGGGCTTCACTGACCACCGCTATCGATGCTGTCAATGCCTCTGATGCAGCTACCTTTGAGTCTGCCCTGAACGAGGTTGTGTTCGACCTGGGCCTGGACGCCGTCAACTGCGGCATCGAATAAACCCCGCCGCCCCCAACGACAAGGGGCCCCGCACCGGGAAGGTGCGGGGCCCCTTTGTGTTTTAGTCGGTCATCTTAATGGTTGCCTGCTGGGGTGCCACCAGGGGCATGGGCTCGTATTCAGCGCGCAGGGCTCGCAGGCGGGCCACGTGAGCGTGAAGGGCCTTATCTTCATCGGTAGTGGGCGTGAAGGGGCGGGCCGGTAGGGGCTGGCCATCGAGGTCGGTTGCCATGTAGGTCATGGCGGCGTGGATCGCCAGGGGTAGCTGGTCGTGGCGTTCCCTCGGATTACCGGCGCGCAGGTGCACCATCACACCCATGGACCGCGCATCGGTACGGACCAGGCGGGCGGTCACTTCCACCAGGTCCCCGATGTGCACCGGCTGGTAGAAGCGAATTCCACCGGCGTAAACAGCGACAGTGCGCTCGCCACTCCAGGCCATGGTGACACTGGTGGCCGCTTCGTCAATCCATTCCATGGCGGTGCCGCCGTGCACATTCCCGCCCCAGTTCACGTCGGTGGGCTTAGCCAAGAAGCGGTGGGTGACTTCGGGGGCGGTGGACGCGCTCGTGTAGGTCTGAGAAGTCATTTCGGCTTCAATGGCCTTGCGGAGTTCCACGCGAGAGAGCGCCGCCTGCTGCACCCGCTTCTCCTCGTCGGTCACGGGCACATAAGGAGTAACAGGGGTAGGTTTGCGGTCTTCGCCCATAGCAACGAAGATAACCAGGCAGTCGCAGGCGCGGGTGAAGTTGCCGTCCCTGGGGTCAGCGGAGAGCACTTCGTTGACGATATGCATGGTGGAGCGGCCGGTGTAGACAATGCGGGAGCGCACCTCGACCATGTGCCCCGAGGGGATGGGGCGGGTGAAGTGAATATGCCCCACATAGGCGGTGACGCAGTAGGTGCCCGACCAGCCGGCGGCGCAGGCGTAGGCGGCCTTATCGATCCATTCGAGGACCCGTCCGCCGTGTACGCCGCTTGCCCCTGCGATGAGTACGTCGGTGGGGGCTGCGAGAAAACGTAGGGTGATGGAGGGCTGTGGGTCTAGCTGGGTCATGGCGGGTTTCTTTCTGGTGCTGTGTGGTAATGGTGCGGACGTCGCCTGCCTACTGCCTGCTCTGGGCAAGTGGGGCGGTGGTGGCGTCCTTGCCACCGGGTGATGCCGTTATGTGATTGTTATATCGTACGGCATGCGCTGCGTTGTACCGAGCTGCGTCTCAGCCCTGAGAAAGGTGTCAACCATGGTTGACACCTTTTTCGTTGAGCAACTAAAGTTGACACCATGGAGCTCCCCCACGCAACCCAGCAGGCAGCAGACACCACAGACCCCCGGCGAGGCCTCCTTGCCATAGCTACCCTGCGCTCACTCACCGATAACCTAGAACACCAGCAGGTCGAAGCAGCCCTGCGGGCCGGCATGAGCTGGCAGGCAATAGCCGACTGCCTGGGGGCGAGCAGGCAGGCCGTTCACAAGAAGTATGCCAAACGCATTGATCCCAGCATTCCCCTTCCGCGCAGAAAGGTACCCTAGTAACCATGACTACCGCTACACGCTGGGCTGATTATCTTGCCCTGATCACCGCGGCGCGAACATCAGCATCCACCAGAGGCTCAACGCTCATTGATACCCAGGACCTCTTGATTGCCCTAACACTTGACCCGGGTGCCGTCGGAGCCACGCTGCGCAAGCAGGGGCTCACCCACCACAGGGTCGAAGCAGCCCTCTCATCGCTGGAGCATTCCCTGCTTGCTTCACTGGGTATCCACCAGGCACCAGCCCGTCATTCCCTCCCAGGCCTAGCCGACTTCACTTTCACCGACCGAGCTCAGAAGTTCTTGCACCAAAACCCCACCCCGCAGGCACTTGCCCTAGCACTCCTAGATGAACCCACCGGCGTCATCCAAGAAGTGGTGACCGCCTGCGGACTGACCGCCGAAACGATCCGTCAGAGCCTGAAAAAACTTGGCACTTCTACCCTTTCAGACGCACCCCAGGCACCAGCAGACGAGGCCGACCCCCGCCGCCTCAGCTCAACCCGCACGGTGTTTATCCCTGTTGAGATAGAAAAAGTCTGGGACCTCATCAAGGAACCGCAAGAGCTCGCACGCTGGGTTCCAGCAATTGACCTCGTTGAACCTAACCCCACAGACGGGGTCTGGCTGGGCTACACCACAGAACTTGACCAGGTGAAGAAGTTTGGGCGGGTTCACCAGGATTCCCTAACCCGCAGCATCCGGCAGACCAAGCTGTCCCAGAGTCAAAGCACCCACCGGGTTGCCTATGAGCTGGGCTTTCCCCACCAGCCGAAGTTCAACACCCAGCTCATTGAGGTCACTTTGAACCCCCAGGAGTCGGGAACTCTCGTTCAGGTCACCAGTGGGTGGTTGCGAGCGCCGGAAGCTAACCTGCCGAGGAACATTCGGTGGCTCCGCCGTCCGCTCGGTGCAACTCTGCGCCCTGTGACCCGCTGGGTCGCCACCATTCAGGCTGAATCCCTGGCAGGTCAGATCCGCAGCGCTGTCACCCAGCGTCACAATACTTGATATTGAAAGTTTCTTGTCGTTAGGCTGGTGTCAACACAGCTTCAAAGGAGAAGACTATGACCCGCATTAAACCAGCCCTCGCAACGGTTGCCGTCCTCGCCCTAGCTGCCTGTAGCTCACCCCTAGCAACTCCAGAGAGCACCGACTCACCAGTGCCCAGCAATGCCGCAGCACCCGTAGCAACGGGCGCTCCAAGCACTCCTAACTCAGCTTCTGGCACCCAGCTAGTTACCGCCACCAGCGACGATTTAGGGGATACCTCCCCCGAAACACCCGATAATCTCGCCCAGCAGCTAGCTGAGGGTGGGCTGGTGCTTGTTCACCGCTACACCGGGGCAACCCGGCCCGCTAGCCCAAGCGCAGCACCTGATGGTTTCATCGATGACGGTCAGCGCATCTCAGAAACCAGCATCGACCGCATGAACCAGCTGGGTGCCAAGTACCGCGAACTTGGTATTCCGGTATCGTCCGCGCTCTCCAGTGAGTACTACTTCGTCTACCAGCATGCCGACCAGGCGATGGACACCCCCGTTGAAGTCAACCGTGACCTAACCGGCTCCCTCTACTTCACCGACCAGCAGGAGCTCGAAGAATCCCTCCAGGGTCTGCGTAACCGCACCGTCACTCCCCCACCAGCAGGTACCAACACTGTGCTTTTTACCCACCAGGGTAAGTTTGACAAAGCCTACGGCTTTTATCCGGACGCCGGGTGGACGCTCATCTTCGCCCCCGACGGTAGTGGCACACCACGGCTGATAGCTAGCTTGTCGCTCGATGAATTCTTAGAACTCTAGTTTCTCGGGCACCCCAGGCTAGCCCGCTACCTACGGATGAACCAGACTAAGCTGGATACCAAAACCGCATTGGGATTGAAAGGTAAGAGCACCTATGCATCAGATGGTCCGTTCCGCAACCGTCATCGTTATCGGCGGCGGGCAGGCTGGTCTATCCGCTGGCTACCATCTAGCCCAGCGCGGTTACGCCAACGCCCTCACCCACCCCACAGCCCCACTGACCTATATCGTTTTCGATGCTGCCGAAGGTCCCGGCGGGGCCTGGCGCCACCGCTGGGAATCGCTCACCATGGCCACCGTCAACAACATCTTCGACCTCCCCGATTTCCCCCGCCCACAGGTAGAGCTCACCCAACCCAGCAAACAGACAATACCAGCCTATTTTGCCGACTTCGAGGCAACCCAACAGCTGGCTATCGCCCGGCCGGTAGACGTCCTTTCTGTCACCAGAATCAATGACCCGGCTACCCCCTTTGAACTGACCACCACCAACGGTATCTGGCAGGCGTCCGCGCTCATCAACGCAACCGGAACCTGGAATAACCCTATCTTGCCCGCCTACCCGGGGCAGGCGTCCTTTCGGGGACGGCAACTGCACACCCGCGACTACGTGAAACTTGAGGACTTCACCGGCCAGCGGGTAGGTATCGTGGGCGGCGGTATATCTGCCGTGCAGCAGCTGGAGGAAATCTCCCGGGTCGCAACCACCTTCTGGTACACCCGCCGCGAGCCCGTCTTCCGTAATACCGAGTTCAACACCGAATACGGCCGCGACGTGGTCGCCCGCGTCACCGCCGATGCTGAAGCAGGCCGCCCCACCGGGTCAGTGGTCAGCTACACCGGCCTGGGGTGGACGCTCTACGCCCGAGCCGCCAAAGCCCGCGGGGCCCTGAAGCGCCGCCCCATGTTCAGCAGAATCGACGCTACCGGTATCATCGAGGCAGACGGTAGTCATACCGACCTTGATACCATCCTGTGGGCCACCGGCTTCAAGCCGGCGCTCGCCCACCTTGACCCGCTAGGTCTTCGCAATGAGCTAGGAGCCATCCAGATGGACGGCACCCAGGTTGCCTCAGAGCCCCGCCTACACCTCATCGGATACGGGCCCAGCCAGTCCACGGTGGGAGCTAACCGGGCAGGCAGGATTGCGGTGCGCAAGCTGCACAGGCTGCTGACCCGCTAACGACTCCCGCTACCGATTTCGCGTAGCGGCCGGGTCAGAACCAGGGAGGGCACAAGAGCTAGAGCTGCAATACAGGCCAGGGTCGGGAAGGAGGTTGCCGCCATAATGAACCCCGAAGCCAGAGCCGCGGTTGCTGCGCCCAGGTTGGTCAGTGAGTCCAATCCGCCTGCGGCCCGGGTGCGGCTTTCAGTCGGCAGAGAGGCTGCAAAGAGGGCCGAGGCCGCCACAAAAGTTGCCGACCAGCCCACCCCCAGCAGAATCAGGCTTGCCACCATGGCAGGTGTGCTGTGAGGGGCAAGGGCACCTAAAGCAACAGCCAGAATTAGCAAGGTAGTACCGAGCAAAATCATGGTACGCTCCCCCAGCCGGTCGGCACCCAGCCCCATCAGGGGCGAGAGCCCGTACATGCCAAGGACGTGCAGACTGATGGTCAGACCGATGATCTCAATGCCTGAGCCCTGATGGTTCATGTGCACCGGGGTCATGGTCATCACCGATACCATGACCATGTGGGCCCCTAGCAGGCTGATAGCCGCGTACCGGGCCTGCCGGTTGCCCGCTATTTCGCGGGTAAAAGCACCGACTTTGGCTCCCAGGCTGGGTTTTTTCTGGCCGGACGCACCTATCCCCTGCCCCGCGGTAGACAAGCCAGGTGCGGCGTCCTTTTTATTACCCGGCAGGAGGACGAAAACCAACAGGGTTGCAACCCCTAGCGCAAGGGCGGCCAGGGCAAAGGCTGCACTGTAGAGGGTGGTACTCAAAGAGGAAGCGAGCGCAGCGGCCGGGGTGCCGATGTTAGGGCCAAGGACGGAGCCGATAGTGCCTACCCAGACGATGAAGCTGAGGGCTGAACCACGCTTGGCGTCAGAGGCGTGGTCGGTGGCGGCGAAGCGGGCTTGGAGGGCGGCGGCGGAACCGGCCCCCATAAGAAGCAGGCCGAGGGCAACTAGGATTATGCTGGTGCCAGAAGCCGCCCAGGCCAGGATAGTAGCCCCTAGAGTGGCGGTGGCCCAGCCGGTGGTGAGGGCGGTGCGGCGGCTGGTGCGGGCAGCAAGATGAGCAAGCGGTACGCCAAAGAGGGCCGCCCCGAAGGTGGAGGCGGTGCGGGCTATCCCTGCGAGCGCCTCGTTCTGGGTGACCTCGCTGGCTAGGAGTACCCCGATGGAGGGGGCTGCCCCTACCCCGATGGTTCCAAAGACCTGGGTGAGGGCAAGGGCCCAGAGGATGCGGCGCTGCTGGTGGGTATTCATGGCTACCAATTATAGGGGTGCCCCCGGGTAGACTGGGCTTATGTCTGAGCTCCTAGATTTTCTCGCCCAGGGTCAAGCGGAAAACCTGGTGCATCATCTTCAGCGTGTAGAGCTTGAAGAACGCATGCAGGTGTTGGCCCCGCTCAAGCCATTGGCTCAAGTCATGTTGAAGGGTGCACCGGAAGAAGTGTCCCAGCAATGGTACGGCCCGCTCACTGAGGAGCACCGTCACGCAGCTGAGGTTGTCGCGTTCCCTGATGTGAATTCTTTGCTGCGTAAGGTGCCTCTATCTCATCGGTTCATTGGGGAGTCGATACCAGAGCTTTTTCCGGATTCCCTGACACAGGTTTTTGAAGCCTGGAGCGGACTCTACATCAAGGCTCCTCAAAACTATGACAGAACGGCAGCAATTCTCCGAGCCGCCGAGTGGTTTAATGGGCGTTATGACGTATCTCTGCCAACGTCACGCGAGGCTGGCTTCGTTTTCTTAACCGGTCGTTTCCACTTGGGGTGGGTATATGACGTGCTAGTACAGAACCCGATGGAGTGCCGCCACATGGTTAGGGCAGTTTTCCTGGGGCCAAGTGTCAAGGGGCTTTCCTTGCGGCAGACCGATGAGAGCCGACTGCCGGTTCAAACCGTTCAGGGATTCCTGCTACCAGCACTATGTCAGGCAGAAATTCTCGACCGTTCCGAGGTCAGGAACTGGTGTGAGATTGCCTTAGAAAGCAAGGAGCATAGCGCTTTTGAAAAGGTATGGTTCCGGCAGGTTTTAGACGCACAAGAGGAGCTATGACCCTTACCCTTTGGCTTTCCCTTGTCGCTGCTTGCCTGGTGATTTCTTTGACTCCCGGTGCCGGTGCCGTCAACACTATGACGACCTCCCTGCTGTACGGATGGAGGAAAGCCTTCTTCACGGTCATGGGCCAGCAGCTGGCCCTGGTGGTGCAGATCGCTATTGTGGCCGCTGGCCTGGGTGTGGTGGTTGCTAATTCGCCGGTGCTTTTCGATGTGATTCGTTACGGCGGGGCGGCCTACCTGGTTTACCTGGGTCTGCGCATGATCCTTGCCCGCCCCCAAACCCCAGAGCAGGCCCGCGACGAGGCAGAAAGCGGGGCGGGTGCGTCAGCCCAGGCGGGGCAAGGACGTCGCACCCGCGTGAGTGGCCGCCTGGCCCCGGGTGCTCCCCTGGCTCTTTTTAATCGGGGCTTCTGGGTGAATATGTCCAACCCCAAGGCCATTGTTTTTATTCTGGCCTTCATGCCCCAGTTCGTGCGGCCAGACGCTCCGCAGCTGCCCCAATACCTGGTGCTCGCGGGCACTATGGTTGCCATAGACATAGTGGTCATGTGGGGCGGCTTTGCCGTGGTGGCCAAATCCCTGACCAAGCTGTCTCACTCAGAGCGAGGGCAGAGAATCCTCAACCGGGTCTTTGGGTCCCTCTTCATTCTGGTGGCTGCCCTCATGGTTTTTTCAGGGCACTAGGGTTCCCGACTGGGCATGGAGGGCATAGACTGGTTGTACGACAAAGGAGTATATTTGTATGACAACATCGACTGTAACTGTGCGAGTTGACGAAGCAACCAAGCGCGAAGCAGCCCGTATTGCAGAAGACTTTGGGTTAGACCTATCGTCCATCACCCGTGCCTTCTACCGCCAGGTAGTACGCGAGCAGCGCATACCGCTTACCCTGGAATACCCCCAGCCAAACGCAGAAACCCAAGAAGCCATCTCTGATTCACTAACGATGGAAAAGGAGGGCACCAGCAGATTTAAGAATGCCCAGGACATGTTTAATGACCTAGGAATCTAATCGTGCTTCTACCCGAATACACACCAGCTTTCGCACGAGATATTAAAAAGCTTCAGAAAAAACGGGTCAACCTTGAGCATCTGAAATCTGTCACTGAGCTAATTTTGGACAATTCACCGGATTCCATGGAAGAACTGCGGCGTCGCCACCGAATGCACACTTTGAAAGGCAACTGGGCAGGCGCAAAGGAATGCCACGTGGCAAATGCCGGTGACTGGCTATTAATCTGGAGAACAACCGAAACTCACGCATATTTCCTGCGAACAGGATCACACGACGACCTCTTTTGAGCCATCATGCCCTTTATGGGGCTACGAGTTTGAGCCACTGGCAGACCACCAGGTCTTTGGGAGTTACGGGCATGCCCTCATCTCCCTCTGACCAGAAACTCCGGTGGGCGCTCCACCACTCATCCCAGCTGTCAAAGCCTTCGCCCTCGGCCCGAACAAATTCGTCGGTAACATCGTGAGCTTCCACGAGTTCCAACCGGGTTGTTTCAAGTAGGCACACGGGCTGACCGGCTGAGTCAATCACCAGCTCGGTCTGTCCCACACCTGGCAGATCTTCGCCGGCTTCTAGGTAGTGCCTGTAAAGAGAAGAGGTTGCTGTTTTCTGCCCGTTCAGAAGCGCTTTCACCAGCTTATCCCTGAGAGTGTGACTTTGTCCGCTAAATGGCGTGACATCTTGATCGCTGTGTGGCGCCCTCAGAGTGTCCACTCGTGAGACGCGTCGCTGGTAGGGTGAACAGGTATGAAACCCACCTGTCTCACAAACGCATCAACGACAGACGGTGACACCGCTCTGGCAGGCCTTCTACTCAACTCCTTGCCGCTCAAGCGTCCCGTCTATGCCGCCTGTCTCGCCACAGTCGGCCCGGCAGGCACTCGCATCGCCACGATCGGGTGCGACCTGCAGAAAACGTTCCACATCGGTTCAATCAGCAAAGCCCTCAACGGCTTGATCTACACCGACATGGTGCAGACCAGGCTGATCTCACCGCACGACCGGCTCGAAGACTACCTCCCCCTGGCCGGAACAGCTGCCGGTGAAGCGACTTTGGAGTCCTGCCTGACCCACACCTCAGGACTGCCTGCCACCGGCGGGGGAATCCGCTCAGCAGCCCGAGCGCTCAGTGCTGTACTGACAGGTGGTGATCCACAACCCGAGAACCTCGCCGATCTGATGAACCAACTTCGCCGATCGCGTGTCCATCATGCCGGGCGCTTCAGCTACTCCAACCTCGCTGCCGCAGCATTGGGCCACGCGTTAGCGGCCGCCGACGGGGCGGACTACCCGACGCTGGTGCGAAACAGGCTGACGATACCGCTGGGGTGTTCACGCCTGCGCGCTCAGCAACCTGCACAGCGAAACCTCCCGCATGACCTCAACGCTGTCACCGTGTGGGGCACTGACCAACTGCCCTGGACCGGGCAAGGCTATGGACCGGCCGGAGGGATCAGGGGAAGCGCCCATGATTTCGCCACGGTCATGTCAACCCTTCTCGCCGATGACTGTGTCTACGAGGATGCTTTCCGAGTGCGCTTCACTGATGACACTAAATCTGTCGCGGCGGGGTGGTTTGTTGAAGACAGATCCGATCGACCCCTGGTGTGGCACAACGGTTACGCCTCCGGATTCGGCGCTCACATGGTGCTGGATCGCCAGCGCCGACGAGGGGCGTTCATCTCGGTGGTCAGCCCGTATCCCGACGCGGACATCGAGCCCGTCGCGATGACAATGCTGGATGCGGCGGTGTAAGCGACATCCTCTGTACGAGGCCACGACGACAGCAGGACGTTCTCGTCAGTGCCCGAGGACCAGGGTGCTGGCAGCAGCCTCAATGACATCGTCGGTGATGGTCTCCAACTCGTTGATCTTCAACACCCGCTTGATCTGGGGGAACAATCGCTCCACTACGCGGAAGTTGCCGCGGGTCAGTCGCTCGATCGCGGCGATGGCTTGCGCATCTGTGAAGTCCTCCGGGTCCAGTTCTCTACCTAGGCGCTTGTAGTGCCGGTTCAGCACGAACAGCAGCTCGTCTTTGCCCAGGGCACGGTAGCGATGAGAGAACCCAAGCCGGCTGAACAGCTGGGGGTAGTGCCGGAAGCGCTGGTCAATGCCGGGCATGCCGATGAACATGATCGCCACACCGTCACGATCATGGATGTCGCGCAGCATCTCCAGGGCGGTGGGAGGCAATCGTTCTGCCTCATCAATGATGATCAGTTGGGTGAGCTTCTCACCACTGGATCTGCGCATGTGGAGCCTGTCTCGCTGCCAGGTGGCCATCAGATGCTCCATGATGCAGGCATCGAGTTTTCCCCGGTAGAACTCGATGTCCTTGATCAACGTCCGGTACTTCGGTTGTACCTCAGGGGTGTAGAAGATGGTCCGGGTCCGATGGGCCGTCGCGTAGATGGCCAGGTCTGATTCACTGCGTGGCCCCCAGGCGTCGATGAACGTTCCCAGGGTGTCCCAGTGGGCGTACCGGGCGTACCGTCTGGCGGACTGTGTTTTGCCGACTCCTGCCTCGCCGTGGCAGATGCCGATGGTGGTGTCTTTGCGGATGGTGTTGGCGAACTCGACGAAGCGGCGGTGTTCTTTGGTGACGATGAAGTCGCGGCTCATGGTGACAGGTCCTCTTCGTAGGTCCGCAGGCGAGACGCACGGCCACGCAGACGTGGCGTTTCGGCGTTCACATCGGGGTTCACAGGGGCACGGTCTGTTGGGCGTGCCTCGTGGGTGGGGATGCGCTCGTTGATTTCGGCACGTAGTTGACGTCGTCGGCGTCGACGAGCGGCCTGGATATCTGGCAGGCTGTAGCGCTGGTTGGGGTGGTCTTCATCCACGGCGACGCACAGCAACGTGTCGTGGTCGTAGACCCGGATCTCGGAGAGATCCCTCGGGTCGTAGCGGATGGTGACGTCATGGCCGACAAAAGGTGCCAGGGTCGGACTGAGGTAGCGCTGTCCTTGGAAGTGGATGCCGTCTCGCTGCACCCGGCGGTGGGTGGAGACCCGCAGCAGGAGCCCGTCGAGTTCTTCCAGGTTCTCTGGCATCCTGGGAATCCATCCCCGTCCGATCCACGCGGCCTTCGGGCTGGTGTTGATTGAAGAATGCGTGCGTTGGTTATAGCTGCTGATGAACTCGCCGACAGCGGTATCCAGGCTTGTCAGGTCCAATACGGGGTGTGGGTTTCGGACGCCAGGGGCGAGGTGGCCGGGCAGGGTGGTGAGCAGTTCGGTGTTGACGGTGCTGAAGAACCGCTCGATCTTGCCGCGCCCCTGCGGACGGGCAATAGTTGAATGGATGATCCGGATCTTCAGCGCTGTCGTGGTGTATGTGATGTGGCCACTGGTGAAGTCGGAGCCGTGATCGACATAGAGGACGTCGGGAATACCGCACATCGCCCAAGTGGGGTCTGTTTTCCGCCAGATAGCTTGGCGCAGTGCCAGGGCGGTGTTCATCGCTGAGGGCGCGGTGGTGGTGACCATGTAGCCGCACACTGCCCGGGAGTAGTCGTCGATGATGATGGTGAGCCAGGGGCGAGTCGGCGTGCCGTCCGGGTTCTGGATGAGAATGTCGAGTTGGGTGTGATCGGCCTGCCAGATGGCGTTGGGGCGTTCAGCCCGGTGCCGGTAGACGAGTTCGTGTCGATCCCGGTAGGACGTCGGACCCTCCAGAGCGAGGGTGACCATCGCCGGGTCAAGCGCTTGGATGATGCCACGCACCGTGGCGTAGCTGGGTGGTTTCACCGATAGTTGCTGTGCTCGGGAGTTCACCAGGCGGTGCAGGGCGGCCATCGATGGACGTGGCCTGGTGAGCCCGAGGTGTTCTATGTAGGCGACCAGTTCCGCGGATATGCGATGTGCCCCGGCATCGGATCGTGTGGTGGTGCGCAGACCGTGGATTCCGTCGGCCCGGTAGCGGGCAGCCCACCGGGATAGAGTGCGGGTGCTGATGCCGGTGGACCGTGCCAGGTCGGTCAGGGTGATGCCGTCTTCGATGTGCAGGCGAAGGATCTCCCAGCGCTGCATCTCGTCCATCACCATCACCTCACGACCTGGTCATTGTGCCCGCATCAGGCGGGCAGTGCTGACTGTCGTCGTTTAGCACCCTGCAGATGCCGGTACAGTGTTGCCCTCGACCAGCCGACCATGCTCGCTGCGTCTTCGGCACTACGGCCTTTGGCTCTCTCCTCGGCGACGAGAGCGAGCTTGCGGTCGACCACCTCTGGATCCACAGGTGGTCGACCGAAGCGGGTGCCCTGGGCTTTCGCTGCGGCGATGCCGGCGTTGACGCGTTCGGTGATCAGTTCTCGTTCGTACTCAGCCAGAGTCCCCAGCATCCCGAGCATCAGCCGACCCGAGGACGTCTCCGGGTCGATGCCGTCAGAGACCGACTTAATCTTCACCTCTCGTTCGCGCAGCAGGTTCACCGTGTTGAGTACGTCGAGCAGGGATCGGCCCAGCCGGTCGATGCGCCACACCACCACCGTGTCACCGGGTTGGGCATAGGCGAGAAGTTTCTTCATTCCGGGACGCTCGATCGCATTCTTCGCCCCGGAGGTGACATCGCTGAAGACATCACGGTTCTGGACCCCGGCGGTGACCAAGGCGTCGTGTTGAAGTGTCGGATCCTGACCGACGGTGGATACCCGGGTGTAGCCCAACAGTCTCATACCCACCATCATGCCTCACTAAATCCCAGCATGGAAGAAGGCGGGACACTTTTCGGTGAGACAGGTTGGTAAGACATTTTTCGTGTTGGTTTCCGCAGGAGCCGCGGATTTTGAGATGCTCGTTGTGCGTGTCTTGTAAACCTTTAGCTTTATGAGGCGATCTCATCTCGAGCCGGGGTGCATACGCCGTTTATATGTTTTTGCGACAAAGGAAGATGTGTAGGGGTCACCACTTAAGGATTTGAATGATCTTCTCGGCAATACCGTCGGGCCGTAGGGTGTCGGTGGCGATTCGGTGAGCGGCGCTTGGAGATCGAGCGTCAAGGAATCGGGCAGCTCGTGCGCTCCTGTCGACGTGGTCTCTCAGGCTGTCACCTTGTTCGCGGCACCCTAGTCTCTCTTCCGTTGTCTTATCGGATGCTTGCAGCAACACGGAGGTTACTTCGGTATCTTTCCCCAGTGCCCGGACTAGCTTGTCTGCTTCCAGAACGCTGACGGTGTTGGTGTAGATCAGTCGGCGATACCCGTCGGCGGCGTAGTTGTTCCATATGGCCCTGAGGTTTCGCTCTGCCATCTGCTGTTTCCACGGTGCCGGATACGCGAGGTCGAGAGCATCGCCCTCGATGACGGCGTGCTGGACGCCACGTGCTGACAGTAGGCCATGGAGGGCGAAGGCCACGGTGGACTTTCCCACGCCGGACCGCCCTCCGATCAGGAGCATGTGCGGGTTGTTCATGGGCTCATGATGACATGTCCGGAGGTTGGAGGACTATCAACGGCTTGCTCATCGTCGAGGCGCTGGTCAACGGTTTCTCCGACTAGTGGCGTCATGATCTTCTCGTGTGTGGCAGCAGACCACTTCGAGTGAGGCAGAGGTATCGAAAGGTAGACTGCGCGCATGCAGCAGACTCAGCCACACGTCATATGGATCAATGGTACGTTCGGTTCAGGCAAGACAACGGCAGCGAAGTTGTTGGCACAGAAAGTTCCCGGTGCGGTGATCGTGGACCCTGAAGAGATCGGGGCTCTTTTGAGGCCTGTTCTTCAGCCGGTGGTGCCAGTCCAGGACTTCCAGGAGTGGCCCGCGTGGAGGAAACTTGTGGCGTCTACGCTTAACGCTATCCTCCGGGAGTTGCCGGAAGACAGCCCTATGATCATCGTTGTGCCTCAGACTGTGACGGTGGAGGACTATTGGTCGGAGATTACTTCAGACTTTGATCCATCAATCCGACTCACGCCTGTGGTACTGAACATCGACCCGGTAGAACACCGACGCCGCGCAGAAGAAGACACCGAAGAGCCTAATGCTCTGCAATGGCGGCTGAACAATTTCCCAGTCTTTCAACAGTCGGCATGGCTCCAACGCGCGTTTACCGACATCGACGTTTCCTCGTTAACCCAAGAACAGACGGTCGCAGCTATCAGGGCGGTGGCGTTCCCTCCCGACCGTGAAGCCGTGTGAGGGGCAGGGCACGATCGGATACAAAATCTCATGCCCCTTTGTGTAACGCGACCCCGTTTAAGATGACAGCTTTCGGTGCGATGTCGGGCCTGCACGCCACAGAGCGATCGCAGAACCACGCCACAGAGCGATCGCAGAACCACGCCATTTATCGATCACATTCACACCCTGAGAGGCCCAGGCTCCCCGTACTCCCCCACCGTATCTGCATCGGGCAGACTAAAGCCTTCCCGGCTATGCTCAGGCAGGTCAGCTAACCAGGCCAGGGCACGCTCCATCACCAGGCTAGTCAGCTCCAGTGAATAAGTTGGCCAGGTCGAATCGGTGAAGAGGTGCTCAGCTCCCTCGTAGAAATCGCAGCTGGCTGTAGCTGACGACGTGGTGTAGGCGAGGGCTGCCGGAGCGTCCTCAGCAAACCAGGTATCAGCGCCACCGCCATGAATCGCTACCGGAAAGGAAACCGGCAGGATACCGGGCAGGTAGGTAGGGTCAACGAAGCCCTCCAGGGCGAGCAGGCCCTGGGCGCGGGCGTCCGTCTGGGCCAGGGTCTGGGCGACCATCGCCCCCAGAGACACCCCTGCTACCACAAAGGGGCCGGTGAGTGCCGCTACGGAAGCCTGCGCCCGGGCCAGGAGCTTTTCATGAGTAAGCTGCTGGTAATGGGTCATGCCTTCTTCGATGGTGGTGAAGCGGTGCCCGTCGTACAGGTCAGGGGTAAAAACCAGGTGCCCGGCAGCCTCCAGGCGGTGAGCGAGCGCGCGGACGCCGTCCGTCAGCCCCGCTGCGTGATGGAAAAGGACGATGGTGGTCATAGCCTTCTTTCTTCCCTGACCTGTGTACTTGGGTCAGCTCGTTTGGTTATACGTTACTGTATAGAAGCCCCACCCCTTTACACTGGGATAAACCGCCCTAATCAAGCTAGAGGAGTTATTGTGGCCCGTATCGGTCTTATTCTTGGGTCTACCCGTCCTACCCGCATTACCGTCGGTTGAGAGAACCACACCTACGAAATCATTGACCTAGCAGAGCAGAACCTACCTCACTTCGATGAGCCAGCCTCCCCTAAGTCGGGGGCTCCTTACCAGCACCAGCACACCCGCGATTGGTCTGAGCTGGTTTCTGGCTTTGACGGTTTTGTGGTGGCCTTGCCCGAGTACAACGGGGGTGTGCCTGCCGTGCTGAAGAACGCTATGGACTATCTCTTTGCCGAGTGGGAGGGCAAGCCGGTTGCGGTGGTGTCCTACGGTTTTGGGGCCGGGTTGAAGTCGGCGGCCCAGTTTGAGTCAGCCTGCCCCAACTACGGCCTGGTGCTGGTGCCAGCTGCCGTCAATATCAAGCTAAGCCGGGCCATGTAAGACTCCGAGGGCAAGATAGCTGATGCCGCCACCGCCTTTGCCGACTACGAGCAGGGCCTGCCTGCTCTGGATGCGGCTTTGAGTGAGGCTCTACAGTAAGCCCAGGTGAGAGGTTAGGACCGCAAGATTTTTTCGAGCGGACGGCCCTTGGCGACCTCGTCAACGAGTTTGTCGAGGTAGCGAATCTGCTGCATGAGGGGGTCTTCAATTTCCTGCACCTTATAGCCGCAGATGGAGCCGGTTATCAGGTGCGCGGCGGGGTTGAGCTGAGCTGAGGCGAAAAAGTCACGGAAGGACGTCCGCTCCTCAAGGTGGCGGGCCAGGTCAGCCGGGCTGTAACCCGTCAGCCAGCAGGTAACGGTCTCTACCAGGGCGGTGTCCTGGCCCTTGCGCTCTACCTTGGCCAGGTAGTGGGGCCATACTTCAGCTAGGGGCATGTCAAAGATTTTGTGGGTCATGATCCCAAGCTTAGTGCCCTGCCCCCCACCTGCGGTAAACCTGTACAGTAGGTAGCGGTGATAAACCCTTTGCTGTCTATCTTCCATTCACTCTGAAAGGCCCCATGCGACCAGATTCTAAGCCCACCCCTCGGGCGCTCTTCCGTATTTTTGCTACCGCTGAGATGATTACCTGGGCCCTGTTGATTACGGCCCTGATTCTGCGGGCTACCGACGTAACCAACCTTGTGCCCATTGCCGGTGGTATTCACGGGTTTGTTTTTCTGAGCTACTGCGTGGTGACTGTCTTTACCTGGGTAAACCAGCAGTGGAAGGCTCCCGTGGGCATCGCCGGTCTGCTCCTGTCGGTGATTCCCTTTGCGACTGTTCCCTTTGAGCTTTTCCTCGATAAGCGGGGTCTACTGTGCGGGGGCTGGCGTCTGGCACCAGGCGGGGCGGCGCCGTCCGGCCTGCTGGAGAAAGCCCAGGCCTGGGTCCTGGCCAAGCCCGCCCTGGCCAGCGCCCTGTTGCTTGCCTTCGTGGTTCTGCTCTTTGTGGTGCTCCTGCTGGCGGGCCCGCCCGTGCCCAAGAACTAGCAACTACTTTCGCCTAACGAAACGCCCTCAACCCTTTCAATAAGAGTTGAGGGCGTTTATCAAATAGAGGAGGCGGTGCAGAGACCGAGGCCTCTGCACCCTATATTCCTAGTCCTCGTTATCTAGCAGCTTCAGAAGCTTCTCGACGATGCCCAATAGGCTATCGACAATCGCTACCAGCGCAGCTAGAATCAGAACTAGGTTCAGAAGTGTCGTTACCACTTCTAAACCTCCTCTATTTGATTTTTGAACGTACCGGGCAGATTTGCCCGGTACGTTTTTATCTTAACAGCATCATGCCGCCTCAAATAGACCTAAGTGGTTGATGCTGAATCACCCTTTTACCCTTGGTTCGCATTAGGCTACGTTGCCTATATGACGCACTTTTGCGTACCACCAATCTTTGAATGTGCTTGTACTACCTACTTGCGATGGAGAACTTTGAACAGGTACAGGGGTAGGTGTCCTCCATAAACATGCGGAAACAACTCGGAACTAGGATTAGAAGGGTCTGCTGGTTCCCATCGAACAGTGAACCCAGCAGACTCTAATTTACGGGGGTCGATTTCAAGGACGAGAATATCTGGCCTGTCACCATAGATGAAGTCTGAAACTCGCTTTACCTGATCCATATCCGCGCAAGCATGCAAGAATCCCTGCTCGTTGATACTCACTCCAC
Source organism: Rothia sp. 11273D007AR (assembly GCF_053547255.1). NCBI lineage: Bacteria > Bacillati > Actinomycetota > Actinomycetes > Micrococcales > Micrococcaceae > Rothia > Rothia sp. 11273D007AR. The sequence goes on along the minus strand of NZ_JBPPWJ010000020.1, from coordinate 463 downwards.
GCGTCGAATGAACCCACACCTTAAGTTTCTGCGCTTGTTCCCATTCTTCGGGCAAAGCTATGTGATAAATCGTCACTGAAGTTCCTCCTAGACACGTACACTACCTGTTTTCAAATACCAGCGCCTCTAACCTGAATTGGCCACTTACAGATTCAAATGAGCTTCCAAAGGCTCCTCTAGATCCCAAACATTATTTCTCTATAAGCCTATTTAGTCGCCAATACAATCCACAGATACTGTTCTTATAAGTTCTGCTTGGGCTTATGAGTCGGGTGCTAGTCCGGTCTCCTCCGGGGCCAAGAGCACCTGAAACGAAGCAATAGAGGCTTATTCAAAAGTAGACACGCACCCCACACCCACCAACTAGACAACGGCCCCACCCGCGACAAAAATATGAGCGTTAAATCTCTACAAATAACCTCAAGCCATACCGGACAAGACCGTTGCTACACCAGCGTACAAC
>NZ_JBPPWJ010000019.1:0-35133 GCF_053547255.1 Rothia sp. 11273D007AR | reverse complement strand
GGTGTACCGGCGGGTGTTTTCGGTGGTGCGGGGGTTGCTGTTTTTGGCTGCGGGACACCCCTTATGAATAAGCCTCAAACAACGGAATCAGCTTTAATACTTTCCGCAGCTCTACCTGTAGGCCTATTAGCCCACGTCAGATACTGGAACCTGTGGATAACTTACCGCACCAGGCGTAATCTGCTGTCAAAAACCAGGCAAGAGCAGGAAAACCCTTGCCATGGCACAAACCCAGCACTATAAACACACATAAGACCTAGTCACAAAGATGTCACCAGGAGAGACTTATGAAGAGTGCATCCACCCGTCGCCTAGCCTTCACCGCCATCGCACTACTAGCTTTCACCGGTTGCGGAGCTCAAGCCACAGGTTCAGTACCGGAACCTGACAGCAGCACCAGTGCCGCCGTATCTGAGGTAGCGTCCGGCAGCGCAAGTAGCGCAGAAGAAACAGCCAGCACCGAAGAAACTAACTACTCAGGCGGCTCTAAAGCACCCGAAGGCGAATACCGCGCCGCTGACGAACACGGCCCAGCCCAGAACGTACCGAAGCCCGTAGCTCCGGAGGGCATGAACGTCGAAAGCACAGAAGCCATGCTCCTCTTCATCGACTACTGGAATGATATGCGGAACTATGCAATTCAAACTGGAGATACAGCAAGCGTTCGAAGTCTGATTAATGATTCATGGGTGTCAGAAATGGACTTCTATGATTCTCTAGACGAAATCTACAAATCAGGTGGTTGGGTCGTTGGCGGCACACGAGAAGTTATCAGCAACAGCAATCTATTGATATCACATGGCGAAGGCAAGTATTCCATCGGTAGCAATTTCGACGTTAAAGACTCGGTACTTTGGTACCAAGGTGAGGCGACATATAAAGATAGCTCAGATTTTATTTATAACGGAATCGAGATTCGTCTCTACTACAATGCATCCAACAATCGCTGGATAGTTGAATCAGCAGAGGTTGTGAATTAAGTGAAGATTGTACGGAGATCTATCGCTTCAGTAGCAATATTTTCTCTGCTATCCAGCACTGCAGCATTCGCAGATAATAGAGGTAGCACAACAAAAGATGGCTTTTCAGTCGACTCCGTGAAGAGCTCCTTTCTCGAAAATGTCGAAGGAGCAAACAACTCGCCGAAAGTTAGTGAATCCAAAAGCTACGGAAGCGATATGCCTGCCGCCGTCAACCTCATCTACTTCGACAAGCCCGACGTCCCCGGCAAAGCACCCGTTCAGCGTGGCGCCAGCATTCAAGAAGGCTCCTACTGCCTCACCAACGACGGCAACGTCGGCACACTCGGGCTCGTACCGTCCGACTGGGGCGCCGGCCGCGACTCCCCCTACGCCCTCCCCCAGGGACGCAGCCTTGGCTGCATCACCCTCGACCCAGCGGACCTCGAAGCCGCCGGCCTAGAACTCGCCGAAGAAAACGGGCAAACCGTGCTACGCACCGTCCGCGTCATCCTCACAACCCATGACTTCGATACCTTCCCCATCGCAGCCGCCACACCCCAGCAAGAACGCGCGCCCCACACCCTCAAAAACTACAACACCAACTTCTGGGCCGACCCCAACCCCCAAGAATTCACGCGCACCATTAACGGCCAAAACGTCGTACTTCGCGCAACCCCCATCTCCTACACCTTCGACTACGGGGACGGCGCCGCCCTCGGGCCAATTGCCTACCCCGGCTACCAGCTCGGCACGGACGTCTGGGACCAGCCCACCGACACCTCCCACCGCTACACAGACCCCGGCGACTACTACTTCGCCCTGACCACCACCTACCGCGGTGAATACTCAGTCGATGGCGGGCCCTGGCAGGTCATCGACGGTACAGTCAGCCGTACCAGCGACCCTCAGCTGGTGCGAGTCTGGCGCACACAGGTTGGCCTGGTTGCCGAGGACTGCACTACAGGTACGGACGCCTGGGGCTGCACCACCGGCTAGTTCCGCCACCAGCCAGCACAGAAACTTCACCAGAAAAGTATTTTCTTAGGTTTCGCACAGGTTCCCCGAATTGAGCTCAAAGGTTAGGGTGCCATAGTTAAAGACATGAGGACGAGGAGAGAAAACCTCACCACCTCAAGAGACTGAGAATCTCACCGTGACGATGAGTCACCTCTTTCAGAGAAATGTGTGTAACCTCTGTAGCTCCTCCCGTGAGGGATAGGTGCGAAAGAAATGTGTGTATGAGAAAAGGTCGCAACCAGAAGGTTGCGACCTTTTCTCTATCCTCCCAAATAGTAAGCAATGATATAATTGGGTGGAGTAGGCAGACAACAAGGAGGTTACCGTCATGACAACACCCTTACAGACCGCCGAAAAAGTTGGCTACCAGGCCAATGGAGCACCCTGGAAGCCTTCCCTTCTGCTCGCAGCCATATACACAGGCATGCTCGCCGTCATACTTGCAAGACACGGCTACTTAGCTGGGCTCTTCCCGCTCATATTCATCCCCATCTGGTACACGCAAGACCAGTCCAAACTCAAATATGACCGTATCGAAACATACACCCGCACCAGCTACACCGTTCTCTTCCTCGTAACTCTTGTCATCTGGTTCTTTACCCTGATATGGCTTATTCTCACCGAGCCAGAAATAGACACCTGGTCAAACATTGCAACCCTCATCAGCAGCTTTGGCGCCCTCACCCTGGCGGCCCGGTTCGCGATGCCCTGGATTCATAAGAGCAAACCCGTCATACCCAACAACAAATAGCAGGCAACTCTAGCATGACTAGAACCTACAGTTCTACAATGGTAGAAATCTCAAGGAGGAGATTCCCATGACCGAACAGACCACCCAGTCCCGCCCGGCCGTGCAGCAGGCGTCCGCGCCCTACACCCACGAGGAACGTATCGGCAACCGCTGGGCACCAACCCTGCTCTACACCATAGGAGCATCATTCGTGGCAGCCGCTATCCTGTACGAGCTTTACCCGCTAATGTTTGTGGGGCTCGGTTGCGTCATGACGTACAGTTTCGTGTTTGCGCGCCAGCCCGCGCAGACTGCCCCCTCCGACATCAAACCCAGCTACAAGATAGCGAGCAATCTGATTTATATGATTGCCATCATTGCTCTTTTAGAGCCCGCAATTAATGGCAATGCGCAGGAGACCTGGCGCCTAATTGCCATTATCGCCCTGGCTTTCACATTTAGCCGTTGGGTCATGACCGGCTACCACCCCATCGAGAGAACCACTCATGACTAGCTCCACAACCAAGCGCCTAGTCTTCGGGGCGCCAGTTTGGCCATCGTTGCTAGCAGCCTTCGGGTTTAGCCTTATAGCCTGGGTGGATCACGTCGACAGTATCTGGTTCAGAATGGCTAACGTCCTCCTTGTCTATATCGGGCTTAACCTCATGCCGTTACCAAGGACCTTCACACCGGTTAAACCCGCACTCATTTCTCTCGGAGCATCACTTCTCATCATTGCCCTGCTAGTCGGCACCACCATTCTGGTTCACGAGGTTCTCCTCCCCGAGCCCTTCGCACAGAGCGTCCCCGGCGCAGTCGCCAACCAGGCCATCACCGGGCTGGTCGCTTTCGCGCTCTTCCGCTGGGCTATGCCGGTACTTCCCAGATACGAGGGTAAGCACGTCTCCACAAAATAAAGACCCCATTAGAAACACACAAGGACGCCCGCCCCCACTCCCCTGCCACAGGGCAGGAAGGTGGGGCGGGCGTCCGCACCCTTAAGCTGCGTCTAACGCCTATGCGGCAGGCAGCTCGGGGAAGGCCTCAGCAACGCCGGGGAAAGTAATCTTGCCAGCATCGGTATTCAGGCCCAGGGCCAGATCGGGGTTGTTAGCTAGAGCCTCATCTACACCAGCAGCCAGCTTCAGCACGTAGGGCAAGGTGGCGTCGGTCAGGGCAATAGTCGAAGTGCGGGGCACAGCACCGGGCATGTTAGCAACGCAGTAGTGACGGATGCCGTCCACCTCAAAAATCGGGTCAGCATAGGTGGTGGGGCGGGAAGTCTCGAAGCAACCGCCCTGGTCAATCGCAACGTCAATCAGCAGGGTACCGGGCTTCATGGTCTTCAGGTGCTCACGGCGCACAACCTTAGGAGCCTTAGCGCCAGGAACCAGAATCGAACCGATCACCACATCGGCCTCAGCGATTTCACGCTCAATATTCGCGGGAGTGGAGTTCAGCACGCGCGCAGTAGACCCAAACAGGTCAGACAGTTCACGCACACGGGGGCCGTAACCCTCAAGAATAGTCACCTCAGCGCCAGCACCAACAGCCAGCTTAGCGGCGTGGGTACCCACGTTACCGCCACCCAGAACCACCACGCGGCCGGGGGCAACACCGGGCACGCCACCCAGCAGAATACCCTGACCACCCTCGGTAGCCATGGTGTACTGGGTCGCAGCCTGAGCAGCCAGACGGCCCGCAACCTCACTCATGGGAAGCAGCAGGGGCAGGGCACGGCCGTTACGCACAGTCTCGTACGCAATACCGCGGGTCTTAGCAGCCAGCAGAGCTTCGGTCAGGGGCTTGTCAGCGGCCAGGTGCAGGTAAGTGAAAAGGGTCAGATCCTCACGCAGGTACTTGTACTCGGATTCAATCGGCTCTTTGACCTTCACCAGCAGTTCAGCCTGGTTCCAGGCCTCGTCCTGGCTGACCAGGGTAGCGCCTGCCTTCTCGTATTCCTCGTTGGAGAAGCCTGCGCCGAGCCCGGCGTCCTTCTCAATCAGTACTTCGTGGCCAGCCTGAACAAGAGCCAGCACGCCGTCGGGGGTGAGGCCAACGCGCTGTTCCTGGGGCTTGATTTCGCGGGGTACGCCAATGCGCATGAGGGGGTCTCCCATTCATTTTCGTCGTTGAAAACTGTTGCGTTAATCAGCCTACGCCCTTTTGTTGAACAAAAACAACCCGCCCCAAATTTTCCTCATATTTCTAAGAAAATCTGGGGCGGTCAGGGGCTAGGCCAGCTCGGCGGCGGCAGCCGGGTCGAAGATTTGAAGGCATCTATAGAGAGGGGAAAAGCATTCCTTCTTCATATGTTGCATCGCTACTGACAAGCTGCCATAGCTCAGTTGAGTACGTCTGGTCTCCTTGAATATGGTCCACCCAATCAGACAACAGACGCAGAATATGAGCGGGAGCTTCCACCGGTAATCCCGAATACTCTAAACCTGTTGCTCCTTTCCACGGTGACTTTGCAACAGGACGAGTAAGACGCCTACCCCACAATCGGTTGTGGTGAGCAGCTAGGTTCCGAAAGAAATTTACGTTACCAATAGCTCGACGTAGTTCCTCAGCTCGTGTAAACCCTAAATCATCCATCAGACGCTGTATCTGGTTGGTATCTTTCCAGGTGCTCACCATCTTTGAGAGATCCCCGAGAGACATCGCCTCAACCATTGCCCACAAAGGAACCTGCTGCCCCTGATTCACGAAGTGTTGAAGATACAGCTCCTCGCGATTCAGGGTGTCTTCAATGCTTCTCATCAAAGATTCACGGCTGCGAGTAAGACCCGCGTGTTTAGCCTGCCAAGCATCTAAGGGCATTCCACGAGGCGGCAGGTTACTAGGGCGGGAGGGCTCGTATGCACTTCTCAAAAGATAGCGGGTAGGCCCGTTCTTTGCCCCTTCTGCCAGGCGAAAGGCTACCCGTGTTCTAATAATTGGTTCAATCACCTGCACACCACGAAAAACCAGTAGCCGCATCTGATCATCAAGCGAGTAGACCGTCAGAAGCTGTTCGAGAGTCGTTCCCGGCTTGAACTCATCAGCCGGAGCAGGTTCCATAAACTGCTTAAAGTAACCGCTGAAACGGTAGTAGTTCTGGTGCGCAAGGAAGTTGGCCAAAAGAACCCGCTGAGAATCGTCTAAAGGCAACCCACGCATCTCTAGTTTGGCTACCTGTTGGTCTATATCAAGCCATGGTTTGGTACGTTGCGGAGGGTGTTTTGGTGCCAGGTCTGAAGGCAGAATCATGTCTAAATTTTATAGAAAAATCCCCGTAGCGTACACGGCTAACGGATCAGCCAGTCACAAAGGACCGTACGCAACGGGGATGAATGTTGCTCTATAGTCTACCCGATTTCTGCTCAAGTGTTGAGCCTGCTCAAGGTAATCTACTCAACATCTAGAGCCACTGGAGAACCTAGATACAACCTAGGCCAGCTCGGCGGCGGCAGCCGGGTCGGAGTCGTTCAGGAACTTCTCAATACGCTCAGCCTCATCCGTCTCACCGATCGCTGCTGCGGTCTGACCCAGAATCAGCAGGGCCTTCAAGAAACCCCGGTTCGGTTCATGGCTCACCGGAATCGGGCCGTGCCCGCGCCAACCATTGCCGCGCAGGGCGTCCAGACCGCGGTGGTAGCCCACGCGCGCATAGGCGTAGGCTTCAAGAGTCCTACCGGCGCTCAGGGTTTCTTCAGCCAGCAGGGCCCAGGCCAGCGACGACTTGGGGAAGGCCTGCGCAAGGTCGGCAGGAGCTTCACCGGCGCGGACGCGGGCCGTCAGCTCAGGCTCTTCAGGCAGCAGGGTGGGGGCGGGGCCATCTAGCAGGTTCTTACCGGCAAGTGACATGGGTACTCCATTCAACTCAAATTCTTGTAACTACAAAAAGTCTACGCGTGCCCGGGGAAAAGGAGGGCCTTGCCTGCCTCACTCAACCGCACGCGCAGGGGACGGGACGAGGTGCGCTCAACCAGTCTTTCTTGTTCCACTTCAACAAGATAGGCCCGAACCGTATTTCGCGACTTCCCAAGAATCTGCGCTAAATCGCTCCATTCAATTCCGCGGCCCCCGCTGAAAAGATGAGCCTGACCCAGAATAAACAGCGCATCAAGCGCGCCAGCCGACAGCTCAGACTCGCCTGACTTAAGCCCGTCGACACGCTCATGCAGCAACTGCATCATCTGTTTCTTTGCCTCAAAATCATCAATGAGTTCAAGCTGTGCGTCACGTATGAACCCAAGTATTACATGGGCAAATAGTGTGACTTCACCATAATTAAGCGGCTCCTCAGCTTCGGTAAAAGCCCTGTGGTATTCCTCTTTTTTCTGCTTTATAAGGTGCGAGAGGGCAAGCACCGTGTAGGTAGAGAGAACCTCCTGCAGCTGGGCGCTTAAGAAAAAACGCCCGAAGCGTCCATTGCCGTCATAGAAGGGGTGGGCCGCCTCAAACATAAAGTGCGAGACAGCTCTAGAAGGAAGAAAGGGCACCTCGGTGTTCTCAAGATGGTCAAACATAGCCCGTAGCTGCTGTTCAAGTGCCTCTTCGTCGCGAGCACCAGTATGAATAATTTTGCCTGCCCCATCATGCACAAAGACAGGACCAGCCCTAAAAAGCCTGCCATCAGGGCGGTCTTCATCAGCGATCTCTGACCCAAAAAGGCGGTCGTAGGTAGCTCGTACTTCTTCCAGGGTATGCGGAACGTCAACCTTGCCCTGCGATAGCTCAAGATAGAGCCGAGCAATCTCTCTAAACTTCTTGTTATCAGAGGGTTCAGCGTCGAGGGCCTCCTGGATCTCCTGCCTGGTTGACCGCACGCCCTCAATCTCGTTCGTCGCTGAAATTTCCTGGGTGATGAGCTCATACAGGTAACTTGCCCGAGCAGTCGCGGGAAGACTAGCGGCAAGTTCCTCAAGAGTTCTCTCATTCAGCAGGATCTGTTCCTGCAGAAGGAGCAGCTGGGGGGTCACTGTGTAAAACAGAGTGTGGTCGCCCAGAACAAAGCTGGTTTCGTACCCCATATCGCGGCGTTCCTGCGCGAACCTTTCAGCGGTCTGCCGGTCGAACTGGTGAAAAATAGATTTGAGGCTCCGGTATTTTTTCATGCTCCCCTATCTCCCAAAATCTCATCTTTTTGGTAGTTACAGGCAATCCTATGCCACTCTATCTCCCAAAAACACCCCATTTTGGGAGATAGAACCACAACCAAACGCCTCTAACTCCCAAAAACACCCTTTTTTGTATTTAAGCCTCGCGCCGCCCACCAGCTACTCCCATGCCTGCCGACGGCAGGCGTCCGCGCACCCCGCTGTGACGAAAACCCAGCCGCACCACACCGAGGTGTCCCGTATAGTGTGAGAGGTCAACTTCGCCGACGAAGTGGAAAACACACACGATCACATAGATACAGAGAGACTCCTATGACGCTTGAACTCACCATGGTTCAGTCCGCCGGCTGGGCAGTAATGCTGCTGCTGCTCGGTATGTGGATTAAGAACCGCTTCTACTTCTTCCAGCGGTTCGCCATCCCCTCGCCCGTCATCGGCGGCTTCCTCTTCTCCCTGGTCAACCTGGTACTCAACCAGACCGGGGTATTGACCATCAAGTTCGACACCACCCTGCAGAGCTTCTTCATGGTCATCTTCTTCACCTCGGTCGGATACGGTGCCTCGCTCAAGGTGCTCAAGTCAGCCGGCTCAAAGGTAGGCCTCTTCCTGCTGGTCGCAACGGGTCTCTGTATCGCGCAGAACATCGTGGCCGTCCTGGTCGCCCCCGTGGTCAACGTCGACCCGGCCCTGGCGCTCATGACCGGCTCCACCCCCATGACCGGCGGCCACGGTGTTTCCGGTGGTATCGCCCCGCTCGTTGAAGCCTCCGGCGTCACCGGTGCAGAAACCGTCGCCTACACCGCCGCAACCTTCGGCCTCATCGCCGGCTCACTCATGGGTGGCCCCGTCGCCAACCGCCTAATCATCAAGCACAACCTGCTCGAGAAGGAACCCTCCCACCAGGTCAACATCAATACGGCCCTGCTGACCGTACGCCCCCGCAAGCTCGACGCCGACAGCATCCTGCACGGCTTCATCATGATCCTGGTCGCCATGTTCATCGGTAGCTACCTGACCGAAGCCCTCAACTACCTGGTCGGCCAGCTCACCGACCGCGCCGCCTTCCCCAGCTACATGGGCCCCATGATCATCGCCATCGCCCTGCGCTACATCAGCGACCGCCGCAACTCCAAGGAATACCACGAGCTCGTCCCCGAGCAGGAGGTCGAGGTACTGGGCAACATCGGCCTCAACGTCTTTTTGGCGATGGCCCTCATGAATATTCAGCTCTGGCAGCTGGCCGAGCTGGCTATCCCGCTCATCGTGCTCCTGCTAGCCCAGATTGCACTCATGTGGGTATGGGCTAACTTCGTTACCTTCCGTGCCATGGGCGCAGACTACGACGCAGCTATCCTCACCGCCGGCCACTGCGGCTTCGGCATGGGCGCAACCCCCAACGGCATCGCCAACATGGCTTCCCTGGTCACCAAATACAAGGCCTCCAAGCTGGCCTTCTTCATCCTGCCCATCGTCGGCGGCATGTTCATCGACTTCACCAACCTGGTGAACATCATGACCTTCCTGTCCATCGTCTAGCCGGGACCGGCGTCCGCACATCACGGGGCACATTCACCACCACAGCACAAAGGCGCCGGACGCACCCGCACAAGCGGGAGCGTCCGGCGCCTTTGCTCTAGGCTAGCGGACCTAGCTACAGGGCTTACTTGCCGGAGGTACCAGCGGAGCCGAGCTGCTGGGCAGCTTCAACCACGCGAGCGGCCATGCCAGCTTCAGCAGCTGCACCCCATACGCGGGGGTCGTAGGTCTTCTTGTTGCCGACCTCGCCGTCAACCTTGAGCACGCCGTCGTAGTTGCGGAACATGTGGTCCACAACGGGGCGGGTGTAGGCGTACTGGGTGTCGGTGTCGATGTTCATCTTGATAACACCGTAGGAAACTGCATCTGCAATCTCCTGCTCGGTGGAGCCTGAACCGCCGTGGAAGACCAGGAAGAAGGGCTTTTCGCCCTTGCCGTACTTGGCGCCGACCTCGGTCTGGATTTCCTTGAGCAGTTCGGGGCGCAGGTGAACGTTACCGGGCTTGTAGACGCCGTGAACGTTACCGAAGGTCAGGGCTGCCATGTAGGTGCCCTTTTCGCCCAGGCCGATGGCCTCAACGGTCTTGATGGCGTCCTCAACGGTGGTGTAGAGGGAGTCATCGATAGCGCCTTCAACGCCGTCTTCTTCGCCGCCGACAGCGCCGATTTCGACCTCGAGAACCTGGTGGTTCTTGGAGGTACGCTCGATCAGTTCCTGAGCGATCTTGAGGTTCTCTTCGAGGGAGATAGCGGAGCCGTCCCACATGTGGGAGTTGAAGATGGGGTCTTCGCCGCGGGCTACAGCCTTCTCTGATTCTGCGAGCAGGGGCAGCACGAAGTCGTCGAGCTTATCCTGGGGGCAGTGGTCGGTGTGCAGGGCGATGTTGACGTCGTACTGCTTGGCAACTTCGCGTGCGTAGGCAGCGAAGGCGAGGGAGCCGACAACCATGTTCTTCTTGTTGGGGCCTGACCAGTAGGCGGCGCCACCGGTGGAGGCCTGGATGATGCCGTCTGAGCCTGCTTCTGCGAAGCCGCGGATAGCTGCGTTCAGGGTCTGTGAAGAGGTGACGTTGACTGCGGGGTACGCAAAGCCCTTGGCGCGGGCGTTTTCGAGCATTTCTGCGTAGACTTCAGGGGTTGCAATAGGCATGCTGACTCCTTGGTTGTCGGTGGGGCCACCCGGTTGGTGGCCTGGTGTGAGTTGGTGCTGCACCCGGTGCGTGTAAGGACGCGGTGGGGCGAGCGCCTGCCTGCTTTTCAGTTTACCAAGGGCGCGGCGGGAAAGGGTAGGTTTCCCACACTAATTTCGGACATAAACCCACAGAAAACCATGTGTTTCTGGGGGTCTTAAGCACCCTAACACCGGCTTTTGGTGCTTGCCGGTGTTAGGGTGTTGGGTTTTTATGGGTTTAGTGAGGAGTATTCAAAAGGTGAGTGAAGCGGGATCGCAGCCAGCGCGAGCCTGCCAAACCTTTTGAATACGGTTTACAGCGCGAAGATCCACATGGCCAGGGTCATGGTCACGGCGGTGATCGCCACGATGGAGAAGAGGTTGAGCCAGAGGCCGCCCTTGACCATCTGCCCGATGGTGACGTAGCCCGAGCCGTAGGCGATGGCATTGGGCGGGGTCGCTACAGGGAGCATGAAGGCGCAGGTGGCGGCGAGGGCGACGGGGATGGCAAGCAGCATGGGGTCGTAGCCCATGCCCATGGCGATGCCGCCGGCGACGGGTAGGAAGGTGGCTGCGGTGGCGGTGTTACTGGTGAGTTCGGTGAGGAAGATGACGCCGGTGGTCACCAGCAGCACGATGACGAGGATGGGCAGGGTGCCGAGGGCGCCGACGGAGTCGCCGATCCACTGGGTGAGGCCGGAGCTGGTGAACTGGCCGGAGAGGGCTAGGCCGCCGCCGAAGAGGAGCAGGACGCCCCAGGGCAGCTTGGTTGCGGTTTCCCAGTCGATGAGGCGCACGCCCTTGTTGGCGGTGCCACCGGCGGGTAGCGCAAAGAGCAGCAGGCCGACGGCGACGGCGATACCGGCGTCGGTGATGGGCGGTGACTTAGACCAGATGATGGGGACGAAAATCCAGGCCAGGGCGGCAGCGATAAAGATGATGAGCACGCGCAGTTCGCCCGAGCTCATGGCACCGAGTTTGGCGTATTCGTTGGCGATGAGTTTCTTACCGCCGGGAATTTCTTTGATTTCTGGTTTGAAGAGTACCTTGGTGAGCAGGAACCAGCAGACGAAAAGAACCACTACAGACAGGGGCACGCCCACCAGCATCCACTGGCCAAAGCCGATGTGAACGTCGTGGGTATCTGCCATGTAACCGGCCAGCAGGGTGTTGGGCGGGGTACCGATCAGGGTGCCCAGGGAACCGATGGAGGCAGCGTAGGCGATACCCAGCATGAGGGCGGTTCCGAAGTCGGACTTGATCACGGCGTCCTTGACGGCCTGGTCGTCGGGGGACGCGCCGTCCTCAATTTTAATGTCGGTGGTGCCGCTGGCCTGGGCAATCAGCATGAGCACGGAGACACCGATGGGGATCATCATGACGGCGGTGGCGGTATTCGAGACCCACATGGAGAGAAAGCCGGTGGCTACCATGAAGCCCGCAACCATCATGGAGGGCTTGGTACCCATGACCTTGAGAGTGAGCAGGGCGATGCGGCGGTGCAGGTTCCAGCGCTGCATGGCCAGGGCGAGTAGGAATCCGCCCATGAAGAGGAAGATGATGTTGTTGCCGTAGCTAGCGCCGATGTCGTTGATTTTTACTTCGCTGTTGAAGACAGGGAAAATCACCAGCGGCAGCAGGGCTGTGGCGGGGATGGGCAGGGCTTCGGTCATCCACCAGGCCCCCATGAGGACGGCGGTGGCTGCGGTCAGGCGCGCGGCGTCGGGTACGTCGCCGGGCATGATGACGTAAACCAGGGCGGCTGCAAGCAGGCCGCCGAAGAGGCCGATGAGGCGCTTTTTGCGTTCGCCGGCTTCAACCTCTGGCGCCTGGGAGCCGCGCGAGCGGTGAATCTGGTCTATGGCCTGGGTGGGAGCTGCACTGTATTTTTGCAGGTGGTCACCCGTGATGTGGGGCTTGTCCATCTCAACCTCACTTCATTGTGTGTGCTGATGCCGTAGGTAACTGCCCTCAGAAAGAAACAGCTTACCTAGGCGGAATGTGTGTACAGGGAATGTTTTTACTGTACCTGATAAGCACTTTTATGAAGCGGAGGTGAACAAGTTTTACCCCTGCCCCGTCCGGTCTACCCTTCGCGCAGTTCGCGACGGCGGTCAGCGATGGTGAAGGCCAGGCCGAGCGAGAGGGTGAGCACGATAGCCCCGAAGGAGGCAATCAACCCCACGTTCCAGTGGGCACCAGATTCAACTAGCCCGTAGAGAATCGAGGGAATGATAGCTGTACCGATTGCCGTGCCCATACGCTGGCCCAGGGACAGCACACCGCCGGCCACACCGCTAATAGCGGGCGGAACGGACGCCAGGGTGAGGGTCTGATTGGGAGAGATCACCAGGCCGCCACCGGCACCAATCAAGATGAGGGGCACCGCCAGAGCCCAGACCGGCAGCAGCCCCTGCTCAACCGGGGTGACGGTAAGCATGGTGGCAAGAATCGAAGTGAGCGACAGCCCGAACCCCAGCATCACCATGCGGCGGCCCATAGCCAGCACGCGGCGTCCTGCCCAGGGAGCAGCAAAAGCAGACAGCATGGAGGAGGGAATCGTAATGAGAGCGGCGGTCAGCGCGCTTTGCCCCAGGTGGTTCTGTACGTAAATGGGGATCACCAGCCAGACGCTGGTATTGCCCAAGAAGTAGAGGGTCACGATCATAATGCCATTGCGGAAAGCCGGCTTGGTCACCAAATCAATGTCGAGCATGGGCGGGCGACCTGCCTTCTTGTAGCGCTTCTCCCAAGCAATGAAGAAGGCCAGCAGGGCTAGGCCAGCCGGCAGGGTTACCCAGACCAGCAGATTGCCGCTGCGTTCCACGAAGGGGAAGAGTACCGCGAAGATTGCCAGGGCCAGGGTGGTCATACCGACGGGGTCTAGGTCGAGGCGGGCGCGCTGCAAGGGGGCGGACGGCCGGTCGTTGGGTACCCAGAGACGGGCCAGTAGCAACCCGGCAAGACCGATGGGCACATTGACCAGGAACATCATGCGCCAGCCCAGGGAGTCCCCGAAAATCTGGATGAGGAAGCCGCCGAGTACCGGCCCCACGATGACGGCGAGCGCTACCACCGTACCGAACATACCGTAGGCGCGGGCACGGGCCTGGCCGGTGAAGTTGGCCTGAATGATGCCCGTGGTTTGGGGGTTGAAGAAGCCTGCACCGAGGCCCTGGAGCACGCGGGCGGCGATGAGAATTTCGATGGTGGGCGCGACAGCACTGAGCAGGGAGCCCAGGGTGAAGAAGGAAACCCCGATCATGAACATGCGGCGGCGGCCGGTAGCGTCGCCGATACGACCGGCGGCAACCAGGGGCACGCCGAAGGCCAGGGCGTAGCCGGATACGACCCACTGGGTTTGGCTGGACCCCGCGTTGAGGGAGTGCCCGATAGGGGTGAGGGCGACATTGACGACTGAGATGGCCATAAGGGCCATAAAGAGCGGGGTGAGCAGGGCCGTGAGGAGCTTACGGGGGCTGCTGGTGGCGGGCAGCTGGGCATCAGGTGCTCCCTGGGTGTTACCGGGATCTGGCCTTGTGTTCATACTGCACCTCTTTGCTCTCGTCTTTAGCGTACATGGCCATTCTAGACCCAGTAGTACATTAATAAAATACTTCAGGGGGAAAGTTTTTGCAGAAATGCAAGTGCTTACGAGAATCGCGGAGTGCCCACGAAACGTGTGGGTACTCCGCGATTTTCATGGACACTCACCACCAGCGGACGCCGGCGGGGCGCGCGTCCGCTCTCAGGTCTAGCTGACGCGCTGGCCGAACTCGTGACGGCGGATCCAGGCATGCATGGCAATGCCGGCAGCGGTTGCTGCGTTCATAGAGCGGGTGGAGCCGTACTGTTCGATCGACAGGGTTGCCTCGGCGGCCGCGTGAATCTCCTCTGACAGGCCGGGACCCTCTTGCCCAAAGACCAGGACGCAGTCCTTGGGCAGGTCGTAGGTTTCCAGTTGCTTGGAGTCGGGGAAGATGTCGATGCCGATAATGGCAAGCCCCTCACCCTTCGCCCAGGTCACAAAGTCCTCGACGGTGGGGTGATGGCGCACGTGCTGGTAGCGGTCAGTCACCATAGCCCCGCGTCGGTTCCAGCGCTTCTTGCCGATAATGTGCACTTCTTTCGCCAAAAAGGCGTTAGCGGTGCGCACCACGGTGCCGATGTTGAGGTCGTGCTGCCAGTTTTCGATGGCTACGTGGAAGGAGTGGCGGCGGGTATCGAGGTCGGCGATGATGGCGTCCATGGTCCAGTAGCGGTAGTGGTCAAGGACGTTGCGGCGGTCGCCCTCGCGCAGCAGCTCGGGGTCCCAGTGGTCGCCTTCTGGCCATTCGCCTTCCCAGGGGCCGACGCCGATTTCCCGCTCCGGGCTCTCGGTTTCGGGCTCGGTTGCTTCTAGGTCTGCCACTTAGTCCAGGCCCAGGTCGGTCTTGGAGTAGGCGTAGAGGCAGGGCACGCCTGCAACCTCTTCGATGTGCTCCTTGGCGCCGGTTGCACGGTCAACAATAACGGCAACGGCTACAACCTCAGCACCAGCCTTGCGCAGGGCTTCAACGGCGGTGAGAGCGGAGCCGCCGGTGGTGGAGGTGTCCTCGACAGCTACCACGCGGCGTCCTTCCACTGAGGGGCCCTCAACCTGACGGCCCATGCCGTAGGACTTCTGAGCCTTACGCACCACGAAGGTGTCGATGGCGCGGCCCTGGTCACCTGCGGTGCGCATGATGGCGTGGCCGACGGGGTCAGCACCCATGGTCAGACCGCCGGCGGCGTCAAATTCGATTCCGGCTGAGTCGAGCAGGTCGAGCATGACTTGGCCAACCAGGCGGGAGGCCTCGTGGTGCAGGGTGATGCGGCGCAGGTCAACGTAGTAGTCGGCTTCTTTACCGGAGGCCAAGGTGACCTTGCCGCGCACGACGGCCAGTTCGCTGATGAGCTCGCGCAGACGTTCGCGGGCTTCTTCGATGGGGAGGGTGGTGGAGAGGTTAGTCATGCTTTTTAGTCTAGTAGACCGGCAGATATTTACCCCGCGAAAAGTGCAAGTGCCCCGCGAAAAGTGACAGGCACTTGCACTTTTTAGGGGGTAGCTGCCTTGAGCTTGGTGACCATCTCGTCATATTCGGCGGCCGGGTCGGAGTCAGCGACAATCGCCCCACCAGCGGCCAGGGTGACCAGGCCGTCCGAGTGGGCTACCAGCGTCCTGATGACGATGGAGAGGGCGGCTGAGCCGTCCGCCCCCAAGTAGCCCAGGGCACCGGAGTAGACCCCGCGGGCCCGGCCCTCAAGCCGGTCGATAATAGCCATGGTGGCGGCCTTGGGTGCCCCGGTCATGGACCCGCCGGGGAAGCAGGCGGCGACCGCGTCCAGGGCGGTGATGCCCGGACGCAGCTGGGAGACGATGGTCGAGACCAGTTGGTGCACGGTCGAGTAGGATTCCACCCCCATCAGCACCGGCACCCGCACGCTCTCGGGGTGGGAGACCAGGGAGAGGTCGTTGCGGAGTAGGTCCACAATCATGAGGTTTTCGGCGCGGGTTTTGGGGTCGCTGGCGAGCCAGCTGGCTGCCTGCTGGTCTTCACGGGCGGACGCACCCCGCGGCACGGTGCCCTTAATGGGCTTGGCTTCAGCGCGACCCTCAGCAGTGACCGTCAGAAATTTTTCGGGAGAGGACGAGAGCACCGTAAAGTCATCGCAGCGTAGGAAGGCCGCGTAGGGGGCGGCGTTGGCCTGGCGCTGGGCCAGATAGAGACTCAGCAGTTCGTCAGCTTCCAGGGGGGTAGGCAGCTGCAGGGAGGTTTCAGCCGTCAGGCAGACCTCGTAGCTGTTACCTTCAGCGATTTCAGCCTGGGCTGTGGCAATGGCAGCCAGGTAGCGGTCACGGTCGGGCAGGGGGAAGTTTGGTACATCTACCCGCGAAGCATATTCTTGACCGGCTATAGATTCAGGTGAAGAGCTATTTTTAAGCAGTTTTTGCGCGGTCTCTTCAACCCAGTTAGCGGGGCCAACCAGCCAGGAGGCCCCACTAGCGTGCTCGTACATCAGGTAGTGGGTGGCGGGCATCCAGAGGGCGTCGGGGGTGCGGGCCACCCGCTGGGGGTGTTCGCTGTGGAAGGCGGTGACTTCTAGGTCTGCGTGAGCCTCATAGCCCATAAACCCCACATAGCCGCCCAGTAGGACGTCGGCGGGCGGGACGTCCTGACCCTCATCGAGTTCGGGGCGGGGCGCGGATTCCAGGAAGGCGGGGAGCACCTGCCAAATACTGTCGCGATAAACCTGGTACGGGCGTCCGCTCGTATCGAGCACATCAACCTGCCCCGGCTGCGCATAGCGCAGCACTCCCCCGTCCAGGGGCGCCCCCAGGTAGGAGTAGCGGGACATAGGCGACTCGTCGCGGGCTGAATCCAGCCAAAAAGCATACGCAGAACTACCAGCCAGCACGGGGAAGGCGGCGGCGGGTTCTACCGGGAAGTTCAGGACACGACAGGTTAGAGAGGTCACCGACTTATTGTAACGAGACAGGCGAAGGTTTTACCTGCGCGGGTGTGTTGGGGCGGACGCCAAGGGACAGAGCGGAGGTTTTGCCTGCGCAAGCCTGGCTCGGGGCTGGCACTTGATGGGCGGGGCGAAAGTTTTACCTGCGCAAGCCTGGCTCGGGGCTGGCGTTAAGGGTGGCTTGCGCAGGTAAAACTGTAGCTACCCGCCATCGAGCGAGCGAGGCCGGCGGGTAGTTAGCGAACCTGAGGGGTTTCGCCGTTTTCTGAGACCATAGGCTTTTCGGCGTCCTGCCAGGCACCCATACCGCCGATGACGTTGATGGCGTCGAAGCCGTACTGGGTGAGGTAGGCGGCAGCGCGCAGGGAGCGGCCGCCGGCGCGGCAGATGACGTAGACGTCCTCGTCGAGGGGAACTTCGCCGTAGCGTTCGGGCACCTCGCCCAGGGGGATGTGCTGGGCGCCTTCGATGTGGCCTTCTACCCATTCATAGTCTTCACGCACGTCAAGGATTTTGGCGTCTGCGGGAATTTCATCAACGGTTACCTGGCGTAAATCGTCGTTCATAAGGGTCTCCTTCACGATAAAAATATCTAAATGCTGTCGCCACTAACTCTAATAGCCCACAGCCTAAACCTAAAGAAAAGTGACTGACGGGTTTAACTAAGCCAGCTGATTAGAGTATCGTTACCTACCGAACAGATACCGTGCACACACGGTTTTCCTATCTATATAAGCGAGTCGATATGTCTACTCTGCCTGCGGCGACACCGCCGAACCCAGCAGACACTTCAAGTAACGACCGGGGCTTCTTTGGTCACCCCCGCATGCTGGCTAACCTTTTCTCGGTAGAGCTCTGGGAGCGTTTCTCCTTCTACGGTATGCAGGTCATCATGCTCTACTACCTCTACTGGGAGGCTGACCGTGGCGGTCTAGGCCTACTCAGTGAGGCCTCAGCAGCAGGCGTTATGGGTGCCTACGGCGGCATGGTCTACCTTATGGCCGTAGTCGGCGGCTTCCTCGGTGACCGTGTGCTCGGCCCCGAACGCACCCTCTACTACTCAGCCTGGGCCATCATGGCAGGTCATATCGCTCTGGCGATTCTGCCCGGTGCTGCCGGTGTTATTGCGGGTCTGGTTCTAGTTGCTATTGGCTCTGGCGGCCTTAAGACCAACGCCTCCGTGCTCGTCGGATCGCTCTACAGCAAGACCGACCCCCGCCGAGACGGTGGCTTCACCATCTTCTACATCGGCGTGAATATTGGTGCCCTTCTCGGCCCCATGCTCACCGGCATTCTGCGCGAAAACTACGGCTTCCACGTTGGCTTCGGCCTGGCTGCTCTGGGTATGGCTGCTGGCCTCATCCAGTACTCGCTGACCCGTAAGAACCTACCGGCGTCCGTCCACCAGCTCTCCCAGCCCCTAACCGCCAGCGAGAAGCGTACCTACTCCCTTGCAGCGGTAGCTATTGTTGCTGTTATCCTCGTTCTGGTCTTCACCGGTCTCATCAACCCTGCTAACTTGGCTACCTGGGTTATGTGCACCGTGGCTGTGTGCGCAGCTTTGCTTTTCTATACCCTGCTGACCTCCAAGCTCACTACTTCTGAAGAGCACTCCCGCGTGGTCTCTTTCATTCCTATGTTCATTGGTAACGTAGCTTTCTGGGCCCTCTTCCAGCAGCAGTTCACCGTGCTGGCAGTCTACTCAGAGTCACGTATCAACTGGAATATCTTGGGTCTGCAGCTTACTCCCGAGTTCATGAACTCCATCAACCCGGTGTTCATCATCATCTTCGGTGCTGTTTTCACGGCCATGTGGACTAAGCTCGGTGATCGCCAGCCCACGACCCCGGTCAAATTCGCTATCGCTCTTATTCTCATCGGTATCGCCTTCCTCATCTTCCTAACTCAGGCGGGCAACACCAACGTGAATTTCATGTGGATTGTGCTGATTCTCTTTATCTGCACCATGGGCGAGCTCTCTATCTCACCGGTAGGGTCTTCTCTAGCGACCAAGCTAGCTCCCGAGAAGCACCGTGTAGCTATGGTAGCGCTCTATTTCACCTCCATCTCCCTGGGCACTGTACTGGCCGGCTGGCTGGGTCGGTTCTACTCACTCGAGACCGAGGTTGCCTACTTCACCACACTGGGTGTTGTGACCATCGGTATCGGTGTGGCTCTCTGGGCACTGAACGGCTGGATTGTCAAAAAGATGGCAGGCATCCGCTAAGCCCCACCCCACCGGGCCGGGAGTTGGATCGCTCTCTCTAGAGCTATCCAACCCCCGGCTCTTTATGTTTTTACACAAGAGCTACCACCGTGCGCAGGCTCAGCAGATTCTTGCATATATGCACTCTGAAGTTTAAATATGCCAAGCCACAGGAGTATTGTTGAGGCTGGCTTCAGAAGCAGCATCACCTGAACCGCACCATCATTGGCACTTTTTCGGAAACGAGTTAATCTTGTCCTCACATAAAGCAGAGGCGCCAGCCCCCACTGGGTCTTCCAGCCCCGTCCGCGAATTTACCCTTCGCGCCGTCATCCTCGGTGGTCTGATTACCCTGGTCTTCACCGCCGCGAACGTCTACCTGGGCCTCAAAGTTGGCCTCACCTTCGCAACGTCCATTCCCGCGGCCGTGATTTCCATGGCGATTCTGCGCAACTTCAAGAACCACTCCATCATGGAGAACAACATTGTGCAGACCATCGCTTCAGCAGCGGGTACCCTCTCTGCAATTATCTTTGTGCTGCCCGGCCTGGTCATGATTGGTTGGTGGGCAGGTTTCCCCTACTGGACCACCGCTTTTGTCTGCGCCATCGGCGGCATCCTGGGCGTCACCTACTCCATCCCCCTGCGCCGTGCGCTGGTCACCGGCTCAGACCTGCCCTTCCCCGAAGGTGTTGCAGCGGCTGAGGTGCTCAAGGTCGGTAACGACCAGGGCTCTGCAGAAGAAAACCAGAAGGGCCTGCGCATGATTGTGTGGGGTTCACTGGCATCTGCTGGCTTCGCTATCCTGACCTCGCTGAAGGCAGTGGCAGGCGGCTTCACCCAGTTCTTCCGCCTCGGCGCGGGTGGCACTATGGTCAGCACCTCGTTCTCCCCGGCTCTGATTGGTGTGGGCCACCTAGTGGGCCTGGCCGTCGGTATCTCAATGATCGTTGGCCTGTTGATCTCCTACGGCGTGCTGCTGCCCATGCGCACCTCAGGCCTGCTACCGGCGTCCGGCGATATCTCAGACGTTGTCTCCTCAACCTTCTCCCAGGACGTCCGCTTCATCGGCGCGGGCACCATGGCAGTTGCAGCGGTATGGACCCTCATCAAAATCATCGGCCCCATCATCAAGGGCATCAAGGACTCCCTGGTAGCTTCCCGCGCCCGCCAGGCTGGCCAGACCGTTGACATCACCGAGCGCGACATCCCCTTCTCCACCGTCGCCAGTGTAACCATCGGCGCCATGATCCCGGTCGGTCTGCTGCTCTGGCTCTTCGTCAAAGACACCGCCATTGCCCACCACACCGGTACCCTCATCGTCCTCTCCATCGTGTACGTGCTGCTCGTGGGCCTGATTGTTGCCTCCATCTGTGGCTACATGGCGGGTCTGATCGGCGCATCGAACTCACCCATTTCAGGTGTGGGCATCATCGTCGTCCTGTCTGCCGCCCTACTCATCAAGACCGTCATCGGCAACGACGCAGACACCGCCTCCCTGGTCGCCTACACCCTCTTCACCGCAGCTGTAGTCTTCGGTATCGCCACGATTTCTAACGACAACCTGCAGGACCTCAAGACCGGTCAGCTCGTCGGCGCTACCCCCTGGAAGCAGCAGGTTGCCCTGATTGTCGGTGTTCTCTTCGGCTCTGCCATCATCCCGCCCGTTCTGCAGCTGCTCCTGACCGGTTTCGGTTTCGCAGGCTCCCCCGGCGCTGGTGAGGAGGCCCTTTCGGCCCCTCAGGCTGCCCTGCTCTCCAGCGTAGCCGAGGGCATCTTCGGCAACTCCCTCAACTGGGAACTGCTGGGCCTCGGCGCCATTATCGGCGTGGTTATTATTGCCATCAACGAGGTTCTGACCGCCACCACCAAGGGTAAGTACTCCCTGCCTGCCCTGGCTGTCGGTATGGGCATGTACCTGCCTATCGCCCTGACCCTTATCATTCCCGTCGGCGCCCTGTTGGGCTTCCTCTACAACCGCTGGGCCGCCAAGCAGCACAACGCTGAGGGTGCCGAGCGCATGGGCGTGCTGGTAGCAACTGGCATGATCGTGGGCGAGTCGCTGTGGGGCGTGGTCAACGCCGGTATTATCGCAGCGGTGGGCAACCCCGATGTCCTGGGTATCTTCGGTGACCAGTGGGTTGAGGGCGGCGGCTATTACCTGGCTCCGGTCGTCTTTATCCTGGTTATTTGGGCCCTCTACCGCAAGGCAAAGAAGAACACCGTAACCTCCTAACTTTCTGCCCTTCCCCGCTTCTTCTGAAAGGGGACCGCAGAACCAAAAAAGGACCGCATATTTCGCGGTCCTTTTTTGGTTTTCCGGTCCCCTTGCGGGGTAGGGGCGGACGGACGCCCGCGGGCTGGGTTCTCTAGTTCCCCTCCACCTCATCGACCAGGGCGCGCAGGTCGTCGTGGCGCAGGTCGTCCTTGCGGAAGTGCTTGTTGCGGTAGCCAGAGCGGCCCATCATGTGCCCCGAGATGGGGATGGTGAGCATCTGCAGGAGCAGGATAACCAGCAGTACTGGCAGGAGCGCCAAGGAACGGAAGTGGAAGGCCACAGCCAGCAGCATGAGAATCATGCCGAAAACCTGGGGTTTAGTGCCCGAGTGCAGGCGGGTGAGCAGGTCGGGGAAGCGCACCAGGCCAATAGCGGCACCCAGCGACATGAGGGCACCCAGAATCATACAGATGATGGTCAGAGCGTCGAAAACGGTATCAAGATTCACGGTCTACTCCCCCAGGTCCTTGCTTGCCCGCACGGGGTGGGCGCCATCGTGCCCCTGCTTATCGGTGTCCTCTGCCAGCTCCCCGGGGGCGTACTTGCTGCCTTTCTTGCGGGAGCGGCGGCGGGGGCGTCCTTCATTCAGACGGGAAACCGGGGTGCTCTCGTCTGCCTTGGAGTTATCGGCGAAGCGGGCCACGGTCACCGACCCCACGAAGCCGATCATGGCCAGGGCCACCAGCAGAATCAGGAAGAACTGGCTGTCGGTATAAATCATGAGCACGCAGAGCGCGGCCGTGAGAATTGAGAGCAGCACGTCGCTGGCGAGCACACGATCCAGCAGGGCGGGGCCCTTCCAGATGCGGTAGACGGTGCCCCAGGTGGCTAGGGTCAGAATCAGGCCGGTGGCCCAGATAGCCCAGGTCATGCATGCTCCTTTCGGCTGGCTGTGCGGTCGGCTTCTTCGTCCTGTTTGAGGGCTTCGTACTCTTCGCGGCTACCGGCGGCCTTGATGATGAGGTCTTCGAAGTAGGCCACCTGGCGGGTGAAGCGCTCGATTTCTTCGGGAGTGGAGGTGTTGAGCACGTGGAAGTAGAGCACCGACAGGGAGCGGTCCACTTCAACCACCACGGAGCCGGGAATCAGCGACATAGTGTGCGAGACGGCGGTCAGTAGCAGGTCGGAGCGGGTGCGTAGCTGTACTGCCACTACCGAGTTGCGCAGGGGCGGGCGGAAGGTGGCAGCTAGCCACATGACCTCAATCGAGGCTTTGGCGACGTTCCAGAAGAGCTCCACCACAAACCTCGCCGCGTAGAAGATGTTGAAGCGGTTGGAGAGGTAGAGGGTGGGCAGTCGGAAGACCGACATGGTCAGGGCTGCCAGCACCGCGCCGAAGGCGATGAAGGGCAGGGAGAAGTCCTGCCAGAGGGCGCACCAGACAAAGACCAGCCAGAGGAAGGGCGGGATAGCGTGAATCAGGCTCTCGCGTGAGAGGTCGGGCTTTTTCACTGGTTCACCTCCTGGGAGTGGTTATCGACAATCTGCTGTTCCAGGTACTCGGCCCGGCTGGGGGCATCGGGGCCAAAGACCGAGCTGATGTACATGTCGGGATCAAAGAGGTTATCTGAGGCGTTATCTGCCAGCTGGAAGAGGGGGCCTGAGAAGAGGGTGATGAGCACACCCACCACAACCAGGGAGACGGTGGAGGCCATCATGGACGCCGGAATCGGCTTGGTCTCGTAATGGGCAGGGTCATCGGAGTGCTCGGCCATCACCAGCTCAGGGGTGGGCTCTTCGGCTTCCTTGGCGGGGCGCCAGAAGGCCTTGTTCCACACGCGGGCTAGGGCCAGCAGGGTCAGCAGAGAGACCAGGACGCCCACACCCGCGTTGATGTAGGCCAGGGCGCTACCGTTCTCTACGGACGCCTCGATAAAGCCGACCTTACCGATAAAGCCGGAGAAGGGCGGGATACCGCCGAGGTTGATGGCGGGAATGAAGTAGAGCAGGGCCAGGACGGGGGCAGTCTTCATCAGGCCGCCCAAACGGCGCACGTTGGTCGAACCGGCCCGGCGTTCTACGAGGCCAACCACCATGAAGAGGCCGGTCTGAATCACGATGTGGTGGGCGATGTAGAAGACCACGGTAGTAAGACCCAGCTCGTTACCCAGCGAGATACCCCAAATCATGTAGCCGATGTGGCTAATCAGGATGAAGGAGAGCAGACGCTTGATATCGCCCTGGGCCAGGGCACCTAAGATGCCCACGAGCAGGGTCAGACCTGCCACGACCCCCAGAAGCGTATCCAGGCGTCCTTCGGGGAAAAGCAGGGTCTCGGTACGAATAATCGCGTAGACGCCCACCTTGGTCAGCAGGCCCGCGAAGACGGCGGTTACGGGAGCCGGGGCTGTGGGGTAGGAGTCGGGTAGCCAGAGGGAGAGCGGGAAGACCGCGGCCTTAATGCCGAAGGCAATGAGCAGCATGAGGTGCAGCTGCATCTGGGTGCCCTCAGGCAGGGTACCCAGCTTCAGCGATAGGTCAGCCATATTGATGGTGCCCACCGAGGCGTAGACAAAGCCGATGGCGGTGAGGAAGAGCATGGATGAGACAACCGAAACCACCACGTAGGTCACGCCCGCCCGGATACGCGGGGTGTTAGCGTTCATGGTAATCAGCACGTAGGAGGCCATGAGCAGGATCTCAAAGCCCACGTAGAGGTTGAAGAGATCTCCCGCCAAGAAGGCGTTAGAGACGCCCGCCAGCAGCAGCAGGTAGGTGGGGTAGAAGACCGAGATGGGTACTTCGTCGTCCTCGTCCTGCAGGTTCTGACCGGTGGCAAAGACCAGCACCGCCAGCGAGATGGTAGACGAGACCACCAGCATAAGCGCTGAGAGCTGGTCTACCACCATGGTGATACCGAAGGGGGCCTCCCAGCCTGCCAGGTGCACGGTCTGGGGCGCGGCGTCCCAGACCGAGGCCAGGAGCAGGGCCTCAAAAACCAGGGTAATAGCTACCGCGGCGAAGGCGATGACGCGCTGCACGCTATCTTTCTTCGAGATGAAGGTGATGGCGGCCGCCAGGAAGAGAATGATGATGCAGAGGGGGGCGAGCTGGGCAATATCCACGGGCTAGTCCCCCTTCTTTGACACGGTCTGCTGGGCGCTTGTCTGACTGATTTTCTTCTTCTCTTCTGCCTCGTTGAATGCTTTTTCGCGGGTCGCTTCGTCGGCATCGAACTCCGAGGCGTCGAACTCGGCGGCGGCGTCCTCTTCCTTGTCGAAAGCGTCCTGCTCCGCCACGCGAATATCTTCGGCGTCGTCGGTGATTTCGTCGGCCTTAGACAGCAGCCAGGAGCGGTAGATAATACCCAGAATCAGGGCGGTCACCGCACAGGAAATGACGATAGCGGTCAGAATCAGGGCCTGCGGGAGCGGGTCGGAGTAGTCTTCTGCAGCAATGTCTTTACTGTAGAAGGGGGCCAGGCCGGCAGGGCCTCCCGCGTGCAGAATCAGGATGTTGGTTGCGTTTGTCATGAGCATCAGGCCCAGGAGCACGCGGGTCATGGAGCGGTCGAGAATCAGGTAGACCCCCACGGCGTAGAGCACGCCCATGACCAGGATTAGACTGAGGTCGATAATCATGGTTTATGCCTTTCGTGCCTTGTCGCGGGCTTGCTTCTCTTTCTTGCGGCGCTCAGCTACCAGTTTGAGGTCAATGCGCTCACCCAGGCTACGCAGGATATCGAGTACCAGGCCGATCACCAGCAGGTAGACGCCGATATCGAAGATGGTGGCGGTGACGAAGTGGACGTCACCAAAGACCGGTAGCCAGAAATCCAGCACGTAGCTGGAGAAGATGGGGTCGCCCCAGAGGGCCGGGGCCAGGGCGTAGAGGGTAGCGATACCCAGGCCGACGCCCAGGAAGGTACCGGCGGAGAAGGGGGACGCCGCCCGCAGCTCCGCGCCGCCACCGGCCAGGTAGCGCACGGCGAAGGCCAGACCCACCATCAGGCCACCTGCAAAGCCGCCGCCGGGCAGGTTATGACCGGCAATCAGCATGTAGAAGGAGACGATGATGAGGGTGTGGAAGAGTAGGCGGGTCATAACCTCCAGCAGAATCGAGCGGGACTCGGGGGGCAGGGTACGGCCTGCCACGATGAAGGGGTCGCGCTCAACCGATGAGAACTGGCCTGCCACGCGCTGGGCCACAGTAATCTGGGTGCGCTTGGCGAAGGAGCTCTCGATTTTCTTCATGGCCTGGGTGTCGAGCCTGCGCGCGGACGCTGAGTCGGCGCGTCCTTCGATGAAGAGCAGGGAGGCAACGCCGGTAGCTGCCAGGGCCAGCACCGAGATTTCGCCGAAGGTGTCCCAGCCACGCATATCGACCAGGGTCACGTTGACCACGTTGTAGCCGTGGCCAATTTCGTAGGCCAGGCGGGGCATCTCAAGCGAGATGGGGTCGAGGGATCGGGACGAGAAGGTGAACATGGCCAGGGCCATCATGAGGGCCGAGAAGCCCAGGGCGATGATGACGCGCAGGGTCTTGTGAGCGCCGTCCTTGCCATCCTTGGAACGGATGCGGGGAATCTGGCGGGGTAGCACGCGCATAGCCAGCACGAAGGCGACCAGAACGATGGTTTCAACCAGCAGCTGGGTGGTCGCCAGGTCGGGGGCGCTGCGCAGGGCGAAGAGAATAGCCATGCCGTAGCCGGTCACCGAGACCATCATGATGGCCAAGAAGCGCTTGCGCACGAAGACCACGACCAGGGCCGCCACAATCATGACCACGGCAATAGCCCATTGAGCCGGGGACTCCGAGACACGCACGTTAGCCAGCGGCGGGGTCTCGTTGATGAAGAGGGCAGCGAAGGGAACCACCACAGCGGTAATCAGAATGACGCCCAGGTAGAAGCCCAGGGAGCCTCGCTGGGTCATACCGGTGACCCACACAGCCAGACGGTCAAGCCCGTCGATAGTATCGCGGTAGACCACGGAGGCAGCCGGCGTACTGGGCAGAGCCTTCTGCAGCTCTTCAATCTGCTTGCGGAAGATAAAGAGCAGGGTACCGATGGCCATGATGACCAGGGAAGTCAGCAGAGCCGGGGTGACGCCGTGCCACAGGGCCAGATGGAGCTCAAGTTCGGCTGCAGTCTCTGGGAAGGCCTTGAGGAAGGGTTTGACGAAGAGGTGCACCGGCTCGGGGTAGAGGCCGTAGACGATAGTTAGGACGGTCAGCACCGCCGGGGCAAAGAGGAAGGTGAAGGAGACCGGGTGGAAGGCCGTATCGGGGCTGAGCTTCTGGCCGCGGCGGTTACGGTCTAGGGCCCGGGTGTTGATATCGACATCGCCGTTATCAACCTCTTCGAAGTCGGCGGTGCCCTTTTCTACGCGGCAGTACTTGACGCCTTCCTTGTGCATGTAGGCGTAGGGCTTGACGGCGAAGGCACCCCAGACAAAGCGGGCTGAGTAGGCGAAAGTGAGAATAGAGCCCAGGACGATGGCAATCAGGGTGGTTGCCCCCTGCCAGCCGGTGGTGTGGGAGAGGTAGGTTTCGAGCACCGCTTCCTTGGCCACGAAGCCGGCCAGGGGCGGAATACCCGCCATCGAGGCCGCTGAGATAGTGGCGACGATAGCCAGCTTAGGGGCACGGCGATAGATACCCGAGAGCTTGTGGATGTCGCGGGTACCGGACTGGTGGTCGATAATACCGACCGATAGGAAGAGGGTCGCCTTGAACAGGGAGTGAGCCACCATGAGCGCCATAGCCGCGTAGATGGCGTCCGGAGTTCCCCCCGAGATCACCAGGGCCAGGAAGCCCAGCTGCGAGACAGTACCGTAGGCCAGAATCAGCTTGAGGTCGGTCTGCTTGAGAGCGGCCCAGCCGCCGAACACCATAGTGAAGGCGCCGAAGATAATCAGGACGTTCTGCCAGATTGCCACCTCGCCGTAGCCGGGAGCCAGGCGCAGCAGGATGTAGATACCGGCCTTGACCATCGCCGCCGCGTGCAGGTAGGCAGAAACCGGAGTGGGGGCGGCCATAGCGCCGGGCAGCCAGAAGTGCAGGGGGAAAATCGCTGATTTGGAGAGAGCACCGCAGAGAATCAGCACCAGGGCAGCGGAGAGGAGACCGTAGCTGAGGGGGCCGTGACCACCCTGGGCGGCGGCAAGGACGCTCGGGCCCCGCTCCACGAGTTTAGCCAGGGAGTAGGTGCCCAGGCTGTAGCCCAGCATGACGATACCGACCAGCATGGCCAGGCCACCTGCGGTGGTAACCGTGAGTGCCTGCAGGGCGGAACGGCGGGCTGAAAGGCGGTGGCGGGAATAGCCGATAAGCAGGTAGGAGAGAATGGTGGTGATTTCCCAGAAGATGAACATGAGGATGAAGTCATCTGCGGTAATCAGACCAAACATGGCACCGGCAAAACCGAAGAGATAGGCCGCGAACTGGCCGTTATCGCCGGTGGAGTGCTTGAAGTAGCTGGCGCAGTAGAAGAGCACCAGGGAGCCAACGCCGAGCACCAGCAGGCTCATGACCCACGAGAGGGTGTCCATGCGGAAGGTCAGCGCCATATCCAGCTCGGGAATCCACCGATAGCTCTCGCTCCAGGGTGTACCGCCGAGAATCTGACCGGTTTTGGTCAGCACCAGGGCGAGCACGGCAGCTGGAATCGCGGCCAGCAGGTAGAAGGTTGAGGTGCCCATGCGGCGGTAAAGCCAGGGGGTCACTATGGACACAAGCAGGAAAAGCGCAAGAACTGTGGTCACGTATCGGCCCTTAGGGTCGGCGGCGGTGGGAGCCGTCAGGCACGAGGCTAGGACGGCAGAAGTCTCTCCTTTAAAGAGTAGGCATACTTAGTTTACCTGTCGATGACCCCCATCTCATACAGCCGATTTTTTGCCCGATTTTTGGGCACTCCATACGGTGCAATAGGTGATACAGATTTTTTGGTGGGAGGCCGGGTTCTCTCCCCCGTTACCTTTTAAGAGCGCACACAAAGACACCAAAAACAGGTGAAACTAGAAGCGTAAGTAACCGACCCGCCCCGCACACGGCGTCAATGCCCCCCAGCCAACACAAATAACGGTCAGGGGGGTGTCGCCACCGAGGCGGGAACCGGCCCACAAACCATCGCTAATAGAAGCACGGTCCAAAGCCAATGTAACGTGGGTGCGAGATTCGTGAACCACCGGTTACTTCACACCATAACCCGCAAAACACAAAGGTGCGAAGAAATGACCGAAAACCTCACCATTTACCTCGGACTCGATGTCGGCAAAACCAACCACCACGCTACAGCGCTCACCAGCAATGGCAAGAAAATCTGGGATAAACCCCTACCCCAATCAGAACCCAAAATCCGTGAACTACTGACTAAGCTCAGCACCCAAGGAACTGTTCTGCTAGTAGTGGACCAGCCTAAAACAATCGGTGCCCTGCCGATAGCTATCGCACAAAACATAGGTATCCAAGTCGCCTACCTGCCAGGGCTAACCATGCGAAGAGTAGCTGATTTGCACCCCGGTGAAGCAAAAACAGATGCTAGGGACGCCTTCATCATCGGAAAAAACAGCCCGCACCATGCCCCACACCCTACATGGAATAACAGTTGCCGATGAAACCACCT
Source organism: Rothia sp. 11273D007AR (assembly GCF_053547255.1). Lineage (NCBI taxonomy): Bacteria > Bacillati > Actinomycetota > Actinomycetes > Micrococcales > Micrococcaceae > Rothia > Rothia sp. 11273D007AR. Next base: position 6,072 of record NZ_JBPPWJ010000019.1, on the reverse strand, counting down.
CAGAACTCTCCATGCTCTGCGGTTTTGATGATGACCTAGCAGCACAAGCAACAGCAGTTTCAAACCGTCTGCGTGGCTTTCTCACTCAGATTCATCCGCATCTTGAAAGGGTACTTGGCCCCAGACTTTCGCACCCAGCAATCTTTGAATTGCTGAAGAAGTACCCGGCCCCAGCAGACCTTCATTCGGCAGGGCGCACCAAGGTGCGTAACCTGCTGAAAAAGAAAGCACCTCGGCTTGCACCGAAGCTTACGGAAGAAATCTTCCAAGCTCTTGATGAGCAAACAGTCATCGTTGCTGGAACAGCAAGTGCTTCTCAGATTATTTCTTCCTTAGCTACCCAGCTTGAGCTGATTCTGGCACAGCGTAGTGAAGCAGAGCAGCAGATACTGGATTTGGTGGAAGCTCATCCTTTATCAGCAGTTATTCGTTCGATGCCGGGGGTGGGTGTGCGCACCAGTGCCAGGATTCTAACTGAGGTGGTGGGTAAGGATTTTAAGGATGCTTCTCATCTGGCTTCTTATGCTGGGATTGATATGTACTAGGTTTCGGTCACACCCACCACCCAAAAAACTAACACATCACACAATATCAACTAAAACATCATCAACCACCTCCTGCGGAGTCCGATAACCAAGGCCAGCATGCAACCGCCGCTGATTCCACCAGTACACCCAACCCGCCGTGGCAGCCTCCAACTGAGCAACCGAACCAAAGAACCGGCCACGCACCAGCTCAGCCTTATAAGCCCCATTCACCGACTCAGCCAAAGCATTATCGTATGAATCTCCAGTAGATCCTACAGACAACTGAACACCCAGCCGCCTCAACTCACGCGTGTAATCCTCAGCAACATACTGTGAGCCGCGGTCTGAGTGATGCACCACCTGAGTTAAGTCAGACCCTGACCGCCTGGCTTCAAACAAAGCCTGCTTGAGAGCCATCAGCGGCATGCCCAAGGTATGCATAGTCGAGGAAACACCCCAACCCACAATCTTTCGACTGAACACATCAGTGATGAAGGCCGTGTAGCAGAAGCCACTGGCAGTACGGACATAGGTGAAGTCCGCGACCCACAAGCGGTTCGGCGCTTTAGCGGTGAACTGGCGGTTGACCAGATCAGGGCGGTGATCAGGAGCCTTGGTAGCCCTGGTGGTCACAGGCTTACGGCCCCGATGCACACCCTGGATACCAGCTGCACGCATGAGCCGGTAGGTTTGGTCCCGGCCAATAGCCCAGCCTGCTCGTCTCATGGCCTGCCACATTTTGCGCACGCCATAGACTCCGTAGTTCTCCTGGTGGATTTTGATCAGTTCAGGAATGAGGAGCTGGTCGGATAGTGACCTGGCTGAAGCGACACGGCTCATTGCGCGGTAATAGCCGCTGGCCGTCATGAAGCCACCGTCAAGGTGCTCGGATAGGACTCGGCAAATGGGCTCGACCCCGAAAAGATCCTTATAAGTGTTGATGTAGCGGATCATCATCGGGCCGGTCGGTCGAGCTCTGCTGCGAAAAAAGCTGAGGCTGTCTTCAGGATTTCGTTGGCCCTGCGTAGTTCCGCGTTTTCTCGTTTTAGGCGTCTGATTTCGGCCGCCGCGTCACTCGTAGTAGTGATTTCTTTGCCGGTGTCGAGGGCGGCGTTGTTGCACCAGCGGGCCAGAGTGTTGTGGGAAATTCCTAGCCGAGGGGCGATGTCTTTGATTGCTGCGGTTATGGACGGGGCGTCGGGGTGGTTCAGTCGGTCACCGACGAGTCGTACCGCTCGTTCTTTGAATTCTTGGGGGTATTTGTTGGACATGGTTTTATTGAGGCTTATTCAAAAGTCCAGACTCAGGGTGCCCCAGGCTCACGCTTGATGAAGCCCAGCAGATTCCGAGCGAGCGAGGAAGTAAATCTGCGGGCGGAATAGGCGCAAGCCTGACCCTCTCGCCTGATTCGCTTCGCTCATAAGGCGATTCACGCCCCGCCTGACGGCGGATTTTGTTCGCTTTTGTGTGCTCGCTAGCTCGCACCCGCTCACTTCATCGCGCCAGTGGCGGCGCTGTGAGCCTGGGGCACCGAAGCACCTTTTGAATAAGCCTCACGATACACTGGGCTACTGAGGCTTATTCAAAAGTAGACACGCACCCCACACCCACCAACTAGACAACGGCCCCACCCGCGGCAAAAATATGAGCGTTAAATCTCTACAAATAACCTCAAGCCATACCGGACAAGACCGTTGCTACACCAGCGTACAACCGGCCTCACAGCCACGCAATTCGCCACACTACACACAGCCCTCACCCATCACCTCACCTGGTCAAAACCAGGCGGAAGACCACCAGCGCTAACCCTCACCCAAGCCCTCAAAATCACCCTGCTCTACCACCGCCACAACCTCACCGAAGAACTCCTCGCAGAACTTTTTGCTGTCTCTCAATCGACAGTCTCACGAGCTATCAACACCATCGAAAAGGCCCTGGAGAAGATTCTCACTCCGCTGATTCAGCCTTTGAAAGAAAGCCTCAAAGCACCAGGATCTTTGGTCATCGATGGGACCCTGATACCCACGTGGAATTGGCGTTCACTTGGTAAAACAAATTTCTCTGGAAAGCACAAACAAGCCGGATTCAACCACCAAGTCATCTGCACCCTAGATGGCAGACTCTTAGCCATCACTGACCCACTACCCGGAGCCAGGCATGATGCTCATGCCTTTAGATATCATGGGTTAGATCAGCTGCTGGATTCCTCGACTTTGGCTGATAAGGGTTATGTGGGTCTGGGGTTGGCTACCCCGGCCAGGCGTAAGCCGGGCCAAGGGCTGAGCCGGGAGCAGAAGCTGAATAATCGGGTGCTGAATCGGCTACGGTCGGTGGTGGAGCGGGTGATCGCTCACATCAAGACTTGGCGGATTCTTCATACGGGGTTTAGGCGGCCGTTGGGGGTGTATGGGCGGGTGTTTTCGGTGGTGCGGGGGTTGGTGTTTTTGGCTGCGGGTGGGACTTTTGAATAAGCCTCATTATTCCTTCCGGTGGGGTGTGGGTGGAAGGGTGTGGACTGAACCCAGTACATATCAGTACAAAAAATTTGTGCATACGATGCACAAAGTTAACTGAACGGGTACTTGCTCAAGTGAAAGCCGATGCAGGTAACCTCATAGCCACTCGATAGCAGAGAGCATCAGACGAACAGTATCAGCTGGTTTCTCAAGATATAAACATAGCCCTAGGGGCTTTAGCGCCTACGCGAACGTTACGCTAAGAGGCCTACCCAGGGCTTCTTGTGTCAATGCTACAGTTGATGACATGGATCTTCAAGCATGGGTTTCTGAGGAACGGTTTAGGGACTACCTGTCCGAAACAGGTAATGATTACGACAAAGCTGTTGAATTATATCGTTGGAACGCTTCAATGAGCGCCGCACTGTTTGAAGTGATTCACCATTTCGAAGTGCTCCTGAGAAACAAAATCGTAGATACCTTAATCGAACATCCACCTACCTCACCAGTTCTGCCAGGCTCACCTTGGCTGAATCTGAGTGGTGAGATTACGGATATTTCTAACCGCCTTCGTAAAAAGAACCAAGAGGTTACCGCGGGTAAGATTTATTCGAATCTGACCTTCGGAGCATGGGTAAACATGTTCGTACCTGACGCTAACGAAGAGCTGTGGAGGCAGACCTTGCGCCACGTTATGCCCAACGCAAAGATTGACCGCTCAGTAGCAGCTAGCTATTTACAGTCAATTAATGAGTTGAGAAACCGAGTAGCTCATCATTCCAGCCTGTTGGGCTTAGACCCTCTTGTTGAGTACAGGAAAACAATTCAGGTGGCAGAGTGGATTGATAAAGAAGCTGCGGAGTGGATTGATTCAATATCTCAGGATGCTATTAAGGTGCTATCCGACCGGAGACAAGATGTAGCCCGCCCACTGAAGAACGTGATGTTGGTACCCGCTGGTGGGCTAGCTTGGACCCTTTACAAGGAGAGTAGTCAGCCTTTTTATATCTGTCCTGCCAACAGAAAAAACAGGCCAATTGAGCGCATCGCTTTCTATGCAGATCGAGAAATTAAACAGATTGTTCCCAAAGTTTTAGACTATAGGGCTGCTGTAAATTTTAACGATAGAAGCGCGAAATCTCTTGAAAAAACAGATAAAGAAATTTCGAAATTAGTTAAGGCTGCTTTACATTGCGGATTTTCTCATGGCACATATCAAGTTTACTATCTGAGCCCCTCTGACTCTAGTGATACTCACGATCTAGGATCCCCAATACCGAATATAAGCGAAGACGGAAGGCACGGAGCATTACAGGGGAAGATGTACCTTTCGTTAAGCCAACTCTCAAGCGCTAGAAGCACATCTCAATTGCTTTCAAATTAGCTCAAAGCAACTAACGTTCCCCACTACCATGACCTGTGCATATCCTCACAGCTATCATAATGCTCATAGGCTTACGATGAGGCTCAGTGCAAAAGGCTGGAACGGCTGGACGCAGCAACGAAGCAGATAGATTATGGCAGTTTTGTACATGCCCTTTCTCCCTCTGCCCAAGCCATTAAAAGAGCCCCGGTCGCATGCACTAAGACAGAGGCGACACCGGGGTGCCCCTAAGCTAGCATCACTTTGATAGGTGGTAAAGATATAGCTTCTGTGGAGTTAGGGCACAGAGATCTTTGATAGCTTGCTACGGTTTGATGTTTTTACCAGTAGTATCAATTACGTAGTCCCTCATGCATTAGACCGCGCAGTCAGCTCCTGCTGGCTGAGCTCTGGACCTAGAGCCAGCCGGTCGCATGAAGGTTTCTTCGTCTTTAACCTGTTTTGGCATCTCTGAACGTCCTTTCCTCCCCAAGCACGCACCTCTAGCCGTAACCCTGCACTGGGCTTTAGACTTAGAGCAGTTTTTCTATTTTTCAAGAGGGGGTGTGCGTTGAGCGTTCGTGTACCGGTTAAGCCGGAACTAATTTTTTGGGCTTTGGACCAAGCTGCTACTGACGTGAGTTCCCTCCGTCAAGGTGAGCTGGTTGAAAACTAGCTTGGGGGCTCTGCTCAGCCAACCTTTAAGCAGCTACAGGATTTTGCAAAAAGCGTGCATGTTCCCTTTGGCTACCTAATGCTGAGTGCCCCCCGGTTATTGAGAAACCATTACCAGATTTTCGTAGACGTGCGGGCAACTCTGAGCGTTACTCTCAAGAGCTCACTAGTGAAATTTATACGCAGCAGCGTAAGCAAAGCTGGTTCAGTGATTATGCAATTGATCGAGGGCTAGACACAGTTACTTGGGTAAAGAGTGCAAGCCTAAGTGATAATCCGGCAGCTGTTACACAGCAGCTGCGTAAGGAGTGGGGTTTCATCATTGCGCCCAAGGCGCAGGACTACGTTGAATCTCGCAAGCAGGTGTTTACCTTTCTTGAAGACCAGGACGTGCTGGTTAGCGTTGCCGGGTATTTTGGTTCCACGAAAAGACCTTTTGATTCTGATGAGTTCAGCGGCTTCTCCCTCTTTGATGAGTACGCGCCACTCATCTTTGTGAATGGTAAAGAGGCTCATTCTGCCCAGATTTTTACTATGTTGCACGAAGTGGGACGCCTGGTGTTGGGTGAGTCTGCTGTTTCTGATGACGCTGTAAACACGGAGGCTTCTAATCGCTCTGAGCGTTTTTCTTGATGCCTGCTGATGAGGTACGGGAAGCTGCTCCACACTCTCTTGCTGAGGACGCTGTCATGCCAGTTGCAAAGCGCTTTCGGGTAAGCGCTTTAGCACTGCTGAATAGGCTGAGAGACTTGAAGCTGATTTCGTTTGAACAGTGGTCTGATGTTTACCCTGAGTTTGAAGAGCGTGCTTTTGAAATCCTACGCAAGAAGGCTGAGAAGAAGTCTTCTGGCGGTGAATTTTATAAGACTCACCCCTTTATTGTTAGGTCGCGTTTTGCCCGTGCAGTTGTTCGTGATGCTCGTAGCGGTAGAACTTCTTACCCTGATACACAACGGTTGTTGGGGTTAATGAAGACTGATATGTACTGGCTTTAGTTCCGACAATTATAAGACCACTAAAGCACCATCAACCACCTCCTGCGGAGTCCGAT
>NZ_JBPPWJ010000018.1:0-35634 GCF_053547255.1 Rothia sp. 11273D007AR | reverse complement strand
AGCTTGAGGTGCTAGTCCTCGTATTAGAGGGTGGGGGTTCAAGTCCCCCCTCGCGCACAAGAAAACCCCATGTGGGATATAGAAAAACCGGCTCCTGTTGACAGGAGCCGGTTTTTTGTTGATTTAGGCCCCTCTGTTGCAAATCAGGTACCGGCGGAATTTTATACCCCGGTAGATTATCAACTTTACTCATCAGTTAAACTGATTATTTTCGGCTGGCGCCTTTAAAAAATTTTGAAATCGGGGGCAGCTCCCAGCCTCCAAGCCAGTCTCTCTAGCCTTCGACCGGGCGATAAACTAGCCCTATGCAGCCTACTGAACCCCGTGCATCCGCCCTGCTCCTTGACCATACCTTCAGTGAGACCTTCCCTGACCTCACCCGCCGTGCCCAGCCGGATATCCCGCAGGGTACCCGCCTGGCCTGGCTCAATGAGAATCTTGCCCGCGACCTGGGGCTGGACCCGGCCTGGCTGCGCACTAACGCCGGTCTAGCCTGGATGACGGGCAGGGGAGAGGCCCCCACGGTCGCCCTGGCCTACTCGGGCTACCAGTTCGGGCAGCTCTCGCCGGTGCTGGGCGACGGGCGGGCCCACCTCGTTGGTGAGCTGGCTATCCCCGCGCGGGATGAAGGCGGTAGGGCTGTCCGCTGCGATTTACACATCAAAGGCAGTGGCCGGACGCCCTTCTCTCGCCCCGGTTCGGACGGCAAGGCTCCACTGTCGGCGGCCTGGCGCGAGGCTGTCATCGGGGAGTCCCTGCATGCGCTCGGTCTGCCGACTACCAGGGCCCTGGCTGTGTTTGAGACCGGAGAGAAGGTGCAGCGCCGCGCACCTGAACCGGAACCGGCGGGGCTGGTTCTGCGTGTTGCCGCCAGCCACCTGCGGGTAGGTACCTTCCAGTTTGCCCAGTATCACTGCGACCCTCAGGTGCGGGGGCAGCTGGTCGATTATGCCCTGGCTCGTCACTACTCCGACCTCACCCCGGGAGAAAATCGCAGTGAGCGGGCCCTTGCCCTTCTTCGGGCTGTGGCGCAGCGGCAAGCTCGCCTGGTAGCTAGTTGGCAGGCGCTGGGGTTCGTGCACGGGGTGCTCAACACCGATAACGTAACTATTTCTGGCGAGGCTATCGATTTTGGCCCCTGCGCTTTCATTGATGCTTTTGAGCGTGGCAAGGTTTTTAGTTCTATCGACCGCCAGGGCCGTTATGCCTACAACCACCAGCCCGGCATTACCGCCTGGAATCTTTCCCGTTTTGCCGAAACCCTGCTCGATATCATCGACCCTGAAAACCCGAACCGGGCAATCCACCTAGCCACCGAGGTGATCTCGGAGTTCGAAGATGAAGTGGTGGAGCAGCAAATAGCTGCTTTTGCTGCCAAGCTGGGGCTTGACCCGGGTGGGGTTGGTGAGGACGTCCGCACTCAGGTGGGTAGATTCGGGCAGGCAACTCTGGGGCTACTCGAGCGCCACGCGCTGGACTTTACAGGGTTCTTTAGGTCTTTGGTTGAAGGAACCTGCCTGCTGCCGGAGGGAGACCGGCAGGGCTGGTTGGCTCGGTGGGAGGAACTGAAGGGCGCTACAGGTACTACCGCTGAGCGAGCCACGGAACTCATGCTGGCACATAACCCGGTCTACATCCCCAGAAATTTGGCCCTCGACGCTGCCCTACGGCAGGTGGAGCGCGGCAACCAGCAGCCGCTTGAGGAGCTGTTGGAAGCCGTCAGTAACCCCTTTGAGCGCCGCCCCGGCCTGGACTACCTGGAAGGCGCTCCTGCTGAGTCCCGCTTCTTCACGAGCTTTTGCGGAACGTAGAGCAACTTCTCTTATCTAGAATTTGGTTTAAAAGGGCCGGGGCCTACCACCGACAAGTTCGGTGGTAGGCCCCGGCCTTCTGCTAGCGGGAGCGGCGGTGCAGCCAGCTCAACAGGGCGGCACCTAGAGCCAGGGTTCCTGCGGCAGCAGCGGCGAGGACGCCAGCCCGCGGCTTCTTGCCAGACGCTAGGGGAGCCTGGGGTGCGGCAGTTGCGGGAACAGCCTCCACCACGGGGATACTGCCGGTGTAGACGGTCTGAACATCGAGCACATCGCGCTCAGCCACCTCGGCCTGAGGCTCAGCGCCATCTTCAGCCTGCTTGTTGCCCTGGGCGTTTTCCTGCAGACCCGAAGCTGCACGCAGCGGGGGAGTCTTGAAGAAGAGAGCCAGAACAAAGGCCATAACGGTGGCAAAGAAGGCAACCCAGTAGACCGACAGGGTTGAAGCGTTGAAGCCAACCATGAAGGGGCGGGTGAGGCGGGCGTCCGCACCGGTGAGGTAAGAAGTATCAGAGGTTGAAACGCCTGATTCTTCACCATCGGTGGAGGTAGAAGAAATCTGCTCTGCCAGGGTGGGGGTGAGCTGGTCTACCCAGTAGGAGCGCTGGGCTTCATCAGACCAGTCAACGGCCAGGGTGCCGTCCTGAACCGACGCATGAGCCTGCTCGGCGGCAGATGCCAGTGCAGCCTCTTCAGCGGCAGGGGTGGCTTCAGCTACCTGGGCGTCAATGAAGGTCTGGGCCTGGTCGGCAGGCAGGGCACCAGCGTCAACCTGGGCCTGAACCGCAGCAGAAACCTGCTGGTAGACCGCATCGTCGGCGGCGGTGCGAGCCTGATCAGAGGCGGTTGAGAGCTGAGAGGCGATAGAGCTCTGGGCGGGCTCCACAATCTGATTCCACATCTGCTCCATGATGCCCTGGTTTTCAGGAGCGGAGGCCACGGCGGGAGTCAGAGCGGCGTCAAGACCCGAACGCAGGTCGTCCTCGTTGCCCATGGCCTTCATGATGTTGCCGGGCATAGCTGAGAAGAGAACCGACAGCAGGACTGCGGTGCCCATGGTGCCACCGATCTGACGGAAGAAGGTAGCGGCAGAGGATGCCACACCCATGTAGGAGGGAGCAACAGCATTCTGGGCTGCCAGGGTCAGGGACTGCATGAGCTGACCCAGGCCAAGACCCATGATGAACATGCCTAGCATGAGGAACCAGAGGGGGCGGTCCGCTGTCATGAAGGTCAGGTAGTAGTAGGCAACCACCATGAGGGCGGTGCCCAGAATGGGGAAGATGCGGTACTTGCCGGTGCTAGCGACCATGCGACCCGACACGATGGACGCGGTCATAATACCGGCCATCATGGGTAGGGTTGCGAAGCCCGACTCGGTGGGGGTTAGCCCGGTGACAATCTGCAGGTAGAGGGGGATGGTCATCATGGCGCCGAACATGCCGAAGCCAACCAGGAAGCCCAGAAGGGACGACATGGAGAAGGCACCGGAGCGGAAGAGAGCCAGCGGGAGGATGGCGTCCTGGCCCATCTTGGATTCGATGATGAGGAAGGCTGCTAGACCCAGGGCGGAGATGACGAAGCAGGTGATGGATGCTGCGGAGGTCCAGCCCCATTCGCGACCCTGTTCAGCAACGAGCAGGAGGGGGACCAGAGCTACGACAACGCTGGTTGCACCCCACCAGTCAACGCGGGGCTTGAGAGCAGCATCGGTGATGCGGGGCAGGTGCAGGAACTTCCAGACCATGGCCAGGGCAATGATGCCGATGGGGACGTTGATGAGGAAGACCCAGCGCCAGCCGGTAATCCACAGAATTTCGTCGCTACCGGCAAAGAGGCCACCGGTGAGGGGGCCGAGCACGGAGGAGATGCCAAAGATGGCCAGGAAGTAGCCCTGGTACTTGGCGCGCTCACGGGGAGCCAGCATATCGCCCATAATCGCCATGGGTAGAGACATGAGGGCGCCCGCGCCGATGCCCTGGAAGGCGCGGAAGGCTGCCAGCATGATCATTGAGGTGGAGAAGCTGGAAAGAAGCGAACCCAGAATGAAGACGACGATACCGAAGAGGTAGAGGGGTCGGCGGCCGAAGAGGTCGGAGAGTTTGCCGTAGATAGGGGTGGTGATCGTGGAGGTGATCATGTAGGCGGTGGTGACCCACGCCTGCTGTTCTAGGCCGTGGAGGTCATCACCGATCGTCCTGATAGCTGTGGAGACGATGGTTTGATCGAGGGATGAGAGGAACATACCCGCCATAAGACCGACGATGACCAGCATGATTTGCCGATGGGTCATGAGGGGTTGGTCTTGGGCGGTTGTCTGCTCTGGTGTAGCTGGTGCTGTAGACATGACGAACCTTTAGGTCTGGAGTGAATTGTGGGTTCGCGCGGTTTTGCTTGGTCTACGGTGCGCGGACGCTTGTGGCGGGCGGTTGCGTAGTCTTGGGTTCGCGAACTTAACAAGCTTAAGTGCAGTTCTGCAAAAATATTTCCTTCTGGAAGCGTCTTGTGTGCCACAGTGGGCAGGGTGGCTTGAAATTATCTACGTAAGGCCGGGTGTGAGTTTTCACAAAGGGTCAACCTGCACATATTTGGTTTTGTGGGCTTTTCTGAGTAAAGGTCGGTAAAACCCCAAATGAAAAGCACATAAACCCACACAAAAGCGTATTTTTTCTGGCATACTTGAGATGTAACGAACACAAAACAACCCCACAGCATCTGCTGAAAGGAACCTCCCATGGCTCTCGAAAAGAAGAACACCAAGCTCGGCGTTATCGGCGCAGGTGGTGTTGGTTCAGCAACCGCCTACGCAGCAACCCTGCGCGGCGCAGCTGATGAAATCGTTATCTACGACATCGCCGGTGAGCGCGCTGAGGCAGAAGGCCTCGATATCGCCCACGGCACCATGTTCGCCCACGAAGCTGAAGTTTCAGGCAGCGGCGATGTAGAAATCCTGCGCGACTCAGACCTCATCATCGTTACCGCAGGCGCCCGCCAGAAGCCCGGTCAGCCCCGCCTCGAACTGGCAGAAGCAAACGTCAACATCTTCAAGTCCATGCTTCCCAAGGTCATGGAGGTAGCCCCCAACGCTATCCTCATGATCGTCACCAACCCCTGCGACGTCCTCGCCGTTGTTGCTCAGAAGATCACCGGCCTGCCCACCGAGCGCTGCTTCGCATCAGGTACCGTGCTCGACTCATCCCGCCTGCGCTGGCTGATTGCTGAAAAGGCCGGTGTCTCCATCAAGTCAGTTCACGCCAACATCGTTGGTGAGCACGGCGACTCAGAATTCCCCGTCTGGTCAGCAGCCAACATCGGCATGGTTCCCCTTGATGAGTGGACCAACGAAGACGGCGAAAAGGTCTTCACCGAAGAGGTCAAGGCAGAACTGGCAGAAGAAGCCATGCGTGCAGCCTACAAGGTCATCGAAGGTAAGGGTTCCACCAACTACGCCATCGGTATCTCAGCGACCCGCATCGCCGAAGCTATCCTGCACGGCCAGGACGCCGTACTCAACGTCGCAACCCAGGTACGCGGCCGCTACGGCATCGAGGGCGAAGCCGCTCTCTCACTGCCCTCAGTTGTCTCCCGTGACGGCGTCAAGCGCGTACTCGACGTCCCCATGACCGACGAGGAAATCGAGCGTCTGCGCGCCTCAGCCAACGCCATCAACTCCTCACTGGCAACCCTGGGCTTCTAAAACCGGATAAGCCACTAGCGCATCCGAAGCCTAGCCCTATAGACAGTGCCGCCCCGCTCCCACCCGAGCGGGGCGGTACTGTTATGTGTGATTCACCAAATTTTCACCGCCCGGTATTTCCCACGCACTGAGAAAGGGAGTAACGTCTACTGTATGAGTAATAACCCTCGTGCCGAACTGGCTCACCTGACCGCCGCCCTCGAAGAGCACCTCAACGCTATTATCAATAGCCGCGGTGAACACGACGCCGCCGTCGACAACACCTACGTAGCCATCGCAAACGCCTTTGAACGCTACGAAGAAGCCCTGTTCGACGCCTATGAAGAGGTCACACCGCTCGAAGTTTTCATCGAAGATGAAGACGACGACGATGACTTTGACTACGACTTCGATGATGAAGACGACGAAGACGATGACGAGGTAGAGTACTACCTCGATGAAGAGCAGAAGTAGACCGGTTACCTAGGTTCTACCTGTTATTCCAAGCACAGCACCGCGAGCGGTGCTGTGCTTTTTCTTTGACTCGCGTAGAGTTTTCTGCTGTGGAATGGATACAAGCAATCATCCTGGGTCTCGTCCAGGGTCTAACTGAGTTTTTGCCGATCTCGTCATCGGGTCATATTCGTATCGTGGGTCAGTTCTTGCCGAACAGCGAGGACCCCGGTGCGGCTTTTACCGCTATCACCCAGCTGGGTACTGAAGCGGCTGTTTTGGTCTTCTTCTGGAAAGACATCGTTCGCATCATCAAGAACTGGTTCGGTTCTTTGGTGGGCAAGGTTGATAAGAAGGATCCGGACGCCCGCATGGGCTGGTTCATTATCATCGGCTCCCTGCCGATTGGTATTCTGGGCATCCTGCTGGAGGACTACATCGATTCAACCTTCCGTAGCCTCTGGATTACCGCAACCATGCTGATTGTGTTCGCAATCTTCCTGGGTATTGCAGACCGTATCGGTCGCGAACAGCGCGAGCTGAAAGACCTCACCATCAAGCACGGTATTCTGTACGGTTTCGCGCAGGCCCTGGCCCTGGTTCCCGGTGTTTCTCGCTCCGGCGGTACTATCATGGCCGGTCTGCTCATGGGCTACACCCGTGAGGCTGCCGCCCGTTACTCCTTCCTGCTGGCAATCCCCGCAGTTTTCGCATCGGGTCTCTACAAGCTGGCAGGCAGCTTCTCTGAGGGCTTCACCGGCTACTACGGTTTCGGTTCCACCGTGGTCGCAACCCTGGTTGCTTTCGTGGTTGGCTACCTGATTATTGGCTGGTTCCTCAAGTACGTTTCCAACAAGAGCTACAGCATCTTCGTCTGGTACCGTATCGCCCTGGGTCTTGCCCTGTACATCCTGCTGGGTACCGGCGTCCTCGCCGCGTAGACCTGTCTCACTTTTTACCCGCCCGGAAATACCTTTCCGGGCGGGTATTGTTTTAGGAAGAGAAAAAGTGCCGCCCGAGGCTATTTTGGGTAGGCGCACATCGACTATCGTGAGGTTTTCATGCGAGCTTGGGACCAGCCCACCATTCCGTCACTCCCGGGGCAGGCGCCCCTTCCCACCGTCTTTGATACTGCGGCCGGAGGCAGACAGACTCTTGAGCGTGAGAGCCGCGCCGGGCTGTACGTCTGTGGCATTACCCCCTACGACGCGACCCACATGGGGCACGCTTCTACCTATGTTGCTTTTGACGTGCTGAACCGGGCTTGGCGCGATGCCGGGGTAGAGGTAACTTTCGTACAGAACGTCACCGATGTTGATGATCCCCTGCTTGAACGCGCTGAAGCGACCGGCGTTGACTGGCGGCAGCTGGCTGAGGAACAGACCGAGCTGTTCCGCACCGATATGGTGGCCCTGAACGTCATTGCCCCCGACCACTACGTGAGCGTTGTTGACTCGGTGCCCTCTGTGGCGGCTGCTGTGCAGAAACTGCTGCACGAGGGTGTGGCCTACCGCGTGCCCGGTTTCACCGACGAGCAGGGCGTTACCCAGCCCGACGGTGATATCTACTTCGATATTGAAGCCGCCCAGAAACTGGGTGAAGGCCGCGAAGGCGGCTGGTCGCTGGGTCAGGTGGCCCACTACAGCATGGAAGAGATGCTGACTATTTTTGGCGAGCGCGGCGGCGACCCTGATCGCCCCGGTAAGCGTAACGCCCTTGACCCCCTGCTGTGGCGCGTTGAGCGGGCGGGGGAGCCTGCCTGGGAGGCGGGGGAGTTAGGACGCGGCCGCCCCGGCTGGCATATCGAGTGCAGCGTGATCTCGAGTGAGTTCCTGGGAGCACCCTTCTCTGTTCAGGGCGGTGGCTCTGACCTGATTTTCCCGCACCACGATTTGGGTTCGAGCCATTCCTTTGCCCTGAACGGTGAGCCTATGGCCCGCCACTACATGCACACCGGCATGGTGGGCCTTGACGGGGAGAAGATGAGCAAGTCCCTGGGTAACCTGGTGCTGGTGTCGAAGCTGCGGGCTGCCGGTGTAGAACCTGCCGCTATCCGCCTGGCGATTATGGATAACCACTACCGCACCGACTGGTTCTGGCAGGAAGATTTGCTGACCAAGGCCCAGGGGCGTCTGGAACTCTACCGCTCGGCTGCGACAGCTGCCGAGGGGCAGGCCGATGAGGCCGCGCTTTCCCTGCTTGAGAGCGTCCGCCAGCATCTTGCCGACGACCTCAACACCCCCGCCGCCCTGGTTGCCCTTGACCAGTGGGCTCTCTCTACCCTTGAGAACGGTGGTGCCGGCGGTCAGCTGGTAGCCGACCTGCTCATGGCCCGCCTGGGTGTTGATCTGGCACCTGCTGCCTAGTTGTCGTCCTGGTCCTTGAGGAATTTCTCGAACTGGGCCGCAATATCTATTTGGCTGAGGTCAGCAATATCGTCGTTGGCCTCAGCTATTGATTCTAGGGTTCGTACGTAGCTGGCCAGCTCGGGCTCGTCCTCGATGAGGGCGTCGGCCTGGTGGTTCCAGCTGGCGATGTCGTCTGCGCTGCGCTCTAGGGGCATGGGGAAGCCCAGAATCGCTTCGAGGGCAGAGAGCAGGGTGAAGGTTGCCTTGGGGTGGGGCGGCTCTGGCAGGTAGTGGGGAACCGACACCCAGAGGGAGAGCGCCGGTATGTGAGCTTGCCCGGCTTCGAACGCCAGCACGCCGATCAGGCCGGTTGGGCCCTGGTAGGCATTGGCTTCTACGCCCTCTAAGGCGAGGACGCTACTGGTATAGCTGGTAACGCTCAGCGGCAGGGGCCGGGTATGGGGGACCTCATCGAGCAGGGCCCCGCAGAAAACAACCAGGTCAACCTGTTCCCGCTGCACCAGGTCTTTAAAACGCTCGATGTAGGCCTGCCAGTTCATGGAGGGCTCGGGGCCAGATCGATGCTCAGAAGAGGCCGGGTTTCGGTGTAGTTGTAGCAGCCGCTCACGTCAAAGCCGGGTGCCGGTGTAGCGGGGTAGTGCTCCCACAGCGCGCGGAAGGCGTCGATAACGGCGTCGCCGGCGTCATTCCAACCTGTGAAACCGACCAGGAGCACGGTGGGGGCGTGAGCCGGTAGGGTGGAGGTGCTTGCAAAATGGTTCAGAGCGTTGAGGGGGAGGGGCTGATTAATCACCCCCATATCCTACCCCTGATAGGCCGTAACCTCTATAGGCAATAGACTAGAGAGTTCCGGGGCGGTAGCTCCGGTGATGTAACGCTCAGGAGGTAAAGGTATGACGTCCCATCCGGGTCTTCGGATTGGTTCTTTCGCGGGGGCGCCAATATATCTGCGCCTCTCCTGGTTCCCCCTCATGGCTTTGGTCGTGGTGGGTTACGGTATGAACCTGGCGTCACTGCGGTCTTTAACAGAGGTGCAGGGCTATCTGGCTGCCGGTGTGGTTGCCGGTACCCTGGCGCTGGGAGTCTTCGCCCACGAACTGGCACACGCTGCGGTGGGCCGGGCCCGGGGGGTGCGGATTTCGTCCATCTCTCTGAACATGTGGGGCGGGCAGACCAAGATGCAGACCGCTTCGGCGGCTACCTCGCTACTGGTGTCGGTGGCTGGCCCGCTGGTGAACTTTGCGGTAGCGGCCCTGTGCCAGCTTATCTGGCTGGTGACGGGTTCCGCCGACTTCTTTGGCTTCGCCTTAGCAGCCCAGGTCAACCTTGCTATCGGTATTTTTAACCTGATACCTGCCTTTCCCCTCGACGGTGGCTATGCCCTCGAAGCCCTCGTCTTTATCCTGGTAGGACGCCGGTCGGTGGCAACCCGGGTCACAGCCTATACGGGCCTGCTGCTCCTTGCCCTCTTAGCTAGCGCCCTGCTCTTCACCGGCCTGTGGCGATCCCCCTGGGTACTACTGGTGGCCGCTGCCCTGGCCTTTTATCTGTGGAGCGGCACTAACCACTCCCTCAAACAACTCGCGCAGGATTCCGACCCTCACCACCCCCTACGGGCGTCCGCCCTGATGGTTCCCGCCCAGCTTGCTGACCCGCACAGCAGCATCGGTGGTGCCCACCAGCGCTGGGACGGCGTATCCCACCTTCTCCTGGTAGAGCAGCAGGGATCGTCCGTGCGCCCCCTTGCCCTCGTTGAACCTACAACGCTCGCTGCCGCGCTGGGCACTCTTGACCAGCAGCCCCTGGCCGCTATCGCCCAGCCCCTTGCAGCCCGCACTCTGGGCATTCAGACCGGTTACATCGACACCTTCGATGAGTACAGCGGCTTTGCCCACTACCGCCTGCCCGAAGAGCAGCGGGGGCAGAACCTCACCTGGGTGGTGATGGACGCCGCCACCCCCGTAGGGCTGGTGACCTCCCAGGCCATGACTCAGGCGGTGCTCGCCACCGTGGGCGCTGGCACGTCTTCATCTAAATGACCCCACCGCGCTTTTCTGAGACAATAGAAGAAACCAGACCAAAAACGAAAGAGAAATCTGACCTTATGAGCACCCCTACCGGTAGCGTCAACCGCCGTGGTCCCTTCCGCCCGGGAGAGCGCGTCCAGCTAACCGACGAGCGCGGACGCATGACCACCATTACCCTGGCTGAAGGCGGGGAATACCACTCCCACCGTGGTTTCTTTAAGCACAGCGAGCTCATCGGCAACGTTGAGGGCACCGTGATTGAAAATTCCGAGGGGTTCAAGTTCCAGGCCCTGCGCCCGCTCTACAAGGACTTTGTGCTCTCTATGCCCCGCGGCGCTGCCGTGGTCTATCCCAAGGACGCCGGCCAGATTGTAGCCATGGCCGATATCTTCCCCGGTGCCCGCGTGATTGAAGCTGGCGTCGGTTCCGGCGCCCTCTCTATCGCCCTGCTGCGGGCCGTGGGGGACGGCGGCCACCTGCGCTCTTTCGAACGCCGTGAAGAGTTTGCCGATATCGCCCGCGGCAATATCGAAACCTTCTTCGGTGGAGAGCACCCCGCCTGGTCGCTGACCCTTGGCGATTTGGCTGAAGCCCTGGGTGAGGTCGAAGAACCCGGTAGCGTAGACCGCGCCGTCCTCGACATGCTGGCTCCCTGGGAGTGCCTGGACGCCGTAGCCACCGCCCTGGCACCCGGCGGCGTCATCATCTGCTACGTTGCAACCGTCACCCAGCTCTCTCGCGTGGCTGAGGCCCTGCGCGCCGATGGCCGTTTCACCGAGCCCGAATCCCACGAAACCATGGTGCGCGGCTGGCACGTTGAGGGTCTGGCAGTGCGCCCCGATCACCGCATGGTAGCCCACACCGGCTTCCTCATTACCGCCCGCCGCCTAGCTGACGGGGCAGAGCGTCTGGCCCCCAAACGCCGCGCCTCAAAGACCGATTTCTCAGAAGAGGATATGAACGCCTGGACTCCCGCAGCCCTGGGCGAGCGCAATGTCTCTGACCGTAAGCTCCGCCGGGCCGGTCGCGATGCCCTGAACCTGGCTGAAAAGGCCGCCTCCGCTGCCCAGAAGGCTGAGGCAGCGCAGGCTGACCAGGATACCGAAAACTAAAACCCATGACGGCCCCGCCACCCGATGATTGGGGTGGCGGGGTTCTGACTCACCGGTGAGTCGTCACCAGAAGGAAGTGCCCCAGCATGAGTGAACGTTTAACCGTTTCGTCGGTAGATTACGAGCGTATTCTGCGGCAGCTCAATATCGCTAACGATAACCGCCGCAATCTTGATCGGCAGTTGCGGGCGGCTGGCGAGCGCAACCAGAAGCTGGTGACGGCTCTGACCAAGACAAAGAACGAAATTGAGCATCTGCGCATGGCGCTGGCTCAGGAGGTGGCTCCGCCGCTGAACTCTGCCCTGGTGCTGGGGGTGCACGGGGCGACGATGACCTACCAGGATCTTGCTGAGGGTAAGACTCCGGCTGAGATTGAGGAGCATCTTGATGTGCTCTTGGGTGGCCGTCTGGTGCGTATCACCTGCTCACCCCTGCTGCCGATTGCCCAAGTGAAGCCGGGTATGACCGTCCTGCTCAACGAGCAGACCCAGGCCGTGGTATCGCTGGGGTTTGAGGGCTACGGTGATGTGGTGACGGTGCGGGAGGTGCTCGATCACGATCACCTGGTGGTTGACCTGCCCAACCAGTCTAAGGCTGTGGCCCGTATTTCGGGTGCCCTGGACCCGGACGAGCTGCGGGTGGGGGATACCGTCACCTACGATTCGCGTATTCAGATGGTGACCTCCCTGGTTCCCCATACCGATGCCCAGGAGCTGGTGCTGGAAGAGGTGCCCGATGTTACCTATGACAATATCGGTGGTCTGGGTGACCAGATTGACCTGATTCGGGACGCCGTTGAACTGCCCTTCCTGCACCCCGATATTTACCGCCAGTACCGCCTCACCCCGCCCAAGGGTATCTTGCTCTACGGCCCTCCCGGCAACGGTAAGACCCTGATTGCCAAGGCTGTGGCTAACTCTCTGGCTGCGCGGGCTGCGGAGCGGTCTGAGAATGGTAAAAAGACCGGCTACTTCTTGAACATCAAGGGCCCGGAGCTGCTGGATAAGTATGTGGGTGAGACCGAGCGACAGATCCGTGATATCTTCTCTGCTGCCCGCGACAAGGCACGAGCGGGCCACCCCGTGGTAGTTTTCTTTGACGAGATGGAGTCACTCTTCCGCACCCGCGGTTCGGGCCGGTCTTCGGATGTAGAAACCACCATTGTGCCCCAGCTTCTGGCTGAGATTGACGGGGTTGAGAGCCTGGATAACGTCATTGTGATTGGTGCGACCAACCGCGAAGACATGATTGACCCGGCCGTGTTGCGCCCGGGGCGTTTGGACGTGAAAATCCGCATTAACCGCCCCAACCGGGCCGGCGCTGCCGAAATCTTCGGGCTTTACCTGACAGAGGATCTGCCGATTAGTCAGGCTGAGGTGGCACGAGCTGGGTCCCAGCAGCAGGCGGTTGCCAGCATGATTGAGACGGTCATCGAGAATCTCTTCTCCGCTGAGCCGGCGAACCGCTACATCAGTGTTGATTTAGAGAACGGCGTGAGCCGCTGGCTCTTCAGGGGCGACTTCCTTTCGGGTGCCGTGATCCGCAATATTGTCGATCAGGCTAAGAAGCTGGCGATTAAGTCTTACCTGTCTACCGGGGCTGAGGGTATCAGCACCGAGCACCTGCTTGAGGCCGTGCGCGCAGAGTTCGAGGATCAGGTCGAGGTTCCCCAGGCCAGCGAAATTGAGGATGTTCTCTCTACCCTTAACATTCGTCTGCGCGTGCTTAACGCCGCCCCGGCTCGTGCCGTCGATACCGGAGCGGGGGTCTAGCGATGACTGTTCGCCGTATCATGGGGGCCGAGACCGAGTATGGGGTTCATGCCCCGGCAAAGCCCCACGCCAACCCCACGGTGCTCTCTGCCTTTGTGGTCAACACCTACGACACCCTTTTCAAGCAGGAGCTCTCAGCGGCCCTTGAGACCCGCTGGGAGTACGGTTCAGAAGCACCGCTAGCCGATGCGCGCGGTTTCGACATGCCGCGCGAGCAGGCCCACCCCACCCAGCTAACCGATACCGCCCACGTGCTCACCAGCGAAGATATCGCGGCAGAAGCCCTGAGCGAGGCCGGGCATTTTGCCGAGCGTATCGACTGGGATGCGGTCACCATGAACTCGATTCTGCCCAACGGGGCCCGTTTTTATGTGGACCATGCCCACCCCGAGTACTCCTCGCCCGAGGTGACTAACCCGCGCGACGCCGTCCTCTGGGATGCGGCAGGCGACCACATCGCCGCACAAACCGTAGCCACCATTGAAAAGGTGACCGCTAGCCAGAGCTCAGCTATGCCCGCGGTTAACCTCTACAAGAACAATACGGACGGCAAGGGCCAGTCCTACGGTTCCCACGAGAACTATCTGGTGCCCCGCACCGTCGATTTTGAGTACCTGGCAGCTAGCCTGCTGCCCTTCTTTGCCACCCGCCAGGTCATGGTGGGGGCAGGACGGCTGGGCTTGGGTACAGCGGGGGAGCAGGCAGGTTTTCAGATTTCCCAGCGCGCTGACTTCTTTGAGCGCACCGTTGGCCTGGAAACCACCGTCCGTCGCCCGCTGATTAACACCCGCGACGAGCCCCACGCCGACAGCAACCGCTACCGCCGCCTGCACGTGATCACCGGCGACGCTAACCTGTCGCACACCTCTAACCTGCTCAAGTTTGGCACCATGTCCCTGGTGCTGAACCTCATCGAGGCAAAAACTGCTCCCGCTATCAAACTGGCTGACCCGGTTGCTGCCATGCACACGGTCAGCCACGACCTGACCCTGAGCACCCAGCTGCCCCTCGCGGGCGGGGGCAGTATAAGCGCCCTGCAGATTCAGCGGGCCTACCTCGATGCTGCCATCGCGCTAGAGACCAACCCCGATGAGGCAACCGCCGAGATCCTGCAGCTCTGGGGCGAGGTGCTAGAGGCCCTGGCAGAAAACCCCCTATCCCTGGCCGACCGCCTGGACTGGGTTGCCAAGTATGCCCTACTGAAGGGCTACGTTGACCGGGGCCTGAGCTGGGATAACCCCAAGCTGGCCGCCATCGACCTGCAGTATTCGGACGTCCGCACCGGCAAGGGCCTGTACCACAAGCTGGTAGCCCTGGGTCGCATGAAGACCCTCTTCAGCCCCGAAGAGATTGCCCGGGCCGCGGCCGAGCCGCCGCGCGACACCCGTGCCTACTTGCGCGGTAAGCTCATCACCACCTGGCCCGACGAGGTCGTAGGAGCCAACTGGGACACCCTCTCGGTACGCAACCCGCTCTCCATCGACCTGCACCGCCTGACCATGGATGACCCCGAGCACTTTACCGCCGAAATCGTTGAACCCCACCTGGGGCTAGAGCACGCAGACCAGCTTTTTGCCCTACTGGCAGGCCAGCAGCACAGCTAGCCGTCATACCCCACAGAAAGAGAGACATCATGGACCGCATCCAGCGCCAGAACACCACCTCAACCACCTCCCAGCAGGTAGAAGAAGTAGCCATCGCCCACCAGAACACCGAGGTGAACGAGCAGGCAGTATCAGACATCGACGACCTGCTGGCAGAAATCGACGGCGTGCTCGAAGAAAACGCCGAAGACTTCGTCAAAGGCTTCGTCCAAAAGGGCGGCCAGTAGGCCCAACCCCCACACGTAGCCAGTACCCGCCCCAACGCCTAAGGAAGACCCGTGGAACGCAGAATATTCGGCATCGAAACCGAGTTCGGCATTAGATACATCCCGAAAGGGCTTGGCCCCCTGGCCCCAGAAGAGGCCGCCCGCAAGCTCTTCAAGCCGGTGGTAGACACCTGGCGTTCCTCCAACGTCTTCCTGCCCAACGGCGGGCGGCTCTACCTCGATGTGGGATCCCCCCCCGAATACGCTACCGCCGAGACCGCCTCGGTCCGCGATGCCCTGATTCAGGACAAGGCGGGGGAGTACCTGCTCAATGACCTGGTCAACCAGGCAGAAGATTCCCTCGAAGCAGAGGGCTATCAGGGGCAGATTTTCCTCTTCAAAAACAATGTTGACTCGGCGGGCAACTCTTTCGGATCCCACGAGAACTACATGCTAGAGCGTAAGGTGGAGTTCTCCCGCCTGGTCCGCTCCCTGATTCCCTTCCTGATTACCCGCCAGATTGTGGTGGGGGCGGGTAAGGTACACCCGGCAGGCCCCCCGCAGTGGGGCGGACGTCCGCTCGGGCCAGAGGGGCAGCCCAGCTTCTCCTTCTCCCAGCGCGCCGACTACATCTGGGAGGGCTCATCAACAGCCACCACCCGGGCCCGACCCATCATCAACACCCGCGATGAGCCCCACGCCGACGCCTCGCTCTACCGTCGCATGCACGTCATCAACGGGGATTCCAACATGTCGCAGGCCACCACCCTGCTCAAACTCGGGGCCACCGACCTGGTGCTTCGCATGCTTGAGGACTACTACCCCCTCGAGAACTTCGAGATCAAAGACACCGCCACCGCCCTGCGCGTCATCTCCCACGACCTGACCGGCACAGCCACCTTCCCCCTAGCGGACGGCCGTGAAGCCAACGCCCTGACCCTGCAACGTCACTACCAGGCAGCCGCCACCCGCTACATCGAAGAGAAGGGGGCCCACCACGAGGACGTGCCCTACATCCTGGATCTCTGGGGCCGGGCCCTCGACGCGGTGGAAAGCGGCGATACTTCACTCATTGATACCGAAATCGACTGGGCCATCAAAAAGAAGCTGCTCGATACCTATATCGCCCGCGGGGCCAGCGGCTACGATGACCCCAAAATCCAGCAGCTTGATCTGGCCTACCACGATATAGACCCCACCCGCGGTGTCTTTGGGCTGCTCACCCGCAAGGGCCTAGTCAAGAACCTCATCAACCACGATGACATTGCCCACGCCACTGTACACCCGCCCGCTACCCGGGCCTCCCTGCGCGGCCGCTTCATCAGTGCCGCCCGCAACGCCGGGGAGCCCTTCACCGTGGACTGGGTGCACCTGAAACTCAACAACAAGCCCCACCTGACCGTCATGTGCAAGGATCCCTTCGCCACAGAAAACGCGGCGATGGAAGACCTCCTGGCTACCCTCAGCCCTGCTCCATCAGACACCTGGTCGCCGCCCTTCATTTAGGCTATAGGGCGAATTGCCAGTACCAACCCAGCTCTATCCGCTAGTATGTACGCGGTGAAGAAAAGCGTTCCTCAGCCGAACGTAACATCAACGAAAGTGAAACCAGTGAAGAAAAAATCAGCCCTTTTCGCATCCAGCGGCGCAGTGCTCGCCCTCCTTCTTTCCGCCTGTGGCGGTAGCGGCGACGGTAGCAGCCTCGCTGACGTTGAGTACTCCATGAACGGGGCAACCGCCGAGCCCTCGGTTTCCTTTGCAACCCCCTTCGCAGCCAACGGCACCGAAGCCCACAAGATTGAGGACGGCGACGGCGCCACCATCGAGGACGGCGACAGCCTGCTCGTTGATGCTACCGTTTTCAACGGCGCAGATGGCTCATCACTGGGCACCACCTACACCGATGCACCCATGATTATCCCTGTGGGTGAGGACCTCAAGAATGCTGCCCCTGAGCTCTACGACATTCTGATTGGCTCAAAGGTTGGTATGTCTTTCTCTTACTCCACCAACATTGACACCGAATCCACTTCAACCGCTGAAGCAACCCCCACTGTTTCAGCGGGTACCGCTACCAACGTTGAGGTCTACACCGTCTCAGGTAAGCTGCTCAAGAGTGCTGAGGGCACCGAGAACGAGAAGAAGTCATCCGCCCTGGAAAGCTTCTCCGTAGCGGATGACGGCACCGCTACCCTGACCCTGTCAGCTGACCGCGGCGATGCCCCCACTGAGCTCTACACCGAAGACCTGATTACTGGCAGCGGTGCTGCTGTTAAGGCAGACGATACCGTCTATGTTAACTACGTTGGCGTGACCTGGTCAGACGGCACCCAGTTCGACGGCAACTTCGGCGCTACCCCCACCGCCCTCTCCCTGAACGGCGTCATCGAGGGCTGGAAGCAGGGCCTGGCCGGTAAGACCGTCGGTTCCCGCGTCCTGCTGGTCATCCCCAGCGAGCTGGCCTACGGTGAGGACGCCGCCACCAGCGGCGCCCCCGAAGGTGCCCTGGTCTTCGTGGTAGACATCCTGGGCTCCTCACCTACCCGCACCGCCGCAGCATCAGCTAGCGCCTCAGCCGACGCGTCCGCAGATGCCAGCGCTACCGAGTCTGCGAGCGCTGAAGCTACCGCCTCAGCCAGCGAATAAGACCTCTGTTATCACTCCATTAGAAAAGGTAAAACCTCATGTCATTTGGTCAGCGTAATCTCGACCGTAGCAAGCCCGAAATCGATTTCCCCGAAGGTGGCACCCCCGAAGAACTCATCATCATCGATGAGATTGAGGGTGCCGGTGAGGTCGTTGAGGCTGGCGATACCGTGTCAGCCCACTACGTGGGTGTAGCTTTCTCCACCGGTGAAGAGTTTGATTCTTCCTGGGGTCGCGGTGAGCCCCTGCGTTTCCAGGTTGGTGTCGGTATGGTGATCCGCGGCTGGGACGAGGGCCTGCTGGGTATGAAGGTGGGCGGCCGCCGTCGCCTGGAGATCCCCAGCGAGATGGCTTACGGTTCCCGCGGTGCCGGTTCTGCTATTGGCCCTAACGAATCACTGATTTTTGTGGTTGACCTGGTAGACGTCATCAAGCGTTAATTCTCGCTGCGGGCATGTGCCTGCGCGTGTTTGGCCCCCGGTTCGAAAGAGCCGGGGGCTATCTTTATGTATGTGACTTCTAAAGCTGTTGAACGTGCTGCTGCCTTACTTGATGTGCTTTCGTCTGCCCCTTGGGGGCTGGATCGGGATGCTGTGCGCCAGCGGGTGCCGGGTTATGACCAGGCGGCGACCGATGCTGCGTTTGAGCGTATGTTTGAGCGCGATAAGCAGGTCTTACGGGCCCTGGGTGTTGAGCTGGTGGCTGAGCGGGCTGATCGTTCTCGGCTGGGCTTTGTGTATCGGCTTGAGGCTAAGTCGCAGGCGGTGGCTGATTTTTCGGCCTTGGACGTGGTGGTGCTGAGCCACTGTGCGCGGGCCTGGGAGGGGACCGAGGTGGAGCGGTTGGCTCGTGCTGCCCTGCTCAAGGTGGGGGCGAGTGTGGGCCAGCGTCTGGGTGGTGAGCTGGGGGAGCCCGCCCGGTTTACCACGGTCCCCGGGGTTGCCGAGTGCCTGGCGGCGGTGGCTGAGGGTAAGGGCGTGAGTTTTCGCTATACCGGTAGGGACGAGGTGCGCACGGTTACCTGCTGGGGGCTGGGTTTGCGGTTTGGTCACTGGTACCTGGTGGGCTGGGATAGGGCCCGTCAGGGGCAGCGTATTTTTAGGCTTGACCGGGCGGCAGGTTTGTCTGTTCTGGCTGTTGAGGGGCCGCAGCCCCCTGCCTCTTTTTCGATGGTACGGGAGTTGGCCGCGCTTGAACCTGAGCAGGTTCCGCAGGTAGCTACCGTGCCCCTGCTGCCCGGGAAGGGGGCGGACGGGGTGCAGCTGGCTCCCTCCTACGGGGTAGTGGAGTCTGCCCTGCAGGCGATGAAGAGCGGACGCACCCACCGGCTCCCGGAGGGCACATCAGCTCCTGGCGTGGTGGGGGACTACCAGCGAAAGGTCGCTGATGAAGAGGAAAGGCTTCGGCGGGAATTGCGGGCCTGGCATACCCCGGCGCCCAATATCGCTGCTCCTGAACGAACAAAGGCCTGGAAGCCTGTAGCTGCTCAGCGGGCCCGTGAAAGTGCTTCTGACCAGCTCATGAGGCTTCTGCTCATGGTGTCCCTGATTGAGAGTACCGGGGGCCTGCCCCTTGCTACCCTGGCAGATTTCTTTTCAACGACGGAGCAGAAGGCCCGCACCCAGCTGGAAGGTTTAGCCAGCAGCGTTGGATTTGAGTCCTTAGATCTAGACATTAACTCGGCTGGGTTTGTGACCCTGCGGGGGCAGCAGATGTTGACCCGCGGTGTGTCTCTGACTGAAACCGAGGCCTTGGCTCTGAGCCTGGCTCTCGACCTGTCGGCCAGTCTCGATACAGAGTCCTTTTACCGCCACCTACGACAGAAAGTGTGGGCCTCGGTTGCTACCGAGAACCTACCCGAGGTTGCGCCCATGCCTGAACGGGTAGGGGTCTATCGGGCCGACCTTGACCCCCTAGTACAGCGGGCTCTTGATCAGCAGATTCCCCTCGATATCACCTACAGCTCCCACCGGTCTGTCTCCCGCCGCGTCATTGAACCGCTGGCCCTCATCGTTGATAACGGGCCTCGCTACCTGCAAGCCTGGTGCCGGTTGAGCGGGCAGGTGCGGCACTTTAGGCTTGACCAGATATTGAGTATGGCCCCGGTTGAGGGTGATAGCTTCACCCAGCAGGTGCTGACTGAACCCGAGGCGGGGGAGGACGCGTCCGCCCCCGTTAGCCCTCGCAGCTGGCTCACCCAGTTGACCAGCGGCCAAGTTGCTGCCGAGACCATGATTCTGGCTGTCGCTAAAAGCCTGCCGGTAGCCCAGCGCGAAAAAACCCACAGCACCCTCTACCGCTACGCCCTTGAAACAGCCGAAGAAAACGGTGTGACCTTCTACAAAATACCGGTCGCCCACACCGCCTGGGCCCTCAACCTGCTCATAGACCTGGGCCCGACCGTCCGCCTGCTCATCCCTGCCCACCTGCGGCAAGACCTACTAGAGCTACTGGGTGACTAGGGGCCACAAACAACTGCACCGGTACGTCACCCACCTATATCCCAGCAGAATCGGTGCAAGCCCACAGCAAAATATTCTCAAAACTAAAGGCGCTTGGGTTATATAATTGTCACTATGCCTTGGTGGTTTTGGATAGTTTTGTGGACCGTGCTCGTCGTGAGCTCGCTCTGCCTGCTAGCCTGGCTGCTATACCGCGTCTTCCGCAAAGCCTTGGGGGCACTCGACGCCGCCCAAGAGTGGGAGTCCAGCATTACAGATGCGCTGGGGCAGGCCAACCACGCCCAGCCCCTCAGAGAAGAACCGCAACCGGCTCTTTTCACCCCGGTAGGAACCGCCTACGCAGACTACATCCAGGGCAAAAACACTCGAACGCTCGACCGAGCTCGCCGTCGCTCTCAGCGCCGCGACGAACTGGGTCAGCCCCAACTCCTCGGAGACCTCAAACGTCTTCAAGAAAGGTGATACTAATGAATATTCAAGGTTGGCACTGGGTCGTCCTACTCGTAATTGTCATTCTCCTTTTCGGCGCTCCCAAGCTCCCCGGCATGGCCCGCAGCCTCGGCCAGTCCATGCGTATCTTCAAGTCAGAAGTTGACGGCCTGAAGAGTGATTCCAATAAGAACAACGAAGCAAACGGCGACACCAACGGCTCCGTCGTTTCCGGTGAGGTTATCAACAACCCCACCACCACCGACCAGAACAAGGGCTCACAGAACTAAGTTCTCACCCCCAGAGCGTTCGTGAGTTAACCGCCCGACCCGTGCCCTGGCCACCAGGGCGCGGGTTTATGGGCTCCCAGAGTTTCAGTAGAAGGCACCCATGGCTAAATCAACCAGCCGAAAGAATAACCCCCAGGCCACCATGGCCCTCGGCGAGCACTTTCGCGAATTCCGCAACCGCCTCATCAAAGCGACAGTAGCAACTGTTATCTGCGCTATTGGTGGGTTTTTTCTCTACGAGCCTTTTATGAATGCCATCAGTGCTCCGGTGTATGCTCTTAACACTGAAGAGGGTCGTACTGCAGCGCTGAACTACTCAACCGCGATTTCCCCATTCGATCAGATGATTCGAATTTCCCTTTACATCGGCCTGGTTATCGCAAGCCCCGTTTGGATTTATCAGCTCTGGGCTTTTATCACTCCGGCTCTTTACAAGAAGGAGAAACTCTACACGCTAGGGTTTACATTCACAGCACTTCCAATGTTTCTCCTGGGTACCGGCCTGGCCTGGTGGCTACTTCCCAGCGCTATTTCAACTCTGACCCAGTTCAGTCCTAATGGCGCAACCAACTTATTGACAGCCGATGTTTACATCAGTTTTGTGGTCAAGTTTATGCTTGCCTTCGGTATCGCTTTTGTTCTCCCAGTTCTCCTGGTTGGTCTTAATTTCATTGGGTTAATTAGCGGTAAGGCGATGCTTAAGTCCTGGCGATGGGTAGTACTTATCGTGGCTATTATTGCGGCCATGGCAGCACCGGGTGGTGAAATCATGTCCATGGTCTACCTCATGGTACCGTTGCTCTTTTTCTTTTTCCTTGCGATTGGAATTTCTCTTCTCAACGATAAACGCCGAGCTAAGAAGCGGGCTCGTATAGAAGCCGGTCTTAGCGACGAAGAACTCAACCGAGCCACCAGCCTCGAAGAACTCGACCAGCTCGGTCGCTCCTAAAACTTTCCCGCCCCGGCACTGTGTGTCGGGGCGGTTTTTTGTTCGCGCTGGAACGAAAGCTGACTGCCGGGTGCCCCTGGCCGAAATCTACCGCCTAAGATTAGACATATGGCTAGCTACGCTGAACAGTACCTGCGCGCCAAAGAACGCGCCACCTTCTCAAAGACCGCCCTCTACCGCTTTGAGCAGACCCTGAGCTTTGACCTGGATGACTTCCAGCGCCGGGCCTGCACCTCGGTTGAGGACGGACGGGGTGTGCTGGTCGCTGCCCCCACCGGGGCGGGCAAGACAATCGTGGGGGAGTTCGCTATCTACCTGGCCCTATCGCAGGGCAAAAAGGCGTTCTACACCACCCCGATCAAGGCCCTGAGTAACCAGAAGTACAACGACCTGGTGGCAGCCTACGGTGAGGACGCCGTGGGGCTGCTGACCGGCGACACCTCCATCAACTCCGAAGCCCCCGTGGTCGTGATGACCACCGAGGTGCTCCGCAACATGCTCTATGCAGATTCCGCCACCCTGGCCAACCTGGGCTATGTAGTGATGGACGAGGTGCACTACCTGGCAGACCGCTCCCGCGGGGCGGTGTGGGAAGAGTGCATTATTCACCTGCCAGAATCGATTTCTGTCATTGCCCTATCGGCCACTATCTCTAACGCTGAGGAATTCGGAGCCTGGCTCGACACCGTGCGTGGGCAGACCGACATTATCGTGTCTGAACACCGCCCGGTTCCCCTCTGGCAGCACGTGATGGTGGGCCGCCACCTCATGGACCTTTTCGCTGGCGACACCACCGTTGAGGACGCCGCAGCCGCCACCGATCTACCCGAGGTCAACCCGGAGCTGGCTCGGGTCGGACGCCGCCCCCGCCCTTCCCGGGGTTCGGGCGGCAAGTCCTTCTCCCGCCTGGGCAAGGGCAAACGTAGTCGTAACCAGGGCTACCAGTCCCAGGGCTATGACCGCGAGCGCCGCAGCAGCGCGGATGAGGCGAGCGCCCCCGTCCGCCCCCAGCGCATTAGCCGCCCAGAGATGATTCGCTCCCTCGATAAGGCGGGTCTGTTGCCCGGTATTTGTTTTATTTTCTCGCGGGTGGGCTGCGATGCTGCGGTGTCGCAGTGTATCGATGCCGATATTCGCCTAACAACTGAGGCTGAGGCCCAGGCTATTCGGGCCTATATCGCTGAGGCTACCGCTAGCCTTGAGACCAGTGACCTGGCGGTGCTTGGTTTTTACGAGTGGCGTGAGGGTCTGATGAGGGGCGTAGCGGCCCACCATGCGGGCCTGCTGCCGGTCTTCAAGGAGGTTGTTGAGACCCTCTTCTCTGAGGGGCTGATTCGCATGGTCTTTGCGACCGAGACCCTGGCGCTGGGCATCAATATGCCGGCCCGGTCGGTGGTGCTTGAGAAGCTTACCAAGTTCAACGGTGAGACCCACGTGGATATCACGCCGGGGGAGTACACCCAGCTGACCGGACGCGCCGGCCGCCGCGGTATCGACGTTGAGGGGCACGCTGTGGTCATGTGGCGCCCCGGTCTAGAGCCCCAGCAGGTAGCTGGCCTGGCCTCGAAGCGCACCTACCCCCTCAACTCCTCCTTCAAACCCACCTACAATATGAGCGCCAACCTGATTGCCCAGTTTGGCACTGAGCGCACCAAGAAGATTCTGGAAAGTTCCTTTGCCCAGTTCCAGGCCGATAAGTCGGTGGTGGGGGTAGCTTCTCGGGTGAGGAAGAACGAAAAGGCTCTGGCAGGTTTTGAAGAGGCGATGACCTGCCATCTGGGTGATTTTACCGAGTATGCCCGCATCCGCCGTGACCTCTCTGACCTTGAGAAAAAGGCCGAGAAGGGCCGTAGCCGTCTGCGCCAGTCCCAGGCGGTGGCGTCCGTCCTTGACCTGCTGCCCGGCGATATCATCGAAATCCCCCGGGGCCGTAATGCGGGCCCCGCCGTGGTGCTGGCCAGGGCCGAGTCTCTGGACGACCCGCGCCCGTCCATCCTGACGATGGCAGCGCAGCTGCGCCGCCTCGACCCCCGCGACCTCGACGGGCCTGTTCTGCCGGTTTCGAAGATTAAGGTGTCCAAGAAGTTCACCGGCAAGACCCCCAAGGACCGCCGGGACATGGCCTCTCGTATGCGCGAGGCCCTCTATCAGGGGCTTCCTGCCCGCTCGGGGTCTCAGAAGAAGTACTTCAACGAGCGCGAGCGCGGGGACGAACAGAAGATTGAAGAGCTGCGCCGGGCCCTGCGCAACCACCCCTGCCACGGGTGCTCTGACCGCGAGAACCATGCCCGGTGGGCTGAGCGCTGGTACCGCCTGTCGCGCGATACCGACGGTTTGCGCCGTCAGATTGAGCGCCGTACCAACACTATCGCCCAGGTCTTTGAGCGCATCACCCAGCTGCTGGCTAGCTACGGCTATGTTGAGACGGTGGAGGGGCGCCGCGTGCTCACCGCCCGGGGCGCCTCCCTGCGCCGGGTTTACGGTGAAAAGGACCTGCTGACCTCCCTCTGCCTCGAAGACGGCTTCTTGCAGGGCCTTGACCCGGCCTCTACCGCTGCGGTGGTCTCAGCCCTGGTCTATGAGGCAAAACGCGATGAGCTGGGTCTGCTGTCTCGCTACCCCGGCCACGGGGTCGAGGGGGCGCTGATGACCGTGCTGAAGCACTGGAACAAGCTCAACGACGCCGAAAAACTCCACCGGCTACCGCAGACCGCCTCGCCTGATTTCGGTATGGTCTGGCCCGTCTATAAGTGGGCGCGGGGCAAGAGCCTCGCCCAGGCAATTGATAGTACCGACCTGGCCGCTGGTGACTTCGTGCGCTGGACCAAACAGGTCATCGACAGCCTCGATCAGATTGCCCACGTGGCATCGTCTGACCCCCAGCTACGCACCCAGTGCGAGGCCGCTATCAACCTGCTGCGCCGCGGCGTGGTGGCAACCCAGCTTTAGTCTGTTTACTGTCAGTATTTTGAAAGGACGGCAATGATGCCCGCAACTGTCATGCTCGATGGCTCTGTCTACAGCCCCGCTGACCCCTTTGCTACCGCCCTGGTCATGAACGAGGGGCAGGTGGAGTGGGTGGGGCAGGACGCCGGTGCCCGCTCCATCGCGGATTCCTCCATGACCGTGCAGGAGCTGGGCGGACGCCTGGTCACCCCCAGCTTTGCTCTAGCGGCTGCTTCTACGACCGGGGTGGACGCTCCCGCCCTGCTCGATGAGCTAGCGGCAGCTGGCTACGGCTATGCCCGCCTGCTGCTCACTGATTTCGTGCAGGAGCTCCCGGCGGCGCACCCTGCGGTAGTTGCTGACTACTACCTTCCCGTAGGCAGCCTTGAAGGGGGCCGGGAGCTGCCCGCCGGCGTCCACGGTATCTTTGTCTCATCCCCGGGAGAGCTTAGCTCACAGTTACTGGCTTCGCTGGCAGAAAAGCGTCTGCAACTGATGCTGGTGGTCACCGATGAGTCTCAGGTAGGGGAGTACCTGGCTCATCTGGCGCCTCTTGACGGCCTCACCCGTCTGCGGATCAGTCCCAGCCTGGAAGGACTCACCGAGCTAACCGAAGGCGACCTCGAACAAGCCAAAAACCTACAGGTCACCCTCGGTTTCTCAGGCGACTTCGACCGCTCCGGTGAAGCCTTTGGCCGGGCCCTGGCGGCGGGGGCTGCAGTTACCCTAGGGTCAGACCCCGGTACCCGGCCCTCACTATTGGGCTGGGAGCTGGTCAACGCGGCCGTCAATCCGGCACAGACAGAACAAGCAGTATCAGCTCGCGCAGCTTTTGCCGCCTGCACCCGCGCTGTCTACCGCGCCGCGTCCGCCCCCAACCCCTTTACCGGCCAGCTCGTGCCCGGAGCCCCCGCCCACTGCGCCCTCTGGACCATCACCGAACTCATCGTGCAGATCCCCGACAGCCGCATTGCCGCCTGGAGCACCGACCCGCGCGCCCGAACCCCGCTGCTTCCCGTCCTGGCCCCCGACGTACCCCGCCCCGAGCTGGTCAGCCTGTACCGCAACGGCCACAAAGTGGGCTAGGCGTCACCTCAGACCCAGGCCCGCGATACACGCTCGGGCACCTGCACCCTATATAATGAAAAACTGGTTTACACGCCGTCCCACGATTCGGATGGGCCATGACAAGGAGACCGCATGCGAGTACTAACCGTGATTCCTACCTACAATGAGAAGGAAAACCTTCCCGTCGTAGTAGAGCGCCTGCGCGCAGCTGTGCCCGACTGCGACATCCTCGTCGTCGACGACAACAGCCCCGACGGCACCGGCCAGCTCGCCGACTCCATGGCAGCAGAAGACAGCCACATCAACGTCCTCCACCGCACCGTCAAGGACGGCCTGGGCGGTGCCTACCTGGCAGGCTTCGACTGGGGCCTAGAAGCTGGCTACGACGTGCTCGTTGAGATGGACGCTGACTGCTCCCACCAACCCGAACAGCTGCCCCTGCTCCTGCAGGCTATCGAAGGTGGAGCTGACCTGGCTATCGGTTCCCGCTACGTACCCGGCGGCAAAACCAAAAACTGGCCCCTGCACCGCCAGATCCTTTCCCGCGGCGCCAACCTTTATACCCGCCTGATTCTGGGCACCAAGGTCAAAGACATCACCGCGGGCTACCGCGCCTACCGTCGCGAAGCCCTGCAGAAGCTTAACCTCGAAGGCATCGACTCCAAGGGTTACGTCTTCCAGGTTGATTTGGCCTGGCGATCCGAGCAGGCCGGCCTGAAAATTGTAGAAGTACCCATCACCTTCGTAGAGCGTGAAATCGGCAGCTCCAAGATGGATGGCAACATCATCGTTGACTCCATGACCAAGGTAACCCGCTGGGGCCTGACCGCTCGAGCAGAACGCGTCCGCTCCCTCATCAAGAAGTAATACCAGCTGATACGCAAAGGGCCCCGCCAGTTATCTGGCGGGGCCCTTTACTTCCGGGGCTAGCCTAGAGGGCGTGACGCTCCCGGTAAATCTCAAGACGCTGCTGCAGGGTCTCTTCAAGTTCTTCAACGCTACGGCGCTCCAGGAGCATGTCCCAGTGGGTACGAACAGGCTTTTCAGCATTCTCTTCAACCTTGCCGTCGCCAGAAACCAAGAAGGCTTCCTTACCGGACTTAGCGGTCCAGGTTGCGGGAATCTCAGCTTCCTGCGCGAAGGTAACGAAGACTCGTTCACCGTCTTCGGTGCGGTACTCCACACGCTGGCGGGGAGCCGGCTCCACGCCTGATTCGGTTTCCATTGACTGTGAACCCAGGCGCATACCGCGCAGGCTGCGATCGCTCATTTTCTTCCTCCATAAACGGTGACTGAACTGGTTGCAGGGTACTGGCCTTCAAAGGTGAAAGTACCGTGCAGACCAAATACCTATTATAACCTTTAGGCGCCGGGGGCGTGCGGGGCTGTGCCCTCAGCTGATTCGCCGGTAGGGAGCTCGCCCTCCTGAGGGACTTCAACGCCGCTATCGAGCTTATCGAGGTTGGGGTTGAGGTCTTCAGGGGTAACGCGGATCACCGGGGTGTCGACCAGGGGAGAGGACGG
This sequence comes from Rothia sp. 11273D007AR, assembly GCF_053547255.1. Lineage (NCBI taxonomy): Bacteria > Bacillati > Actinomycetota > Actinomycetes > Micrococcales > Micrococcaceae > Rothia > Rothia sp. 11273D007AR. The sequence goes on along the minus strand of NZ_JBPPWJ010000018.1, from coordinate 8,290 downwards.
GGGAGTCGCAGGGGTAGACCCTTCCTCGGTCTCAGGTGCGCCCTCGTTACCCAGGGGTGAGAAAGCGTTGCCGATACCGCGCAGGGCATCACCGAGCTCGGTGGGAATGAACCAGAGTTTATTGGCATCGCCCTCGGCCAGCTTGGGCAGGGTCTGCAGGTACTGGTAGGTCAGTAGCTTCTGGCTGGGGTTCGAGGCGTGGATTGCGTGGAAGACTTTCTGGATAGCCTGGGCTTCACCGTCAGCACGCAGGATAGCTGCCTTAGCATCACCCTCAGCGGTTAGAATCTGGGACTGCTTCTCACCTTCAGCTCGCAGAATCGCAGCGCGAGAGTCACCTTCAGCGGTCAGAATCTGGGACTGCTTCTGGCCTTCAGCGGTTAGAATAGCGGCTCGGCGGTCCCGCTCGGCTCGCATCTGCTTTTCCATGGAGTCCTGGATGGAGTGCGGAGGCTGAATTTCCTTGATATCGACGCGGGAGACGCGGATGCCCCAGCGGCCGGTGGTGCTGTCGAGAACCCCTCGCAGCTCGCTGTTAATCTGATCGCGGGAGGTCAGGGTTTCTTCTAGATTGAGACCACCGACGACGTTGCGCAGGGTAGCGCTGGTTAGCTCGTCTACAGCCTGGATGTAGTTGGTGATTTCGTAGGTCGCTGCCTTGGGGTCGGTCACCTGGAAGTAGACCACGGTATCGATACCGACGACCAGGTTATCTTCGGTGATGACAGACTGGGCGGGGAAGGACACGACCTGTTCACGCAGGTCAATGAGGGGCAGGACGCGGTCGATAAAGGGGACGGTGACGTGGAAGCCGGGGTTGAGGGTGGTGTGGTACTTACCCAGACGCTCGACGATGCCAGCGCGGGCCTGAGGAATAATGCGCACAGCCTTGAGCAGGGTGATGAGCACCAAGAGGACAAGGGCTGTAAGCAGGATGGTTGTGGTGATGGTTGAAGCTGTCATTGGTTACGACCTTAATCTTTAAGTTAAAGGTTATTTTGCAGTGTGAGGAGCTAGGTAGGCGGTTGCACCACGAATAGCCACGACGGTTGCTGTTGACCCTTCAGGGAGAACCAACTGGTTGCTTTCAGGGCGGGCCGTCCAGGTATCACCGGCGATACGGGCAAGACCAGTCTGATCGGTGACGGTTTGGGTTACAAGGGCATCCTGGCCAACCAGACCGTCGGAGTTCATTGCGATATTGGGTGAGCTTTGATGGAAACGCCTGATAAGCGGCGGACGGAGCCCCAAGAGAAGGGCAATACTAACAATCGCAAAGAGAACAACCTGCGCAACAAAAGAATCGAGGAAGGTGGTGCTCAGTGTTGCCGACAGGGCAGCTATAGCCATCATTAGAAAGACGAAGTCGAGCATCAAAATCTCGATAATGGCTAGAACAATAGCAGCAGTAAGCCAGAAGGCCCAGAGGTTCTGAGCGAACCAATCAATCATGTGTACCTCCCACAGGTCGGTGTGTGTTAGTACTAATCTATTCTCCCTGATGCTGTTTCACTGTGCTAGTCGTTACGTGAGATATAAGGAGATTTGACCATCTCAGCAAGGCTTCCTATAAAGCCGATAATATACATTATGTAAAGTAAAGCTAAAAATGCTCCCCTAGACGCCCTCGATTACCCCCGCAGCTGCTGAGCTTAGCGCTCCTGCGTTAGAGTAAAACTATGCTCAGTTCAGTTGATTCAGGTAAATATTTTTCCCAGCCCATCCGTGCCCTGGTTGACCTGGCCCTCGTCCTTCTTTTTATTACCATCGGGCTCACCAGCCACCAGGAACCGCTATCCCAGCTATTAGCCACCGCCGCACCTTTCTTGCTGGCTGCCTGTGCTGGCCATCTTGGTGTGTGGGCCGTGAGCTCCAGGCGGCAGCTTCCCCTTTTGCTCGAAGGTTTTATGATGTGGGTCAGCACCCTGGTGCTTGGGCTTGGCCTGCGCCTCTCCTTTGGTGATACTGCCGCAACTGCTTTTGTTCTTGTCTCAGCCCTTACCCTTCTGGTCTTCTTGGTGGGCTGGCGCCTTATCCTTGCCCTGGTGCGTCGCAAGGCCTAAATTCCTCGATGTAGACAGTCTTTAAAAAGGTGTGGCCCCAGAAAGTCTGGGGCCACACCTTTTTGTTGTTATTTACTGTTGCTGTAAGCAATCCAACGTTCAAGCACAGCCTTAGCTTTACCTGATTCTACTGATTGGCGAGCGTCCCGCAGGGCTTCCTCAAAGCGTTCGGTAAAAGGCCTGCCGTCGACCGGACGGTAAGCAGTCAAGCCTGCTGCAGCATTCAGCAAAACCGCGTTGAGGATTGGGCCGGGAGTCCCGTCGAGAACCTGATGCACAACCTGGGCGTTATGCTGGGCATCTCCCCCGCGTAGATCGTCCAGGGTGGCGCAATCAATACCAAAATCGTTGGGGGTTAGTGAATGGTGCTCAACTCCCCCATTGAAGGTTTCCCAAACTTGTGATTCGCCGGTGATGGTAATTTCGTCCAGGCCGTCATTCCCGCGGAAAATCAGGGCATGGTCGCCGCGGGAAGCGAAAACGGCGGCAATTTTCTCGGCCATCTCGGGGTCTGCTACACCGATGGCTGAAGCCCGGACACGAGCAGGATTGGTCATGGGGCCGAGGTAGTTGAAGGCTGTAGGTACACCAATGGAGCGGCGGGCAGGTGCTACATGCCGCATGGAGGGGTGGAACACCTGGGCAAACAGGAAGGTGATGCCCGCAGCATCTACCGCACCTGCCACATCTTTAATGTTTAGGTTTAGATTTATGCCTAGCTCAGCCAGTACATCTGCACTTCCACTTGATGATGAAGAGGCCCTGTTGCCGTGCTTAATGACGGGCACACCCGCCCCCGCAATCACCAGTGAGGCCATAGTGGAAATATTGACGGTATTCTGCTGGTCTCCCCCGGTACCCACAATGTCTACAGCATCTCGGGTGACCTCTATGTGTTCCGCCTTGTCAAGCATGCCTTGCGCTAGCGCAGCAAGTTCTTCAGGGGTTTCACCTTTAACATGAAGTCCAACCAGGAAAGCTCCGATAATAGCTTCCGGGGTTGATCCCGCCATGATGTCTTGCATGGCCCAGCTAATCTGGTCTGACGAGAGGTCCTGCTGGGCTACGAGTTGATTGAGAATGAGTTTCCACGTGATGGTGCCTGTCATGGCTCACATTCTACGGTTCTTTTAGTTCCCGGGCGAGCTCATGAGACGGACGCCGGAGAGACTTTTCGCGTCAGGGCAATTGATATTTGGGTTACGCAAGTTTTACACACAACGTGTCGCCAAGCCTGCAGTAAAAACCCCTAGATTAGGGGGAAGATATGCAGGATTTACAACACACCTCCTAGCAAACCCCCTTACCTATTGGTTCACGGGCACTTTTACAGACATAATGTCTATGTGACAACTGCAACCCATACCCCAAGTAAGTCGGCACATGCCGCTCTGAATCGACCCAACCAGGTGTCTGTCGGCACCGTCGTTTGGCTTGCCTCAGAGCTCATGTTCTTCGCCGGCCTGTTCGCAATGTACTTCACTCTGCGCGCTTCTCGCCCCGACATTTGGGCTGAGAACACCCCGCTGCTTGAAGTCCCTCTCGCTCTCGCCAACACCATCGTGCTGGTGCTGAGCTCCGTTACCTGCCAGTTTGGTGTTTTCAAGGCTGAACAGCTCAAGCCCCGCCGCACCGGTTCCCTCTTCAATGTCCGTGAATGGGGCATGGTTGAGTGGTTCCTGCTCACCTTCATCATGGGTGCGTTCTTCGTTTCCGTCCAGGCTTACGAATACGCAAACCTTGTAGCTGAAGGTATGACTATCGCGTCAAGTGCTTACGGCTCAGCTTTCTACATCACCACCGGTTTCCACGCACTCCACGTAACCGGCGGCCTGATCGCCTTCTTGCTGATCATCGGCCGTGCCTATGTTGCTAAGCGTTTCGGTCACTACGAAGCAACCTCAGCAATCGTTGTTTCATACTACTGGCACTTCGTAGACGTCGTCTGGATCGCCCTGTTCCTTATCGTCTACTTCCTCAAGTAACCGGTAACCGCTAAAAATAAACCAACTAGCACACACACAAAGGAACAACGACGTGAAGGCACTTTCTCAAAAGCGACGTCATCCGCTCGCAGCTCTCGTGTTGCTTGCCCTTGCCCTCCTCCTATCTGGTGGCCTCTACGCAGTTGCCACGGCTACTAACGAGGCTCAAGCCGCTACAAGCACCACCTACACTGCAGAAGACATCTCAGAAGGCCAGAAACTCTTTCTGGCCAACTGTGCAACCTGCCACGGTACTAACGCAGAAGGCTCAGTAGACGGCCCCGCACTCATTGGTGTTGGCGCTGCTGCTGTTGACTTCCAGGTAGGCACCGGCCGCATGCCCATGCAGATGCAGGGCGTTCAGGCTCAGCTGAAGCCCGGCCAGTTCAACGATGAGCAGACTAAGCAGCTCGCAGCCTACGTTGCATCACTCGGTGCAGGCCCCACCATCCCCGAAGAAGAGTACCTCGATGTTTCCAAGGGCGATGCAGCCAACGGCGCAAAGGTATTCCTCGCAAACTGCGCTATGTGCCACAACGCTGCTGGCGTTGGTGGTGCTCTTACCCGCGGTAAGTTTGCTCCTACCCTGATGGGCGTTTCAGAGAAGCACATCTACGAGGCTATGGAAACTGGCCCGCAGAACATGCCCGTCTTTAACGACGCAAACATCACCCCCGAAGAAAAGCGCGATGTCATTACTTACCTGAAGTCACAGGAAGTTAACGCATCTGTTGGTGGTTTCAAGCTTGGCTCACTCGGCCCCGTGTCTGAAGGTCTTCTGATCTGGACCCTCGGCCTGGTTATCGTCATTGCATTCACCCTCTGGCTGACTTCACGAGCTGCATAAGCTCACGCACACACATAAATTTCGTACCAAGGAAGATTTGAGGCAACACATGGGAAACCATAGTGACGGCGCACATGAAAAGGCTGCCGTAGTTACCTCTCAAGAGGCAAGTCAGGAGAAGTTCGCTAACCCCGGACTTCCCCCGCATGCTCCCCGACTCACCGACGTCGATTCCAAAAAAGCTAAGGGTGCCGAGCGACAGGTAGTTCTGCTATTCGTCATCTCCATGCTGGGCTCCCTGCTTTTCTGGATTGGCTACTTCGGTGTAGAGGTAAGCGGCAACTTCTACGATGTCATGAACCCCGAAGCAAACAACATGCTTCGTCTGCAGAACCTTCTGCTGGGTCTCGGCATCGCTTTTGCCATGTTCGGTATCGGTATCGGTATCGTCCACTGGGCACGCTCACTCATGCCCGACCACGAAATGGTCGAAGAGCGTCACGCGGTTACCTCTGAAGAGGACCGTGCAGAGGCTCAGGAAATCGTTGAAACCATCATCGAAGAATCAGGCATCAAGCGTCGCCCGCTTCTTCGTAACACCCTCATCGGTTCCGTCATCCTCGCTCCCCTGACCTTCGTCACCCTGTTCCGTGACCTGGGCCCCGCAGACCCCTCAGTACTCAAGTACACCCTGTGGGACGAAGGCGTCCGCCTCGTGCGCGACCCCTCCGGCACCCCCATTAAGGCTGCCGACGTTACTCTGGGCTCTGCCTACCACGTCCTGCCCGAAACCCTCTCTAGCCTGACCCACGAGAACGGCTACCTCGAGGAAAAGGCCAAGGCAGTTGTACTGCTCATGCGTCTGGATCCCGCTGACATCAAGAAGGTCACCCCCGGTCGCGAAAACTGGAACGTCGACGGCATCTACGCCTACTCCAAGGTTTGCACCCACGTAGGCTGCCCCATCGCTCTGTACGAGCAGCGCACCCACCACCTGCTCTGCCCCTGCCACCAGTCAACCTTTGACGCGGCAGAAGAGTGCAAGGTTATCTTCGGCCCCGCAGGCCACGCCCTGCCCCAGCTGCCCATCGCAGTTGACTCCGAAGGCTACCTGGTCGCCCAGAGTGACTTCCACGAGCCCGTTGGCCCCGGCTACTGGGAGCGTGCAAAGCACATCAAGGAAATGGCAGGTGAAGCATAATGTCGACTTCAATGCAGTCTGATTACAAGGCGAAGACCTCAACCGGTCGTATCGCCCACTACGTAGATCAGCGTGTTGGTGCTTCAGGCATCATCAAGGAATTTGGTCGCAAAATCTTCCCCGACCACTGGTCATTCATGTTCGGTGAAGTTGCGCTTTACAGCCTGGTTATCCTGATTATCTCAGGTACCTTCCTCACCTTCTTCTTCAACCCCACCATGGTGTCGGTAACCTACGACGGTTCCTACGTTCCCATGAAGGGCACCCACATGTCTGCCGCTTACGCCTCTACCCTGGACATCTCCTTTGACGTCCGCGGTGGTCTGCTGATGCGTCAGATTCACCACTGGGCAGCTCTGATGTTCATGATGGCGATGACCGTGCACATGCTGCGCGTCTTCTTCACCGGCGCTTTCCGCCGTCCTCGTGAACTGAACTGGGTTGTTGGTTGTACCCTGCTCATCATCGGTATTCTGGCTGGCTTCACTGGCTACTCACTGCCCGATGACGTGCTCTCAGGTAACGGTCTGCGTATTATCGACGGTATTTTCAAGTCAATCCCGCTGGTTGGTACCTACATCTCGCTCTTCTTCTTCGGCGGCGAGTTCCCCGGTACGGCTGTGATTGGTCGCCTCTACACCCTGCACATCATGATTATCCCCGCGATGCTTCTGCTGCTCGTGGCTATTCACATGTTCATGGTTGTACTGCACAAGCACACCCAGTACCCCGGTCCCGGCCGCACCGAGAACAACGTCGTTGGCTTCCCCGTAGGCCCCGTCTACGCAGCCAAGGCTGGCGGTTTCTTCTTCATCGTGTTCGGTATCATCGCCTTCCTCGGCGCAACCTTTACCATCAACGCGATTTGGAACTACGGCCCCTACGACCCCTCACCGGTACAGGCCGGTACCCAGCCTGACTGGTACGTAGGCTTCGGTGACGGCGCCCTGCGTCTGTGGCCTGGCGTCTGGCCCTGGCCCTGGGAATTCGAATTCCTCGGTGGTACCTGGGTTCTGAGCGTCCTCCTCCCCTTCGCTCTGATGGCTGGCTCAGTCATGATGGCCATGGTCTTCTGGCCCTGGATCGAGCAGTGGGTTACCAAGGATAACCGAGTCCACAACATCCTGGATCGCCCCCGCAACGCCCCCTTCCGTACCGGTGTGGGTGTAGCAGGCATCATTGGTTACGCATCCCTGATGATCGCGGCAAGCTCCGACCTGATTGCAACTCACTTCCATGTATCGCTGAACGACGTTGCCTACTGGCTCCGCTTTACCTTCGTATTCGGTCCCCTCATCGGCTTCTTCATCACCCAGCGCATCTGCCTGGCTCTGCAGCGTAAGGACCGTGAGCTTGTACTGCACGGTATCGAAACCGGTAAGGTCGTCCAGCTCCCCCACGGTGAGTTCATCGAGGTTCACAAGCCTCTCGACGAATACCGCCGCTACGAGCTGGTCTCCTTCGAGTCACCCGAGCCCATCCCGGCTCAGCCCAACAAGAAGGGCAAGGTTGGCCTGATCGAGAAGACCCGCGCAGGTCTCTCAAAGATCTGGTTCGAAGACCGCGTAGTTGCCGTAACTCCCGCTGAGCTCGAAGCAGCTCACCATGAGCACCACGGTGCACATGAGGTTGACGGCCACAAGGCTGACTCAATCGAAAAATAATATACGGTTGTAGTAACAGTGTGGGGCACCCCTGACGGGGTGCCCCACACGTGTTTTAACAGGCTTTCGCTGGCCCTGCGTGAAGAGTTACCAATCACCGAGCCAATCATCTCATCTACGGGCTTTCTGCACCTTGTAAACGCCAATTACTAGTCGGTGGGTGGGTATTGGGGCTGTTGCCCTACATGGCTGACAGTTCTGAAAGAGTAGCGCACTCCCGAGGTCGCGTGTGCTGGGCCCATTCTGCGCAAGATGCAGGGTAAATGAGGTGGCTCTCCCCCAGCTCACAGGGGACTTATAACCTTTGAACCGCTGTGCTGTGCATTGAGGATGCGGGGCACAGCGTATCTCTTTTCAACCGGGGCTATGCCGCTGAGCGCCCGCCACAGGGATGGTCTCCCATCTCAGGTAGCCATGGTGGCGTGCGCTCTTGGCCGGTAATCACATAATAAAGATTCTTTAGGCGGCTCGGCGTGTCGCACTCCTAGGGTGGGCTGGTAGGGCCAGGCTGGCTCCTGTGCCGTCCTGTGCCGTCCTGTGCCGTCCTGTGCCGTCCTGTGCCGTCCTGTGCCGTCCTGTGCCGTCCTGTG
>NZ_JBPPWJ010000017.1:0-46917 GCF_053547255.1 Rothia sp. 11273D007AR | reverse complement strand
GAGTGGTCGGGTCAGTTGGGTCAACAGGTTCTACCGGATCAGTAGGTTCTACCGGAACGGTCGGCTCAGCCGGAACAGTCGGGTCGGTAGGTTCAACTGGCTCGACCGGAGTGGTCGGGTCAGTTGGGTCAACAGGAACCGTTGGGTCAACAGGCTCAACCGGAACAGTCGGGTCAACCGGAACAGTCGGGTCGGTAGGTTCAACTGGCTCGACCGGAGTGGTCGGGTCAGTTGGGTCAACAGGAACCGTTGGGTCAACAGGCTCAACCGGAACAGTCGGGTCAACCGGAACAGTCGGGTCGGTAGGTTCAACTGGCTCGACCGGAGTGGTCGGGTCAGTCGGGTCGACGGGAACCGTGGGGTCGACAGGGTCAACCGGTTCAACGGGAACTGTCGGGTCGGTCGGTTCAACTGACTCGACCGGAGTAGTAGGATCAGTCGGCTCTACAGGGTTAACCGGAACGAACGGGCCAGCAGGCTCGGTCGGCTCAACAGGCTCAACCGGGTCAGTAGGTTCAACCGGAATAGTCGGTTCAACAGGCTCAACTGGGTCGACAGGGTCAACCGGTTCAGTCGGTTCAACAGGATCGGTCGGTTCAACAGGTTCAGCCGGATCTGTAGGTTCACTAGGAACCACCGGTTCAACGGGAGCCACCGGCTCTACCGGACTTTCAGGTTCTACAGGAACAACCGGGGCGACCGGCTCAACCGGTGCCTCAGGCTCGGTAGGCGCGGTCGGCTCAGTAGGAACCACAGGAGCTTCAGGCTCTGGTGTACTGGGCTCCACAGGGGCCACCGGCCCTACAGGATCAGTCGGCGCAACCGGCTCACCGGGTATAGCCGAATCCACAGGGGCAGAAGGAGCTACTGGAGCACTAGGCTCTACAGGATTAGCAGGTGCTTCAGGGGCGCCAGGCAGCTCAGGATTAGCATTGGGGACTTGCACTGCAACCGGCTCAGCAACGGGCGCAGCGTTCCCCTGCGAAGGGACAGATGGGCTACCTGCCGACACAGCAGGTTCGGTTTCGCCACTACTAGCTGCCGGGGTAGCAGCGTTACTGCCTTGGTCAGCATCGACCTGCTGGGAGGTAGCATTTTCTGAACCCGCTGCCTGGGCCAAAGAATTTGTGGGGCCCCCGCCGTTAGCGCTGTTATTCCCCTGCACTGCGGAAGGGCCGTTAGCAGCCACAGATGAGCGAAGGGTTTCAGCGGTCATACCGCTAGAAACATTCTGGGGCTCATTCACCAGGCTATCGGTGACTCCAGAATTTTCTTCATTTGCTTGAGCCTTCGGAGTCTGCAGCTGAGAGTCTGCGCTGATGACCGCCGACCCTGCCGAAGAATTATTGACCAGAGCCATGCCACCGGCAACCGCACCAATAGCGGTTACGACAGCGGCAGCACCCGCTAAAGCCTGGCTCCCGGGCGTCCAGCGTCCGCCCCCCAGCCCTGAGAAGAGACCGCTCTGAGCTCCAGCACCGGCGGCTGCCCCACCGGCTACGCCACCGGCAAGGAAGGGCAGCAGCACCTTGGAACCATCGGTAATAACGGGCACCAAGCCCGCCAGCACGGGGAAAACCCAAACGCGCATGGACTTGTTGATACCGGCCAGGGTCAGATATTCCGAGGTGCAATAGGAGCACACCGACAGATGCAGACGCAAGGCTTCGCTACGTTTTTTGGTCAGGGAGCCACGCACCATAGAGCTCAGGTGAGGTGAGTACTGGGCGCATTCGTCGGTCTTCGGCGCGTTCTGATGGGCCCGCAAGAAACCTTCGCGAAGGCTCTCACGAGCACGGGTTGCCAGCGCCGAAACAGCGTTGGCAGAGAGGTTCATGGTCTGGGCAACTTCGCGAGGCTTCTTATCTTCAACCTCGGTCATCCAGAGCACGGTCTGCCAACGTTCCGGCAAACCGGTAAAGGCACTGATGAGCTCATCGGACTCATGTAATTTCAAGACGGTTTCGTCCAGCGAACCCATTGACTCCAGGTGTTCCTCTTCACTAGGAACTTCCTTTTGAGCAATGAGCCCGTTTTCCGCTGCCAGGTGGGCGATAGTGGTGGCCAGGTACCCACCCATGAATGTTCGGGGGCCCTTACCGTTTTTGAGAGCCTGGAGCACACGCACAAAGGCTTCCGAGACGATGTCTTCTGAGAGGGTGTTGTTAGAGGTGTGCTTATAAGCAATGGCACGAGCCATTGACACGTAACGTTCATACAGAACGCCGAACGAATCTAGCTTGCCTTCGCGGACGTCCGAGAGCAACAGCTCGTCGGTGGGGCCGCCAGTAGCTGGTTGCGCGGTGTTGTGTGATTGCATGAAAATCCCTGGGTTTATGCGAGTTACCCCTAGTTAGAGTGGTGGGGCATTCTATTAGTCTATCGGGATTCTGCCGCGCGTGCAGTAGTTTGTGGAAAGAACAACAGCAGCCCGGCTCCTTACGGACTGCAGGAGCCGGGCTGATGTTGTCCCTAGCGGTAAAGCGGTGCGAGCCTCTCTACCCTCTGTTGAGTGACGGCGGCGCCCTTCCCTGGAGGCACCCCCGCTTGGCGGTGAGTGTGTAGCTTGTGCGCCACCACCCACGAACAGTGTTGGCACTTAGCGTTTCAGTGCCTGCGAAAGCATCTGAAAGTGTATTGGGTTGTGTATATTTGCCCGAGCACAGAACCCGCGAACGGCCCTGTGCGGTGGGGCTGCTTTGGCGTGTGGTGGGCAGAGCCGCTCGATAAGTTCCAGCAGCGGCGGCTCTGCACCTTAACACATCACAGTGTTGGCTCCCTGCCCGTTGGGCTGTTTTCCCCTAGTCCCAACGGAGGCGCCGTTGTGCTCGTCGAATCCCCACGATTGACGGGCACGTTTTATTCCCTTGTTCCCCGCTCTGCTTCCCATAGCAAATTGGGGTGGTGCGCTACCAGGCGATCATGAAACCGGTAGGCACACCCGACAGTTTTTCGCTGTCATAGATAAAGAGTGGCTGGGGCCCGTTTCATGACGCGAAAACAGGAAGTTTTTTTAAAAAACTTTTTCACCAACCCTTAAATACGCCGCTGACAAGCCTTTTTACAACGCGAAGTTTTTAAAAACTTTTTAGATTCTGGAGGAATGAAGCGGCACCACAGCCCCAACGAGTGGCAAGGACGCGGGCAAACAGCGCCCAGCGCAGGGAAGGTTGGGCGCACCAACTGGGCGCCCTCAATGAGGGGGGGGACCCAGCCAACCCTGAGGCAATCCTCAGCCTCACCTTATTGTGAAAGACTCAGAATAAAGATATTATGGTGACATGATGTCAACAACGAGCACCCTCGGAGCCAACGGCTGCAGCCACATCCCCGGCAGCACCGAGCCCCCTGCTAGTGCTTACCAAGAAGCCTGGTCGGCCCAGCTCCGAGCCAAGGGACGCCGCGTCACCAAGCAGCGCCTAGCCGTACTTGCCGCTGTGCACGATAACCCCCACTCCACCGCAGACGCCGTTGTTACCGCCGTCCGCCAGGAACTGCCGGGCATCACCGTACAGTCGGTGTACGTCGTCCTTGCCGACCTCACCGACATCAACATGCTCCGCAAGTTCGAACCACCGGGGTCAGCAGGGCTCTACGAGACCCGCACCGGCGACAACCACCACCACGCCTACTGCATCCGCTGCGGCAGGGTCGAAGACGTGGATTGTGCCGTCGGGGCAGCCCCCTGCCTGACCCCCAGCGATTTTCACGGCATGGCACTTCTCAGCGCCGATGTGCTCTACCGAGGCATCTGCGCCGACTGCCAAAATGCCGACGAAAAAGAAGTGGCCCTCGCCCAGCAGGCAGCTGCCAACCAGGCACTGGCCAGCTAGGGCAGAGCGTCATCACCCTCTGCCTGACTACTAGAACCGCCCCTAGAGACAAGCAGAAAACAACCCCACACAGGAAAGTAGGAAAAATGAACAACCCGATTAAGCCCGGTTCATTTACCACCACCACCCAGGGTGCCCCCGTTGCCTCAGACAACGACTCCCTGACCGTAGGTGCCGACGGCCCCATCGTCCTGCACGACGCCTACACCGTCGAAAAGCTCGCCCAGTTCAACCGCGAGCGCGTCCCCGAGCGCGTTGTCCACGCTAAGGGCACCGGCGCATTCGGTGTCTTTGAGACCACCGAAGATGTCTCCAAGTACACCCGCGCAGCTCTCTTCCAGCCCGGTGTATCCACCGAGATGCTGATTCGTTTCTCCACCGTTGCCGGTGAGCAGGGTTCACCCGACACCTGGCGCGACCCCCGCGGTTTTGCGGTGAAGTTCTACACCACCGAGGGCAACTACGACCTGGTCGGTAACAACACCCCCATCTTCTTCATCCGCGACGCCATCAAGTTCCCCGACTTCATTCACTCCCAGAAGCGTCTGCCCGGCAACGGCCTGCGCAACAACGACATGCAGTGGGACTTCTGGAGCCTGCGCACCGAGTCAGCCCACCAGGTAACCTGGCTCATGGGTGACCGCGGCATCCCCGCTACCCTGCGCCATATGGACGGCTTCGGTTCACACACCTACCAGTGGATCAACGCCGAAGGTGAGCGTTTCTGGGTCAAGTACCACTTCAAGACCGACCAGGGCAACGACTTCCTGACCGGTGCTGACGCTGAGCGTATCGCTGGCGAAAACGCTGACTACCACCGTCAGGACCTCTACGAGGCTATCGAGCGCGGCGAGTTCCCCTCATGGACTCTCTACGTTCAGGTCATGCCCTACGAGGACGCCAAGACCTACCGCTTCAACCCCTTCGACCTGACCAAGGTCTGGCCCCACGCCGACTACCCCCTGATCAAGGTGGGTAAGATGACCCTGAACAAGAACCCCGAGAACTTCTTCGCTCAGATCGAGCAGGCTACCTTCTCACCCTCTAACTTCGTTCCGGGTATTGCAGCTTCCCCCGACAAGATGCTGCTGGGCCGTATCTTCTCCTACCCCGATGCCCACCGCTACCGCGTTGGCACCAACTTCGCTGACCTGCCGGTCAACTACGCGAAGAACGCTGAAGTGAACAACTACAGCCAGGACGGCGCTATGCGCTACACCTTCAACAGCCCCGACACCCCCGTCTACGCCCCCAACACCTTCGGTGGCCCCCACGCTGACGCTGCCCGCGCCGGTGAGGGTTCTTGGGAAGCTGACGGCGCTCTGGTTCGCGCTGCTGCTACCCTGCACGCTGAGGACGACGACTTCGGCCAGGCTCGCACCCTCTACGCCGATGTCATGGATGATGCTGCTAAGGCCCGTCTGGTCGAGAACATCGCCGGCCACGTTGGTGCTGTTGTCTCTGACGAGATTCGTGAGCGTGCCTTCAAGTACTGGGATTCAGTCCACGAAGAGCTCGGTGCCCGCGTCCGTGAAGCCTACAAGCACAACAACGAGAAGAGCAACGAGCCCACTCCCCAGACCACCTAAGGTCTGCGGTCGAGCCTAGCTTGTCGTGAAGAAGCCGCCCCCGGCGTCCTTTTGGATAAGGACGTCGGGGGCGGCTTTGTAGTGCTGGTGAAAGCTGGCGGGGTTAGGCCTTGCTCTGTACCTTATTCGGCAATGTGTTTGGGGGCGTCTTCTTCGTCGCGTTCCTTCTTCTCAAAAGGCCACCACCAGGCAGCTTCACCCAGCATATACATGGTGGCGGGGATGAAGGTGGTGCGGATGAGGAAGGCGTCCATGGCAACGCCCAGGGCTAGGGCGAAGCCGATGGGGCGCACTGCGGTGAGGTGGGAGAAGATGAATCCGGCGAAAACAGCGACCATGATGACGCCGCAGGCAGTCACAACGGCTCCACCCTGCTTGTAGCCCAGTACGACGGCATCGCCTGCCGAGTGGCCCTTGCGGTGGGCGTCGCGCATGCCCGAGACGATGAAGATTTGGTAGTCGACCGAGAGGCCAAACAGGATGCCGATGAGCAGGATGGGCAGGAAGGCCAGGATAGGCCCGGGCTGGGTAACACCGAAGATGTCAGCTAGCCAGCCCCACTGGTAAACAGCGACGACGGCTCCGAACGATGCCAGGGTAGACAGCAGGAAGCCGATAGTGGCCATGACCGGCACGATGATGGAGCGGAAGACAAAGGCCATCAGGACCAGGCAAAGGGCAATCACGACCCCGAGGTAGAGCGGGATAGAGCTTGAGATACGTTCTGAAATCTCGATGTTGGCTACGGTGGAGCCGGTCAGGCCGATGGTGGTTGCGGTAGCTTTTTCGGTTGCTTCCAGTTTGTCGTTCATGGCATGAACGGTGGCGAGGGTGCTGTCTGCCGAGGGCCCTTCACTGGGGAAGAAGGCCAAAATGGCGGTGGCGTTGTCGTCACTGGTAGCGACGATAGCGACGCTTTCGATTTTATTGTTTTTGAGGCGGTCTGCCACGTCGAGGGCGACATCGCGCAGGCGGGCTTCGTCGCCGGGGACGGTGAGGGTAAGTCCCGCGATGATAGGCCCGTTGACGCCTTCACCGAACTTTTCGGAGATGGTCTGGTAGGCCTGGTAGGAGGTTGAGTTGGTGGCCTGGTATGAGCCGTCGGGCAGGCCTAGTCGAAGGGAGGTGGTAGGGATAATCGCCAGTACCAGCACAGCTACCGAAACGAGGGTCATAGCAATGGGGTGGCGGGTCACGAAGCCTCCCCAGCCCTTGTAGGCAGCTTCGATTTCGGCGAAGGCTTCACGGCGGTTACGGGGTACCTGGATTTCCTGGGTGCGGGCCAGGTTGAGCTGTTTCAGTTCCTCCCGTTGAGCGCGGGTGAGGACACGGGTGCCCAGCAGGCTCAGGACGGCCGGTACCAGGGTGAGCGAGGAAGCCACGACGAGGGCTACGGCAAAGGCACCGGCGAAGCCCATGATGGCGAGGAAGGGTAGGCCTGTCAGGCAAAGGGCAGACAGCGCGATGATGTTAGTCATTCCAGCAAAGAGCACGGAGTGACCTGCTGTTGAGTTGGCGGTGCCTACTGCGTCCAGCACGTCTTCTCCATCGCGCAGTTCTTCGCGGAAGCGGTAGAGAATCAGCAGGGCGTAGTCGATACCGACGCCAAGACCCAGCATGAGGGCGAGGACGGGGTCGGTGGCGGTCATACCGATGAAGGCAGTACTGGTGTACACCAGGGCAACGGCGGTCCCGGCCCCGATGAGGGCGAGCACCAGGGGTAGACCGGCGGCTACGACCGCCCCCAGGGTAATCAGCAGGACGATAAAGGCTACGACCAGGCCAATAATTTCTGAGATACCGAAGACGTCGCTGACGTCTTGGTCGAGTTCGTAGCTATAGTTGACGGTCAGGCCGGTGTCTTTGAGCGTGTCAAAGGTGCTAAAGACTTCTTCCCGCACCGAGGTGGGCAGGGAGTTAGTGTCTTGGTTGAAGGCGATATTGACGATGGCTGCGGTACCGTCTTCGCTCACCGTGTTCGTATCGGCCGCCGCATCTAGTTCGCGCTGGGCAGCATCGACCTTATCCTGGTTGGATCGCAGGGTGGTGCGGGCTTGCGCCAGGGCGGTTTCTTGAGCCGCCAGGTCGGGGGCTAGTGCCGCAATTTCTTCTGAGCTCAGCCCCTGAGGTAGGGCTGCTTTAGCGGCATCTAGCTGGGCCTGTCCCTCATCAATTTGCGCCTTGGCTTGGGCCAGCTGGGCTTTAGCGTCCTCAAGTTGTACGGACGCCTGGGTCACCGCATCTGCTGCCACGAAGGGGTCAAGGGAACCAGCAACCTCGGGCAGCTGGTCGATCGTAGTAACAGCCTGGGCGATTGCCTGCTTCTGGGTGTCATCGAAACCGTTGTCGGCTTCAAGAACCACGTAGCCGCTAGAGATACCGTTGTCGGGAATCTTGGCTTGAAGGTCTTCCCGCACAGCTTCAAAAGAAGCCCCCGGCATGGTGTAGTTAGCCGTTGCACCGCGTGCTAGGGTCAGTGCCCCAACGGCTGCAAGAATCAGAAGTACCAGCCATATCACGATGGTGGCTCGGGCATGACGAGCCGCGGTGAGGCCGAGCGTGCGCAGGGCGCCTGTCATGGGGGAACTCCTGAAGTAAGGGGGTGGGGGTTTACTGAGATTCTACTACTGAAATGAGCTGGCGCACCTGTTCCATAGGGAGAGTGGCGTGGGGTGCCAGGGCATTGATGCGTACAGCGCTACTTTCACCGGCGGCAAAGAGTTTGAGGGCCTCGAGTGCCGGGGCGCTACGTACCACCAGGGTCGGGTCAAGAGCGGCAACTTCGGCAGCTGTTGTAAAGACTAAGGCGACGTTTTCTTCGCTGTCATCGTCTTTCTTAAGCATGACAGGGTGGCCTACCGGATCATCTGCACGTACACCCAGCAGGAGCACAGACGCAGGGGCTGTGAGAGCCATCAGCAGATCATGCATATTTTCTTCAACGAGAGCTCGTTGGGCCGGCATGTTATGCGGGGACCCAATCACCCACTGGATCTGGGCTTTTTCAATAAAGCACTCGTGCTCGCTACCGGGGTCCAGCACCAGCACGTCTATTGTTTCGTCGTGGGCTACCTGCAGGAAAACCTTCATGGCGTGTTCTACCACCAGGCGGGGGTGAGGGGCGTTCAGCACCTGAGCTGAGTAGGTTTTAGCAGGTTCAGTTGCTGAGTAGGCGGTCAGTGCCCTCATTCCGTTAGCGAGGCGCAGCACCTGGTAGTTGAGCTGAGGGGTACCCTCAGGAGTCACCGTGCTCTGGGAGATATCCATGATGAGATTGCCACCCTGGGCGGTGCGGACGACGTTCGCTAAGGACTGCTCGCTCCTGGCGGTTGCGAAGCCCGCCAGGGCCTCAGTCAGATAGCGGTTGACGGGGCCTACAGGCAGGGCACCTTCCCCACCGGTTTCAGCGAAACCTGCGCCCCGGCGTCCTGCCAGGCGCACAGCGGCCCAGTCAGGCACGTGCTCGGGGTCGCGGGGGAAAAGTTCAAAGTGGGCGCGGATATCGCGGGCACTCAGGCGGCCCTCGCCGTTCCAGTCCACCGGCTCGTGGGCACGGTCGTAGGACGCCCCAATCTGGTACTGGGGCTCAGGCCAGTTGCTGGCGGTAATCACCACAGATGCGGTGAACCAGGTGCCCTCCCCCTCGACAAAAGAGGCGTGCTGCAGCTGCTCAATAGCGGGAAGCACAGGGCTATTAGATTTCACCGGCCCCACAGTGCCCACATAATCCTGCTCATCGCGTGATTCAGTAATGCGCACAAATACAGTTTCAGAGAGGGGCTTGATATCGAGTACCAGCTCATTCCAGCCGGGTTCAACCTTGACCGTACCCAGCATCCAGCTACCAATAGCGTTCAAGGCATCTTGCACCATAGCGGGGCGTTCAATCTCGGTGTAACGGGGCGAAGAAGGCGACATACTGTTCCTGAAGGTTTGGGCGAAGCAAAGCCCTATCGGCGCTACCGGAGGTAAAGCCAAGGGGCGCGAGTTATCTACCCCATTAAACCAAGAAACTACCCGCCTCGGGGCAGAGCACACCCGCCTTCTTCCTGAGTGATTCTCCCCTAGTTTCAAGGAGGGTGCTGAATATGTCAGAAATTCAAGCTCTTACCGCGGCAAAAAGGTGCGGGAGCCCCATAAGAGTTGCTAGCCTTGACCGTATGACTACTACACTGCAGGATCTGATTGACGATTCAATCTTTATCTCCACCGAGTACCAGGCCCGTCTTGCTGAAATCAGCGGCGGCGCAGAATGGACGGTGGATTTCTCTGCACCGTCATTCACCCTCCAGTCTGATGCTTCCGTAAGCCTCACCCCCTACCTGCTGGGTACTGAATCCGAGAACCGCGGTTCCTGGATTTGGTCGTGGCAGGAGCTCGGTCACTTCCCCGACCGCGTCGTTTCGGCAGCAATCCAGGCGCGTGAAGGCGGAGCGAAGCACAGCATCTCTGAGCTCACCACCGATGAGCTCCCCCTCGACTCGGGTCTGGCCCGCAAACTGACCCTGGCCTCCAAAGCGCTGACCGGCGTCTACGCCCACTACCCCGTGACTGCCGGGGCAGGCGTCCGTGCCTGGATTCTGCTCGATGGCAGCCAGCTTGAACTTGAGGCCCCCACCGTCAACCGTATGGGCCAGGTTATGGCACAGGCCCTGCAGACCGGCACCGCCGTGAACCACCTGCGCGCCGTAGATTCCTACGCCAAGCTGCGCGGCGCCCACATTGCCTGGGACACCGAGGCAACCGCCGTCATCACCGCTTCGGACGGCGCCCTGCGCCTCTGGTTCGATAACGGCAAGATTTCGGGTATCGAGGCTGCTGAGCCCCAGGTCGGTGCCGACGAGCTGGCTCGCCTGGCGCAGACTGCCCGTGACCTGCGCGAACAGCTTGCTGCTGAGCGTCAGGGCATCGAAGCTGTAGCAGCCCAGGAGGCCGCTGCCCAGGTCGCAGCCCGCGAAGAGGCTAACCGCCTGGCGGCTGAAGAAGCTGCCCGTGAGGACGAGGCCCGCGCCGAAGCCGCCCGTGCAGCCGAGGCTGAAGCTCTGGCCGCTGAACAGGCCGCCATCGAAGCTCGCGAGGCTGAAATTGCTGCCGCTGAAGAGCGCGCTGCAGCTGAAGCAGCTGAGGCCGAGCGTCTTGAGAAGGAACGCGCCGAAGAGGCTGCCCGTGAGGAAGAGGTCGAAGGTACCATCACTACCGACCGGGTTTACCCCAACGCCGAGCAGCCCTACGACCGCGAACCTGCTGAGGACGCCCGCCCCGGCCGTGTCACCACCAGCGCTATCGCCGATGAAGATATCGTGCGCGATGAGCCTGTTCAGGTAGAGGAGCCCCAGACCGGTTCTGTTGCTGCGGAGCAGGCTATCGAAGAAGCTGAGCAGACTGAGCAGGCCCCCGCCGGCTACGAGCAGGTTGACGAGCCTGCCCGCCCTGCCTCAGACATCCGTCTGGCTGGCCAGGCACCCGATCTTGAGGCTGAACGCGCAGAAGCTGCGACTAAGCCCAAGCCCAAGGAAGAAAAGAAGGGCTTCTTCAGCCGCTTCTTCGGCCTCTAGGCTTCATCCCGAGCACCTGTCAGTGGCTACCCGGTATACACCGGGTAGCCACTTTCTCATAGCGCCGCTGACTCACATTCCCCGTGAGCGGTAGAAGTCCCTACCTAACGCAGAACCCACACACCACCGAGAGAAGCACGAGGAACGCAACGGTGAGCACAGCCAAAAATGAGCAGGTAGTGGGCGGTCTCTACGCCTTTTTCTGCTACCTGATCTGGGGGCTCTTCCCCCTCTACTTCATGCTGACAGCCCCAGCCACTCCCCTAGAGATCGTGGCGGGCCGGGTGCTGTTTTCGCTGGTCTTCTGTTTAGCCCTGCTCCCGCTCACCCGGCAGGTCAAAAATCTGCTGACGGTGCTGGGCAATCTGCGCCAGGTAGGCCTTCTGCTAGTTGCTAGCCTACTCATTTTCGGCAACTGGCTGCTCTACGTCATTGCCACCACCAGTAACAACGTTATGGAAGCCTCCCTGGGCTACTACATCAACCCCATTGTCTCGGTCGCCCTAGGCGTCGTCTTCCTGGGTGAGCGCCTGCGCCCCCTCCAGTGGGCCGGTATCGGTGTTGCTGCGCTCGCGGTGCTGGTGATGGTGGTCTTTTACGGCTCAGTCCCTTGGCTGGGCCTGGGGTTGGCTTTCACTTTCGGCTTCTACGGGCTGGTCAAGAAACGGATTGGGGCGGTGCCGGCCCTGGTATCTCTGACCATGGAGACCCTGCTCCTGACCCCTCTGGCAGCTGTACTGATGTGGTACTTTGCGCACAGCGGTCAGCTTACCCTGCTGACAGAAGGCCCAGCCCATTTCTGGATTCTGGTAGCCAGCGGTGTGCTCACGGCGGTGCCCCTGCTTCTCTTTGCGGGAGCCGCTGCCCGCGTCCCGCTCTCTGTGCTGGGAATGGTGCAGTACGTTGGCCCCACTCTTCAGTTCCTCGTTGCCCTGTTCGTGACCCAGGAACACCTCTCAGCGGGCCGCTGGGCAGGTTTTATGCTGGTGTGGGTAGCTGCAGCCTTCTTCATCGCAGACTCCCTGCTCACCCAGCGCAGGGTACGTGCCCAGCAGCCGTCCGCCGAGGTCCCCTCCCCCGATACCAACACAGGTATGCTGCCCCAGATCAAGAACGACTAGGCAAGATCAAAGCCGGCTGAGACAGCCCCACAGAAAAACAAGCACAAAAAAGCAGCCCAGGTCCGCAATCAAGGGGCCTGGGCTGCTTTTATGCTCTGGCAGCGCTGAACCTACCGGGCTGAATCTACTGGGCTAAATCTACTGGGCGGTGGGGTTGAGCACGCGAGAGAGGAAGAGCTGGGTGCGCTCGTGCTGGGGGTTGCCGATGACGGCGTCGGAGGGGCCCTCCTCGACCACCACGCCGCCGTCCATGAAGACCACACGGTCAGCCACATCGCGGGCGAAAGCCATCTCGTGGGTTACCACGATCATGGTCATGCCCTCGGCGGCGAGCTGGCGCATGATGGAGAGCACGTCACCCACGGTCTCGGGGTCAAGAGCGCTGGTGGGCTCGTCAAAGAGCATGAGGGCGGGGTTCATGGAGAGGGCACGGGCGATAGCGACGCGCTGCTGCTGGCCACCGGAAAGCTGGTCGGGGTGGCGGGCTGCCTTATCAGCTAGGCCTACCTTTTCGAGGTTGGCCAGGGCGATTTCTTTGGCTTCGGCTTTAGAGCGCTTGAGCACCTTGACCTGAGCGACGGTGCAGTTTTCGAGCACGGTCAGGTGGGGGAAGAGGTTGAACTGCTGAAAGACCATACCCACGGAGCGGCGCATGGCGTCGATATCAACATCGGGGTCGGTCACCGAGTGACCGGCCACCTCGATACTGCCGGAGTTAGGGGTTTCGAGCAGGTTGACGCAGCGGAGTAGGGTGGACTTGCCCGAGCCGGAGGGGCCGATCAGGCAGACGACCTCGCCGGGGGCTACCGACATGTCGATGCCCTTGAGCACTTTGACGTCGCCGTAGGACTTATGCAGGTTGGTGATGGTGACGGACGCTGGTGCGGTCTGAAGAGTCATGGCTGGTTCTTCCTGGGGTAGGTGGGTGCTTTACTTGCGGGAGCGGGCCTTGGCACGCTTTTCGAAGTGGCGGGCAAGGAAGCCCAGCGGGACGGTAATAATCAGGTAGCAGGCGCCTGCCAGGACGAGCGGGGTGAGGCCCGCGCCGGACCCCGAGATGCCTTCACGGCCGAACTTGGTCAGTTCGTACTGGGCTACCGACATACCGAGCAGGTAGACCAGGGAGGAGTCCTTGGTGAGCAGGATAATCTCGTTGGTGAGCGGGGGCAGGACGATACGGAAGGCCTGGGGGATGATGACGGTGACCATGGCGCGGGTGTGGCTCATGCCCAGGGAGCGGGCTGCCTCGTACTGACCCTTGGGTACAGCTTCCAGGCCGGCGCGCAGTACCTCACCGATGTAGGCAGCCGACACCATACCCAGGGCCAGCATGACGGTGACGTAGTTGTTCAGGCGCAGGCCGAAGGCCAGGGGGATACCGTAACCGAAGGCAATAAAGACCAGCAGCGCGGGCAGACCGCGGAAGAGCTCGATGTAGAGCGAAGCTAGCCAGCGGTAGGGGGCAACCGATGAAATCTTCATCAGGGCCAGCAGAACACCGCCAGCCAGGCCCACTACGAAGCCCAGGGCTGTGTAAGTCAGGGTGTTCTTGAGGGCAACGGTGATGATGTTGGGGAACTGCTGGGCAATAATCTCAGGGTTAAAGGCCTTATCGCGCAGGGTTCCCCAGTCAGCGACAAGAATAACGACGAGTGCGATGATAGCCAGCAGGGCGTACTGGGCGTAGCGGGCGTAGGTTTGTTTCTGCCGGGTCGACAGTGCCATGGGTGGTCTTCCTTTTGTTCCCCGGTTGCCCGGGATCATATCGGCGAAGGACGAGAGATAAACGGGTGAGGGGTAGGCTGCATCTGCGCTAGCCTACCCCCGTTGGTGAGCTTGGGTTTATGCTACTACCCGTTATCCGTGATTACTGGGATACGCCCAGGTATTTTTCACGCAGGTCTGCCAGGCGGCCGTCCTCTTCCATCTTCTTGAGGGTGGCGTTGGCGGAGTCAAGCAGAGCGGTGTTCTCGGTCGCTACGGCACCGGCAATCTGCTCGCCAGTCTCGATTTCCTGGACTACAGAGAGGGATGAGTCAGAGGTCAGCATCTCAGACAGCACGGTGATGTTACCGACGATGGCATCGACCTGGCCGGTCTGTAGTGCCTGCAGGAGCAGGCCGTTGTCTTCGTACTGAACAGTATTAGCGCCGGCGTCCTGGGCGTACTTTTCGCCACTGGTAGCCTGCTGTACGCCGATGTTACGGCCGGAGAGGTCAGCGTCGCTCTTGATGTCGGAGCCAGCGGGAACCAGGATCGCCAGGTTGTCATCGACGTAGGAGTCGGTGAAGTTCATGACGGTCTTGCGCTCATCGGTGATGGTGATACCAGACAGGGCAATGTCGCACTGCTTGGAGGAAAGGGCTACACCGGACTGGATACCCTCGAAGCTGGTGGTGAACATTTCGGCTTCGACGCCCAGGTCTGAGGCGATAGCTGCTGCGATATCGGCGTCCAGGCCAACGATCTTGCCGTTTTCTTCGTATTCGAAAGGAGCGTAGGGAGGGTTGGTGCAGACGGTCAGCTTGCCCTCTGAAATCAGGGAAACGCCTGACTCGGTGGTGGTACCGGTGCTAGAGGAGCCACAGGCGGTGAGCATCAGGGCGGCTGCTGCGAGAGCGAAGGGGGCCTTCTTCATGGTGTACCTCGTATCTAAAACTGTGTAGGTGCGATGTGCTTTGAGCTTTATTCTGCCCCGCTATGCGTAAAAATGCAAACCTATGCATGAATATTCATTATGAATTTTTTACACACCCCCAAGGTGAGCTTTAGACACAAACATGACAAAATAGGCAGGGTGAACCGAGCAGACCTTAACAAAAAGACCACCGACATCTCATCCATGTTCGATCAGGTAGCCGAACGCTACGACCTAATGAACGGCATCATGTCGCTGGGCCAGCACATCTACTGGCGTAAGCAGACCGTTGCTGCGGTCGACGCCCACCCCGGCCAGAAGGTCCTTGACGTCGCCGCCGGAACCGGCACCTCGTCCGAACCCTTCGCCGACGCCGGTGTTAAGGTCATCGCCGCCGACCTCTCCGAGGGCATGCTGGCCGTAGGCCGCCGCCGCCGCCCCGACATCGAGTTCGTGCAGGCGGACGTCACCGCCCTTCCCTTTGCCGACGAAGAGTTTGACGCCGTCACCATGAGCTACGGCCTGCGCAACGTCGCCGACTACCCCCAGGCCCTGCGCGAGCTCTACCGCGTGACCAAGCCCGGCGGACGCATCGTCATCAACGAGTTCTCCACCCCCACCTTCGCCCCCTTCCGCGCCATCTACCGCAACTACATCATGAAGCTGATTCCACCGATTGCGCGCAAGGTCTCTTCTAACCCCGAAAGCTACGAATACCTGGCCGAGTCCATTCTTGCCTGGCCCGCCCAGGACGAGCTGGCCCGCCACTTCACCGAAGCAGGCTGGCAGAACGTTCAGTACAAGAACCTGACCGGCGGCATCGTAGCCCTGCACCGCGCTTATAAGCCCGAGCAGTAAACCCGGTAGACTTACACCAGCAGCTTGCCGCGGCTCTGGGCCGCAGCCACCCACCGAAGAAATGTGAAAGACACCGTGACTGAACCCACCAGCTCCCCTATGAGCGTTGAAGCGCTCATGCCCGAAGCTGACTTCAACCTGCCCAAGGGGTTTGAACTCATTGCGCAGGACGCTGAACTCGGCCCCAAGATTCTTGAGGCCCTTTCTGAGGTTGAGCAGCGCCTAGAACGCGCGGTTGCCCAGACCAATCACCTGGCAGACGTGGCCTCCCGCCACCTGCTTTCTGCCGGTGGCAAGCGGGTGCGTCCCCTGCTCACCCTACTGGCAGCAGAAGCCGGTGGCGGCATCAACGACCGGGTCATCGACGCAGCTGTTGTCGTTGAGCTGACCCACCTGGCCACTCTCTACCACGACGACGTTATGGACGACGCCCCCAAGCGCCGCGGTGTAGATACCGCCCAGAACATCTGGGGCAACTCGGTCGCCATTCTGACCGGTGACCTTATCTTCTCCCGCGCCTCCCTGATTGTTTCCGAACTGGGTGGCCGCGCTCTAGCTGTGCAGGCTCAGACCTTTGAACGCCTGGTACTGGGTCAGCTCTTTGAAACCACCGGCCCCGAGAAAAACGAAGACATTCTCAGCCACTACATTAAGGTCATCGAGGGCAAGACCGGCTCCCTCATCGCGGCAGCAGGCTCCTACGGCACTATCCTGTCTGACTCCCCCGAGGCAACCGTGCAGATGCTGGCCCGCTACGGCGAATTGGTAGGCGTGGCCTTCCAGCTGGCCGACGACGTCATCGACGTCACCAGCTCGGGTGCGGCATCCGGCAAGACCCCCGGCACTGACCTGCGCGAGGGCGTCCCCACCCTGCCCACCATCCTGCTCGACCGGGCTGCCGCAACCGGCGACCTTGAAGCCCAGCACGTCCAGCAGCTGATTCAGGGCGACCTGACCAGCGACGAGGCTCTAGCCGAGGCCGTTGCAGCGCTTTCGGCCCACCCGGCCACCACTGAAGCCTGGAAGATTGCCTACCAGTGGGCTGACGACGCTATTGCGGCCATCGAGCCCCTGCCCGACTCAGTGGTCAAGGAGGCCCTCAAGTCCTTCGCTCACGCCGTCGTCCACCGCGATGCCTAGAGCTACTCCCGGCGGGAAACCGCCGGGATTTTTTTACCCAATTTTCTATCCACTATTTGAGATTTATTTATCACTTGCTAGCCTGAACCCACATACTACAAAAGATTCATTCACACGTTAGCCTGCGGAGGACTACTCACATGAGTTCAAACCCCACCTCGGCGCCCAAGAAACGAGAAGGCTTCTCAAGCCGCAAGGTCTTTATCTTTGCAGCTATCGGTTCAGCCGTTGGTCTCGGTAACATCTGGCGCTTCCCCTACGTCGCCTACGATAACGGCGGCGGCGCCTTCATGATCCCTTACCTGGTCGCCCTGCTGACCGCGGGTCTGCCCTTCCTCTTCTTTGACTACGTCATCGGTCACCGCGCCCGCGCGTCCTCTCCCCTGGCCTTCCGCCGCCTGAACCGCAAGACCGAGTTCATCGGCTGGTGGCACATGGGCATCAACTTCATCATCGCTATCTACTACGCAGCGATTCTTGCCTGGGCTGCCCGCTACTTCATCTACTCCTTCACCCACGCCTGGGGTGAGGATCCGCAGACCTTCTTCTTCGCGGACGTCCTGCAGCTGGCTGACCCGGTCGCTCTCACCTTCGACTTCGTGCCCGGCATCCTCTACCCCCTCATCGGCATCTGGGTACTGCTGGCCCTCATCATGTCCCTGGGTGTACAGAAGGGCGTGGGCCTGGCTAACGTCTTCTTCATCCCCGTGCTGGTCATCATGTTCCTGGTTATGGTCGGCTACTCCCTGACCCTGGACGGCGCAATGACCGGCCTCGATGCCCTCTTCACCCCCGACTGGGCCGCTCTGACCGAACCCGGTGTCTGGGTTGCAGCCTACGGCCAGATCTTCTTCTCCCTGTCCATCGGCTTCGGCATCATGATTACCTACGCCTCCTACCTGAAGAACAAGACCAACCTGACCGGCTCCGGCGCGGTTGTGGGCTTCGCTAACTCCTCCTTCGAGCTGCTGGCCGGTATCGGCGTCTTCGCAGCCCTGGGCTTCATGGCAACCGCCGCTGGCACCCAGGTCTCCGAGGTAGCAACCTCAGGTATTGGCCTGGCCTTCATCGCCTTCCCCACCATCATCTCCCAGGCCCCCGGCGGCACCCTGATCGGTGTGCTCTTCTTCGGCTCCCTGCTCTTTGCAGGCTTCACCTCCATGATCTCCATCGTTGAGGTTATCGTTGCCGGTGTTGAAGACAAGTTCAACCTGGGCCGTGTGCGCTCCACCCTGCTGGTCATCGCCCCCATCGCGGTAATCTCAACCCTGCTCATGGCCACCACCTCCGGCCTCTACGTCCTGGATATCCTGGATAACTTCGTCAACCAGTTCGGCATCCTGGCCGCAGGCCTGGTCTCCATCTTCGTAGTTGCCTACCTGCTGCGTGCCCTGCCGATCTTCCGCGACCACCTCAACGAGCGTTCGTCCTGGAAGATGGGCAAGCTCTGGATGTTCCTACTGGCAGGCGTCACCCCCGTCATCCTGGGCTACTCCCTGATCAACACCTTCATCGGCCTGATCAACGAACCCTACGAGGGCTACCCCGACCAGATGCTCAACATCTTCGGCTGGGGCATGGTCATCGCCCTGCTGGTCGTAGCTATCATCATCTCCATGCTGCCCTGGTCTAAGACCTCCCGCGCAGCGCTGACTCCCCCGGCTCCCCCGGTTGCAGGCGGCAAGGTCGTCCACGACCACGTAGACGCCACCGCCCAGTCGACAGCCCAGTCAGCCACCGAAAAGGAAGGTGCCTAGCATGAGCTCCATCGCCATCGTTATGCTGATTGTCTCCATCGCCCTCATCTGGGGCGGCCTGGGCCTAGCCCTGGTTCATCTCTCCCGCAACCCCGACGAATCGGGTAGCGATGTAGAGGCCGACGAGACCGCAGTTCCCTGGGCCACCGAAACCGCCCAGAAGTAACCGGCCCTCCGCAGAGAAAAGCCCCTCCACACGCAGGTGTGGAGGGGCTTTTTCGTAACTAGTAAGAAGACCCTACGGCCGCACCACCCTGACGCTGATTCCGTTCTCGCCCCAGACTGCTGCGAGTTCTTCGAGCTGGGCGGTGTGCGGGGTGGTGAAGAAGCGGCGGACGGCCGGGGCGAATTTCTCGTGTTGGGCTAGTTGGCCGTGTTCCAGGGTTGAGAAGATTCCGCCGCCCCGGTCGTCGTAGACCAGCACGTCGAGGTTGGGTTTGCGTTCGAGGGGGCCGATGTTGAGGGAGCCGGTGTCGTGTAGGAAGGTGAGGTCTCCGACGAGCACGCGTACCGGGCGGTTGAGGGCCAGGGAGATTCCGGACGCGGTGGCGATGGTGCCGTCGATACCGGCTAGTCCGCGGTTGGCAAAGACCAGGGGTGAGGCTGCCAGGGAGGGGGCGATGAGGTCAAGGTCGCGGATGAGGTTGGATGAGCCCACCATCAGCACGGCGCCATCTTCTAGGCAGCTCCGCCAGGTGGCTTCTGCCAGGGCGTAGCCTGCGGTGCGGTCGGCTGAGCTTGCGCCGGGTTGGGTGTTCAGGGTGTAGGTGCCTGCCCGGTAGTTGGCGACCTGCTGGTTCAGTTCGCGGGCTAGTTCCTGCCCGGCTTCGCTCCAGCTGGTCGTCCAGTCGTGGCCGTCCTCGGTGGTAGCTCCCCGACCTGTGCCTGCGAAGTCGGCCAGTTCAGCCAGGGTCGCGATCTCCCGCAGGTCAAGGGCCCCGGGCTCATACCAGGGGGCAGGTGAGGGGGCGTAGAGGGTGCGTTCTACCGCGGAGTTGGTCAGCAGGGTGGCAACCGGCCGGGAGAGGGTGGGGTGACCGAAGATAACGGCCCGCTCAATCTGCTGCCCCAGGTGCCCTGCCAGTACCTGCCGGTAGGCGGGCACGGCCAGGGGTGAGAAGCGGGCGTTCGATGAGGGTTCGGCCAGCAGGGGTAGACCCTGCTGCTGGGCAAAGGCCTGGGCGATAGGCCCTGCCCCGTCACCGGCCACCACGACGGTACGGCGGGCGGTACCGGCGCTGTCCGTCCGCCAAGCCCCCTCGTTGGTGCCTGCGCGTAGCCAGCTAGCTGCGCTGGGGTCGGCGGGAGGTAGCGGGGTGGCAGGCGCCGGTGGGTTCTCAGCCAGCGAGCGCGCCCATCGCTCTAGGATCTGCTGGTCAAGGGGGTTGGGGGTGAGCGGGGTGTCAAGGGCCAGGTTGATTTGGACGGGGCCTCGCGGGGTGGTTGAGGGGGTGTCCCAGTTATCTGCTGAACGCCCGGTCAGAGCTGCGAGCGCCGCGTTGAGCTGGGCGCTCTGGGGGTCGGCGGGGTCGGCCGTGTAGTTTTCAAGGGTGCAGGACGCCCGGGTGTGTGCCGGAGCAATCACTTGCTGGTCGGTGGTTTGGTTGGCGCCGGTGCCCTGGAGCCGGGCAGGGCGGTCGGCCGAGAGCAGGGCCAGGGGTGCGCCAGTGTGGTAGGCCTCCATGAGGGCCGGGAGGCACTCGCCCACGGCGGTGCCGCTGGTGGTGACGATACCCACCGGTTGGCCGCTGGCCTTGGCCATTCCCAAAGCTGTGAAGGCGGCGCTGCGCTCGTCGATGCGCACGTGGGCTTCGATGACCCCGGCCTGGTCTAGGGCAGCGAGTGCATAGGCTAGGGGGGCTGAGCGCGATCCCGGAGCGATGAGAACATGCCGCATTCCTGCCCGCACGAGGGTGTCGAGCACAGAAATTGCGGTCATAAAGGAGGTTGAGGGTGCATCAGTCACCCCACCAGTTTACTCGCTGCCCTCTTCAACACTCAGCCGGGTTCTGCTGCTGCCCAGATGCCCCTGTTCAAGTAGGCGGTAGCAGGCTTCGATTCGGCGGTGCCACCAGGCGGTGCGTTCGGGGCTGGCTGCTGCCTCTTCGAGGAGCCGGGGGTCAGGGGCGATATCGCGCAGGGGCAGGTAGCCGTCTCGGGCTACGAGGGGGCTGGGGGTGACGTCCTGAGCCAGGAGGGAGACCGTGCCCAGCCCGCACCCGTAGGGCAACTGGGGCAGGGCAGCGGCCAGCGCTGCCCCGGTACGGATGCCGACCGAACTTTCAAGAGCCGATGAGACAACCGCAGGTAGGGCGGCCTGCTCCACTAGCTCTAGGGCCCGTCTGACTCCTCCCAGGGGTGCGGCCTTAATAATCATCAGGTCAGCTGCTCCCAGGCGGGCGACCCGTAACGGGTCATCGGCCTTACGCACAGCCTCATCGGCGGCGATCAGCAGAGGGTTACCCCGGGCCCGCAGTGCCTCGCGCACCCGGGCCAGGCCCTCGATACCCGGCACAGGCTGCTCGGCGTAAAGCAGGTCGTAGTCAGCTAGCTCATTGAGGGCGCGGACGGCCTGGCCCTCCTCCCAGCCGCCGTTGGCGTCAATCTTCAGGCGAGCCCCGGGGCAGGCCGCGCGGACGGCCGCTACCCGGGCCAGGTCCTGGGCCAGGGATTCTTCAAAGGGCAGACCCGCCTCAGCCACCTTGATTTTGATTTCCCGCACCTGCCCCTGGTAGCGGGCTAGCACGTCCTCTACCGCTTGAGCAGGCACCGCGGGCACCGTAGCATTGAGCGGAATGCTGGTACGCAGCGGCTGCGGGTAGGGCAGCCAGGCCGCCTCGATGGCGCAGGCCAGCCAGGCGGACGCCTCTGCCGGCTCGTACTCGGTAAAAGCAGCAAATTCTCCCCAGCCAGCCGGGCCTTGAATCAGGGCGGTTTCACGTAGGCTGACGCCGCGGAACTTCACCCGCATGGGCAGGGCTACGACGCGGGTAGCGGCCAGGATTTCTTCGAGCGGGGGCAGGGCAAAGCCTGGAGTGAGGGCGTGAGCTGTCATGTCTTCTAATCTACTCTTCGGCTTTAGCTGTGGGGTGTAGCTGGGGCGCTCGCGCAACATTAGGGGTTCTCTCAGGAAAGTCCCATGTGAGTTTGCCACAATAGCACTACAGGCTGAGCCTGTTAGCTCTTAGCAGGGCCTAGGGCTGAAATAACAGGTACAGCTTGGTAGGCTCGTTGAGGTGTCTACACGCAGCAGAAAGGTCTTTGGGGATAACTGTGAGTTTTGAGAAGCGCGATTCTAACGCTGTTTCTGGCACACCCGACGATGCCACCGAGGTGCTAACGCCCCAGACCTATAACGACCGCACGGTTGCCCTGCCGACCAGCCCCGGTGACGACGCCACCGAGGTGCTTCCCGCTTCTCGGGTAAGGGCTACTTTTACAGATGATGACGCCACCGTGGTGCTCCCTGCCGCGCCTTCTGCGCCCCAGGGCGAGGTTCTGAAAGCTAAGCTCCAGGCCGGTACCGCCAGTGGCCTGGCGGCAGCTAAAACCGGTTTTGCCGCCGCGCAGGCAGCGGCCCAGGAGGCAGCGCACCGGGTCAAGAAGGAACGTGCCGCCCGGGCGGCGAGCAAGGCCCGCGCCCAAGCGGCGGCCCCGCGTCCGGACGCAGTCAGCGCCCACCGGGCGCCACAGGCTAGCTACGGGGCCCCTGCCGCTGCTCAGCAAGGACGCCCCCGCCCCGGCCACCCGGCGCAGGGCTACGGCCAGGCGCCCTACAGCAGCCAGGCTCACTCAGGGGAGTACTCCCCCTCGGGCCGGTTGCATATGCTCACTCCCTCGCATATTCGGCAGACTCGCCCCTCGCTCTGGACGCTGATCCAGCACTTCTTTGCGGCAGGAACCCTCTTCTGCCTTCTGGTGGCAGCCTTTGTTTTCTTTATTACAACGTCAACCGGCCAGGAGCTCGACGAGATTTCCTTCCAGGAGTTCTCCTACCAGTTCATGACCTACACTGAGCAGACCTCTACCCTGCTCGACTTCATTCCCACCGCCGCCGGTATTACCGCGGCTATCGGCATTCTCTTTGTGCTGCTGTGGAAGCACCGCTTTGTGCCAGCCCTGGTCGGTGTGGCCATTGCCGCCGGTGCTAACCTGACCACCCAGCTGCTGAAGAACTACATCATCGTCAAGCCCAACCTGGGTATTCAGGAGGCCCTGGGTAACTCGGCACCGTCCGGCCACACGACCTTCGCGGCGGCTGCGGGCCTGGCTCTCTTCCTGGCCTCCCCCAAGCGCTTCCGCCCCACCGTGGCCCTGATTAGCATGGTCTTTACGGTAGCGGCCGGCTATTCCACCGTGGTCAATGGCTGGCACCGCCCAGCCGATGTGGTCACAGCTATTCTGGTCACCGGTCTCTGGGGTGTGCTGGGGCTCGTGATTCTGCGTTTCATGCGCTCAGAGGAACTTGATATGAGCGACACCCAGCGATCAGGGCTGATCCTGGTTCCCCTGCTTTCTATCTCAGGGTTCTTCTCGGGTTTCTGCGCCCTGGCCCTCTACTGGGTCACCTACACCAACCCGATTCCCGGCTCTGCCTTTATGGCAGCTATCTGTCTCATCGGGGCGGTAGCGGCTCTGACCACCAGCACGCAGATTGCCCTGCTACGCCCCCAGAATAAGAAGCGCAGTGCCTACCGGAAGGTCTGGGCTTACTAATACAGACTGGATTCAGTTTAAAGACAAGAGCTACCCGGCATTGAGCTGGGTAGCTCTTTCTGTCTCGCGCCTAAGCTTCTGAGCAAATCGTGCGAGGTGCTTCTAACCCTGCCCCAGGGTAATGGGGCCGGTCAGGCCAGAGGCAGCATCCCCCTCAAACGTGACGGTCGAGAGCCCCTGCCCCTCAGCCTCACGGGCTTCGAGCTTCGTGAGACGGTCGAGCAGAATTCGGGTGGATCCCCCCGAATAGGGTAGCTGGTACATGGAGGCTGTCGTTGCCCCCTTGACCTTCTTCAGGGCAGAGTCAGCAATTTTCTGTACGGCGTCTTCCATGGTGTCGGCCATACGCTCGATGAAGGAACTCTCCACCGGGGTGCCGTGCCCGGGAACGAAGATGCGGTAGCGGTCGAGCCCTGCCAGGGTGCGTAGGGTGCTAACCCACAGTTCGGGGTAGGAGTCGTCGAAGGCGGGGTCTGAGCCCTGCTCGATGATGTCACCGGCGAACAGGACGTCGTCTACCCCTACCAGCACGTCGCCGTCGGTGTGGGCCAGGCCCAGGTACATGAGGGTAACGGCCCGCTGGCCCAGTTCTACCCGGGTAAAGGCCGGACGGGTACCGTCGCCGGGCAAGAACCGGGTGGGTACAACAAGCTGGGTGTTGGGGCCAGCCTGGTGGGCCATCTCGGGTTCTAGCACCTCAACGTAAAGACGCTGGCGGTCGCCGTAGCTTTCGATAGCGCGGGCGGCGCGGGGGTGGGCCCAGATGTCGGTGACTCCGTCAGCTGCGAACACGGCGTTGCCCATGAAGCGGTCGAAGTGCGCGTGGGTGTTGACCGCAACCAGAGGAAGCTCGGTGACCCGTCGCACGGCTCTCAGGATCTCGGCTCCCTGACGGGGCCCGGCGCCGGTGTCAACCACCATAGCCTTCTCTGCGCCCACAATCAGACCGGAGTTAAGACGGTAGTTATCCGTTGAGATCTGATAGATACCATCGGCAATTTCAAGAGTTCTAGCCATACTCTCTAAGGTACTTGAAATAAAAGGTGCCTACCGTGTTTACGAGTGGCTAAGCAGTTATTTCTCACCACACTGCCCTTCTTTAACGGTGTTACGCAGGTTGAGCGCAATCTTATGTCATAAAAAGATGTATCACCTTAGCTACCGGCTCATCAGGGGTAGCTGCCCTCAACCCGCTAGCTTCCCCTGGGCACTAGACTAGTGGGGTGATGTCTATCAAAACCGCTCCTGTTCCCGTTCCCTGCGGCCGTTATGCGCCTTCCCCTTCCGGTGACCTGCACCTGGGCAACCTACGCACCGCCCTACTGGCCTGGATGATGGCCCGTACCGCGGGAGGCCGTTTTGTGATGCGGGTGGAGGATTTAGACCGGGTCAAGAAGGGGGCGGCAGAGCGTCAGCTGGCCGACCTTGCCGCCCTGGGCATCGACTGGGACGGGGAGGTGCTCTACCAGTCCACCCGCCTAGATGCCTACGCGGACGCCCTTACCCGTCTGTGCGAGGCCGGGCTAGTTTACGAGTGCTACTGCACCCGCAAAGAAATTCAGGAGGCCTCCAGTGCCCCGCACGGCGCCCCCGGTGCCTACCCCGGCACCTGCCGCAACCTCACCGAGGCAGAAAGGGCTGAGCGCAGGCAGCTGAGGCCGGCGTCCTTGCGCCTCAAAGCCCAGGTGAGCAAATGGACTGTCACCGACCGTTTCACCGGGGAATACACCGACGCTGTCGACGATTTTGTGCTGGTGCGGGCCGACGGGGTCTACGCCTACAACCTGGTGTGCGTGGTTGATGACGACTACCAGGGGGTCACCGAGGTGGTGCGCGGCGATGACCTGCTGCCCTCTGCTCCCCGCCAGGCCTATCTAGCTCACCTATTGGGGTTGCAGGTACCTGCCTACGCCCATGTCCCCCTGGCCCTCAACACCGAGGGCAAGCGCCTGGCTAAACGGGACGGGGCCGTGACCCTCGCCGAGCTCACCGCCGCCGGGGTCAGCACCGACCACATCATGCGTATGATTGCTGCCTCTATTCCGCTGCCCCCGCTCACCGGGGCAAGCGCTGGCGAAAGCGGCCCCCACCTGCCCGAAACCGCCGCTGAGATGCTCTCTGTCTTCAGCCCAGACCGTATCAAGCAGGCCCCCTGGACTGTAGTAGACCCGCTGCTTGAAAGCACCTGCGGGCTTTAGGAGACGCTGTGAACCTCGCTGACCGCATACCGGCCGAACGCCGGGGCACCGCTGCCCTGCTTCTGATCCTCACTGGCTCCCTGGGTATTCAGATTTCAGCTGCGATTGTCTCGGTGCTCTTTACCAGCGTTGGCCCCACCCAGGTCGCCGCCCTGCGTGCTCTGATTGCCGCTGTGGTCCTGTGGGCGCTGGTGCGCCCTAACCCCCTTGCCCTGCGGCGGCGGGACCTTCCCCAGGTGCTGGTCTACGGGCTGGTGCTGACCCTGATGAGCGTCTGTTTCTACAACGCGGTGCACCATATTCCTTTGGGCGTGGCGGTGACCTTTGAATATCTGGGTGCCTTTGTGGTGGCTCTGCTCGGTGTGCGGCGCCTGCGCGACGGGCTCATTGCCTTTTTCGCCCTGGCCGGGGTTGTGATGATTGCCGGGCCTACCCTCGCGGGGGACGCCCACCCCATCGGCTTCATCTGGGCCCTCGGGTCAGCCGCCTCAATGGCCGGCTACACCATCTTCTCGGCCCGCATGGGTTCAGCGTCCGCCGCGACCAGCGGCCTGCGCGGCACCACCATGTCGCTGGCTTTTTCGGCTCTCATCCAGCTTCCCCTATCGGTGCCCGCCATGGCGGGTCTGGACGCGGACGCCTGGTTCAAGCTGGCTCTCTCCGCCATCGTGGGCGTAGCCCTGGCCTATTCTGCCGATAACATCGCCGGGCAGCTGACCAGCGCCGCCGTCATCGGGGTGCTCTTCTCCATCGACCCCGTGGTAGGGGCCATCGTGGGTACCTTCATGCTGGGTGAAGTGCTCTCTACCTGGTCTTACCTGGGCATTGTGCTCATCGCCGCCTCCGGCGCCTACATCGTCTGGCGCACCAACAGGTCAGCCATCGCGGTAACACTGCATACATCGGCCCTACCCGTGATAGATCCACGCTCGCAGAAGCACTCTTAAGAAAAGCTCACCGTTTTTGTACGAAGATTCTAAATAGCTTCAGGCGGCGAGATAGTGTCACCCAGACCCTCAGGGTGTAAGCTAACCCACAGACCAAAACGTGTGCTTCAGTAAACACCTCAAGTAATCTAAACAAGATACTTTAGAGAAACTGCACAAAAGGGTGGGTGCGGTGCCGCACCTCCCAACCTCGCACGTCCTCGCCCACAACCCAAGGGGAGCTCATGAGCAACACCACCTACCAACTGATAGCCCTGGCTATCTACTTCGCCGCCATGGTCGGCATTGGCATCTGGGCCAAGTCCAAGAACAAGAACCTCGACGACTACGTACTGGGCGGGCGCTCCCTCTCCCCCACCGCCGCCGCTCTCTCTGCAGGAGCCTCGGACATGTCAGGCTGGCTACTCATGGGCCTGCCCGGCGCCCTCTACATCACCGGCCTAGCCGAAGCCTGGATCGCAATCGGCCTAACTATCGGCGCCTGGCTCAACTGGAAGTTCGTAGCCCCCCGCCTTCGCGCCTACACCGAAGTCTCCAGCAACTCGGTGACCGTCCCCTCCTTCTTCCACAACCGCCTGCGCGACTCCCGCGGCATCATCCGCATCTTCGCAGCCCTGGTGATTCTGATTTTCTTCACCTTCTACGTCTCCTCCGGCATGGTCGCTGGGGGCGTCTTCTTCCAGTCATCCTTCGGCGGTAACTACCACACCGGCATGCTGCTGGTCGCCGGTATCACCGTTGCCTACACCCTCTTTGGCGGCTTCCTAGGCGCAACCTACACGGACGTTGTGCAGGGTCTACTCATGCTCACCGCTCTGATTGTTCTGCCGATTATGGCGCTGGTTTACGTGGGCGGCTTCTCCGGCCTTGAGAGCACCATCGAGTCCGTTAACCCCACCGCCCTCTCCTTCTTTGCGGGCACCACCGTGTTGGGCATTCTTTCCTCAGCTGCCTGGGGTCTAGGCTACTTCGGCCAGCCCCACATCATCGTGCGCTTCATGGGCCTGCGCTCAGCCCAGGACGCCACCGCCGGCCGCCGCATCGGCATCACCTGGATGATCGCCACCCTGGTCGGTGCCATGAGCGCCGGTCTTATCGGTATCGCCTACTTTGCCCACCACCCCGAAGCGACCCTGACCGACACCACCAATGCTGAGTCAGTCTTCCTGGATATGTCCCAGATTCTGCTCCACCCCCTGCTGGCCGGTTTCGTGCTGGCAGCGGTGCTGGCGGCTATCATGTCAACCCTTTCCTCCCAGCTGATTGTCTGCTCATCTGCCCTGGCTGAAGACCTCTACAAGCTCACCAGCGGCGGCAAGGAACTCTCAGACGCCAAGGGCCTCTGGCTAGGCCGCGCGGGCGTGCTGGTTGTCTCTGTCATCGCAGGTCTGCTGGCCTGGAACCCCGACTCCTCTGTGCTCTCCCTGGTCTCCTTCGCTTGGGCTGGCTTCGGCGCAGCCTTCGGCCCCATCGTGATTCTCTCCCTCTACTGGCGCAAGCTCACCGCACTTGGCGCCGTAGCGGGTATGGTGGCAGGCACCATCACCGTCTTCGTCTGGGGCTACAACGAGGTGCTCTCGGGTTACATGTACGAGATCGTGCCCGGCTTCCTGGTCAACCTGCTCTTTGCCTACCTGGTGTCGGTTGCCACCTACAAGGGTGACTCCGCCACCGCCCGCGAGATCAACGAAGAGTTCGACCGCGCCGTGGAGCTCTCCCGCTAGCAGCTTCGTCTAAGTCAGGACGCCGCACCCCACTCCCCTGCCTGCGGGCAGGGGCGCTGGAGGTAGCGTCCGTCCTTTTCTGCGCCGAGTGTCGTCGAAAGTTTCATCTGCGCGTGCATTGAACGCGCAGATGAAACTTTCAATTACATGCAAGGAACCAGCCCGGGGCACCCCTGGGTAGACTGGTGGCTATGACTAACGAACTTCCTGCCAAGGTTTCTGACATTTTCGACCCCCACCAGTGGCGTCTGGTTGAGGGCTTTGAGGACCTAACCGATATCACCTACCACCGCCAGGTGGAACGCGACGAGGCCGGTGAGATCCTGCGCGACCTACCAACCGTCCGCATCGCCTTTGACCGGCCCGAGGTACGCAACGCCTTCCGCCCCCACACCGTCGATGAACTCTACCGGGTGCTGGATCACGCCCGCATGACCTCCAACGTGGGCACCGTGCTGCTGACCGGCAACGGCCCCTCTGCCAAGGACGGCGGCTGGGCCTTCTGCTCCGGCGGCGACCAGCGCATTCGCGGCCGCGACGGCTACCGCTACGCCGAGGGCGAGACCCGCGATTCGATTGACCCTGCCCGCGCAGGGCGCCTGCACATTCTGGAGGTGCAGCGCCTGATTCGCACCATGCCCAAGGTGGTCATCGCCCTGGTGTCGGGCTGGGCGGCCGGTGGCGGCCACTCCCTGCATGTGGTTGCCGATCTGACCATTGCCTCTGAGGAGTACGGCAAGTTCAAGCAGACCGACGCGACCGTGGGGTCCTTTGACGCCGGCTACGGCTCAGCCCTGCTGGCCCGCCAGGTGGGCCAGAAGTTTGCCCGCGAGATTTTCTTCCTGGCTAAGGAATACGACGCCAAGCGCATGTACGAGATGGGCGCTGTGAATGACGTGGTACCCCACGCCGAGCTGGAGACCAAGGGCCTGGAGTACGCGGCCCACATTGCCCGCCAGTCACCGCAGGCGATTCGTATGCTCAAGTTCGCTTTCAACCTTCCGGACGACGGCATGGTCGGCCAGCAGGTCTTTGCCGGTGAGGCCACCCGCATGGCCTACATGACCGATGAGGCCGTCGAGGGCCGTGACGCCTTCCTCGAGAAGCGCGACCCCAACTGGGAGAACTACCCCTACTACTTCTAGCCGCTCACAGGCGTCCGCGCGCCCGGCTCAGTGCCGCGCAGGCTAAGTGCCCACCAGACTCTCATACTGTCCACCTTCACTGTGGACATTACGAGAGTCTGGTGGGCT
Source organism: Rothia sp. 11273D007AR (assembly GCF_053547255.1). Classification (NCBI taxonomy): domain Bacteria; kingdom Bacillati; phylum Actinomycetota; class Actinomycetes; order Micrococcales; family Micrococcaceae; genus Rothia; species Rothia sp. 11273D007AR. The sequence continues at coordinate 17,588 of NZ_JBPPWJ010000017.1, read as the reverse complement.
TTCGCTGTCTGAGCAAAAGAATAAGACGATACTTCCCCTGCAGCGTGCGGTATTCCAAAGGAAAAACATTAGCTCTTGAAGATACCGCCTCTCAAGCGTACAGTTTTCTGTACAGGAGGTTCTGATGAAAACTATGACCTACACCGAGTCCCGCGCCAACTACGCCCAGGTACTCGATATCGCGGTAGAAGACCTTGAAGAAGTCGTCATCACCAGGGCAGGGCGCGAACCTGCCGTCATTCTTTCACTTGCCGAATACGAATCGCTCAAAGAGACCGCTCACCTCTTACGTTCGCCTGCCAATGCCCGTAAGCTACTCGATGCAATCGATGAACTCGAAGCAGGCGGAGGCTCCAGTCAAGCACTTCTCGAAGATTAGGCAGCAGCGTGGAACTTATCTGGAGCAGTCAGGCCTGGGAAGATTACCTGTGGTGGCAGAGGCAAGATCGCAAGGTTCTCAAAAGAATCAATACCCTACTCAAAGATATCCAACGCAACGGCAACGAAGGTATTGGCAAGCCAGAGGCCCTGCGCAACAACCTCTCCGGCTACTGGTCACGCAGAATTACCGAAGAACACCGGCTGGTCTACAAAATCGTGGGCAACTCTGTGCGCATTGCTGCGGTGAGGTACCACTACGAGTAGGACGCCCCACCCCGTCTTCTCCACGGAAGGTAGGGCGGGGCGTCCTTGCGTTCAGCTCGGGGCTAGGCCTCAGGGCCTGCCATGCGGCGGGCAGCCTTGCGGTTATCGATGGCGCGTTCTTCGAACTCCAGCTCGATGATGCGCAGCTTGTTCTTGCGGTGCCAGGTCAGTAGCACGTTGACCAGAAAGACCAGGAAAACCAGCATGAAGACCAGGTAGGCCAGGCCAATTACAGAAAGAACGGCCTCCCCGGCAGTGGGCACCAGCGGATTAGTAGCAAGTACAGTCATGGTTAGGCTCCCTTGTCGGTGTTACCTGTGGCATTTTCGCCCAGCCCCAGGCGCTTACGAATCACCCGAATTTCGGTCTTATTTTTCTTATGGAACCCCAGGAGCACTACAAAAAAGAGCACCAGCAGGGCCAGATAAAGTAGCAGAATCGCGATTTCTGCACCGGTTACTTCAAGCATGGGTTGGCTCCTATCTCGACCTTGAGAAGCAGAAGGTGTTACCTACAAGATTACCAAGTAGGCATACTATTTGGCAATAATCACCAGGCGTAGACTAAAAAGAGCCATGACACTAGATTCCCTTACCCCGCTCCCTGCACCCGTCCTGCCCGAGCCGGGAGGCGCCGTCCGCGTCGGAGCAAATCAGCCCGCCAGCCCCGCCCAGCAGGTCACCGAAGCCCTGCACACCTTCAGCACCCGCTTTGCAGAGCTAGAGAGAGGGCAGGACGCCCCCGCCCTGGTCGTTACGACCAGCGGCTCCACCGGTGCCCCCAAGCAGACGGTGCTCTCTACCTCGGCGCTACGTGCGTCGGCTCAGGGTACAGAAACAGCCACCGGGACAAGTAGCGCCCAATGGCTCCTGGCTCTGCCCCTACAGTACGTTGCCGGGGCGCAGGTGGTGGCGAGGTCTGCCCTGGCAGGTACCGTCCCCGTCCTGACTGCTTCAGTCAGCGAGGGTGCCCGCTTCACGGCCCAGGATTTCGTCAGCTCCGCCGAAAAACTCTCAGCCCCGCACCGGCTGGTCTCCCTGGTACCCACCCAGCTACACCGCCTGCTCGAAACTCCGGAGGGCACCCTCCGCGAAGAAACCCTCACCGCTCTGCGCTCTTTCTCTGCAATTCTGCTGGGCGGGGCACCGGCCAGCGCCGATCTCATCGCGACCGCCCGCGCCCTGGAGCTCCCCGTAGTACGCACCTACGGGTCGGCCGAAACCGCCGGGGGCTGCGTCTACGAGGGCAAGCCGTTGCCGGGCGTCCGCGTGCAGATAGAAGCCGATGCCGCCGACCCACAAGCTCCCGGGCGTATCTGGCTGGGCGGGCCAACCATCGCCAGCGGCTACGCCAATGACCCTCAACGCACCGCCGCCCACTTCTTTGTAGACGGTCAGGGAACCCGCTGGTACCGCACCGACGATCTGGGCACCCAAGACCTGCGCACCGGAGCCCTCACCGTAGCGGGTCGCGCCGACGACGTGCTCATTTCCGGCGGTATCAAAACCAGCGCGGCAGCCGTAGCTACCGCCCTCGAAAGTCACCCGGCTGTGCGCGAAGCCCTGGTCGCCGGCCTTCCAGATGCCCGCTGGGGTACCGCCATCACCGCCGCCGTCACCCTGGTGGCGGGCAGCAGCGCACGCGCTTCTGAGCTTGCGGACGCCCTCCCCCAGCTGGTGGCAGAAAAGCTGGGGACGGCGTCCGCCCCCAAACTCGTTAAGGTGCTCCCTGAGCTGCCGACTCTTCCCACCGGCAAGCCTGACCGGCGGGCGGTACAGGCCCTCCTAACAGCGGCCTGGCAGGCCCAGCAGGGCGGCCGGGGCACATCACGCGGCAGCTAGCGGGCACCAACCGCTAAAAAGTGAGAGAATGGTGTGTATTTGTGGCGGCACAACGCCAGGTAAACATTTGGGCTGATAAGGAGCAAGGCAGTGGCAACGGTTGCACAGTGGATTGAGGGGGCGCGCCTGCGCACGCTCCCCCTGGCGGCAGCTCCTATTATTGCGGGGTCTGCGGCGGCCTACGAGGTGCACCAGTTCAAGCCCGTCCGCGCCCTATTGGCCTTCTTGGTGGCCTTCTTCTTGCAGGTGGGCGTCAACTACGCCAACGACTACTCCGACGGTATTAAGGGCACGGACGAGGTGCGCGTAGGTCCCCTGCGCCTGGTCGGCTCGGGCGTCGCCAAGCCCTCCCACGTGAAGATGGCGGCCTTTATCTGCTTTGGTCTGGCGGGGGTCAGCGGTCTAGCCCTGATTATGCTCTCGCAGCAGTGGTGGTTCCTGGCTATCGGTGCCTCGGCTGTGCTGGCGGCCTGGGGTTACACCGGCGGCAAGCACCCCTACGGTTACATGGGCCTGGGCGATATTTTCGTCTTTATCTACTTTGGCCTGGTCGCCACCCTCGGCACCATGTTTACCCAGAGCAACCAGCTGACCCTGAGCTCCTGGGTCTTCGCCGTCGCCCTGGGGCTTTTCTCCTGTGCCCTGCTGATGGCTAATAACGTACGCGATATTCCCACCGACATTGAGGCGGGTAAGAAGACCCTGGCGGTGCGCCTGGGCGACCGCGCTTCGCGCATCACCTACGCCGTAGAGATGGGCCTGGGTCTGGCCCTGACCGCCCTGCTGGTTCCGCAGAACCCCTGGTACGCCCTGGCCTTTATTCTGATTGGGCCGGTCGTTCATTCGGCCCTGGTGGTGCTCTCGGGTGCCCTGGGACGCGACTTGATTCCGGTGCTTAAGCAGGCTGGCATCATTGCCCTCATTTATTCACTGCTCATTGCCCTAGCGGTAGCCCTGCACCCGCTTGAAATCTTTGCTGAGCGGGCCACCGTCTTTACCGGCTACTAAAGGCCCTGGCTACGGCGGGCTGCTTCGTCCAGCTCGTCTTCAATCGCCTGGTTTTCGTCTTCAACGGTCGTTTTCTTGGGCTTGTTCTTGCGGCGAATCATCCGGTTAAAGTCGGCAGCTGCGGCGTCGTGCAGGCGGGGGAAGGCCAGGTAGCAGATGGCGAAGCCGATGAGCGCGCCGAAGATGATGGCCAGGATGAAGCCCACGCCAAAGTAGTAGGAGGCGAAGAAGGCGGCAGCTGAGAACAGCAGGCGGAGCAGGGAGTACTTCAGAAAATTCACCCCTTCATTCTACCCAACCCGCTGCGGGCAGGGTCTGCGCGGCGGGCACCTGCTCAGCTGGCACGCTGTGAGCGCACAAAGAGGGGTGGGCGGGCCTGTTCATGGAAAAATGGTGGTATGGGTAGAGCTATTTTGATTATTGGCGGCGCCGCTCTTCTGCTGGGCGTGTGGATTTATTCGATTCTGGATGCCGCCCAGACCGACCGTTTGCGCGTTCGCACCCTGCCCAAGGGGGCCTGGCTTGCTGTGCTGGTGCTCTTTCCGCTGCTGGGGTCGGTGCTGTGGTTCTGGCTGGGGCGGCCGCGCGGGTCGCGCCACGGGTCTTTTGGGGCGCCTACTACCAAACCGCCGGTGGCTCCCGATGATGACCCTGAGTTTTTGAAGTTCTTGGAGGCCCGGGCCCGGCGCGAGCGCCAGGACGCCGAGTGGCAGGAACGCAAGAAGCGTAAGGACGCCGGTGGGCAGGGCTCTGCCCAGGGCGAGGAGGCCACTGAGCCGGACGACGAGTCCTAGTTTTTTCGAACCCCACGTTTTGTCACGAGCCCCACGGTTTACAGGTGGGACTCGTGACAAAGTGTGGGGTTCGCTCTTATTTCTTGGCCTGGCGGTAGGCCCGGTAGTGCCTTCTAGTTTCAAGTACACCCCCGATGACAATGACAACTAGGAGTGGCAGGCGCCAGGTCAAGCTAGCGTAGTCATCGGTCGTGTAAAGTCCGTAGCCCCATAGACCGAATATCGCGAGCATGAGTAGGGAGTGCAGGTAAAGCCGGTAGGGTCTGACCTTCTTTTGCTCTGAGAGGGAACGGGCATAGACTACCGGGTGGCCGAATTCTTCCAGGTAGCTACTACCGCTTTCATACGCATGCTCTTTGACCCTGGAAACTTCTTCGCGCACGCGAGCGTCTGAGATATCGCCACGCCCCCTCAGCTCCTGCTTGAATCGAGCAAGCCAGGTTTCATCGTCCTGGTAATCTTCTTCCTCATCTAGACCTGTAACCTGCGGGGGTGAGGGCAGCAGGAAGCCCACAGCTGTTCCCAAAACACCCAACCCCAGGGCAGCCACTAGGTGGGCCCAGCTGGGAAAGCGCTGGGTGAAAACCTCGTAGGAGGCAAATAAACCAAGCCCGATAGCTGCTGAGCCAGCCAGAATAACGAGCGCTGTCAGAAGTACGGCAGCGGTAAAGCCAAATTTTTTACGGCTGTGTTGGAAGGTAACGAGCTGAGCAAGCAAAAGCATGCCCAAGGCCCCGGGAAGAAGATAGAAGCCCAGCGGCTGGGAGCTCGGCCTGTCGCTGGGTAGAACGCTGACAACCCAGAAAAGAATGCTAAAGAACGCCCCGGTCAAGAAACCTGCCACCATTACTTCTTTGAGGGCCCATGGCTCGTCTTCGGAAAAAGCCTGGGTCCCCTTTTCGCGCCAGGTGGTGATTTTTTCTGCGGCCCATTCCTGAGGGCTACCGTAGAGGTCGGTGGCGCTTTGGCCGGTTTCAGCCACCTGGCGGATGATGCCGTTGAGGGCGCTTTCGCTGGTGACTGCTTTGACACCGTTTGTAGCGAGGGTCGCAAAGGCAGTTTGTACCCAGTCTTTGTCTGCCGGGTTGTCGCTGGCTTCTTCGATTGCGGCGGTCAGGCGTTCGTAGGGGTTGTTTGCCATGTCTCCTCCTTGAGTCATATAGAAACGTCTGGTGGGTTTAGGCTCCAAGGGCGCTAGTGAGCCGGGCCAGGGTAGCTCGTTCGTCGGCGAGCTGGCGGGCGCCTGCGTCCGTCAGCCGGTACTGGCGGCGGGCGGGGCCGCTCTCCCCTTCCGTCCAGCTGGTGGTGACGTACCCGGCTTCTTCGAGCTTGGAAAGAGCCGGGTAGAGGGAGCCGCCGCGCAGGCGTCCGTAGCCCATCTCTTCCAGGCGGGTAGCCAGGCCGTAGCCGTGCAGGTTTTCTTGAGCCAGGCAGGCCAGGACGGCGGTGGGCAAGGTTGCCCGCACCAGGGCCGGCGGGTAGGTAGTGGGGTTCATGGGCACCTCCTTCTGTACCTAAGTACAACATCTACCTAGATAGGTTTCAAGACTTTTGTCGATTATTACCGAACAGCACCTACGCAGAAGCCCCCGCACACAATGTGCGGGGGCTTCTTTGAACCTGTGGAAAAGCGTCAGCGATAAACCGGTTTACAGACCTGAGTAGGAGTGCAGGCCCGAGAAGTACACGTTGACCACGGTGAAGTTGAAGATGATACAGAGGTAGCCTGCGATAGAGAGCCAGGCGCTGGGCGGGCCTGACCAGCCGCGGGTCGCGCGGGCGTGCAGGTAGGCGGCATAGACCACCCAGATGATGAAGGTCCAGACTTCCTTGGTGTCCCAGCCCCAGTAGCGGCCCCAGGCTTTCTCGGCCCAGATGGCGCCGGCACCCAGGGTGAAGGTCCACATGGCAAAGCCCACGGTGTTGAGGCGGAAGGAGAAGTTTTCCAGGGCGGTGGATGAGGGGATCAGACGCATGAAGCCCAGGCGCACCAGGGAGCTGTCGGTGCCCTCAATGATCTGACGTTCGCGGGCGGTCTGCACCAGCTGCAGGACTGCCATGGCGAAGGTGATGGTGAAGATGGCTGAAGCGAGTACGGCAATGGATACGTGGATGACCAGCCAGTAGGACTGTAGGGCGGGCACCAGCTGACCTACAGGGGTGGGGTAGGCGATGGTGGCTGCGGTCATCATGGTCAGGGCGAGGCCAGAGACCAGGGTGCCTACAAAGCGCAGGTCGCGGAAGATGAGGAAGCCCAGGTAGACCACGACTACGAGCAGGGCGCCGGTGGTGCAGAACTCGTACATGTTGCCCCAGGGCACGCGGTTAGCGGCGAAGGCGCGGGAGAGCACACCGGCTAGGTGGATGAGGCAGCCCAGGGCCAGGATGACCACACCGGCGCGGGCGGCGGGGCGGCGTTCGCCGGTGCCGTAGCGCATTTCTGAGTCGGCAACGTGGCCGGAGATTTTAGCGGCTGCTGACCGCTTGTAGCCCATACCGCGGGCGCCGGTGCCCTGTTCGGTGCCGGTGATGCGGGCAGATCGGGCGTTCTTGACGGCTGTGCCCGCGCCCACGAGTTCCTTTTCAGGTTCGGGGGCATTGGCTGCTTCTAGGCGCTTGGTGGTGCGGGAGTGGGCAGCGACGTCCCAGGCGAAGGCGACGAAGGCAACCATGTAGGTGATGGCTGCTAGGTACATGAAGAGTTCGCTCCAGCGGGCGAGCTCTATGTTGACTTCTGACATGGTGTTCTCACTTCACAGGTTGAGGTAGGGCGCGGACGCCGGTGCCCGGCCGGGTTGCCCCGGGGCGGGCGGTGGGTAGGTTAGGCTTCATCAAATTCTAGTCCCCACCGCTCTGCGAAGAGGTCGGTGAGTTTGTCGGCTTCGGTGGCGAGGCGGGGGTCTTCGCCGCGGGCCAGGAGGCCGTATTCGACGGTGAGTACGCGGTCTGGCCCGGTGCCGCTTTCGGTGGCTCGTACCCAGACGCGGCGGCGGGCGACGAAGACCGAGATCAGCAGGCCGCCAAAGAGCAGGGTTGCTGAGACCAGGGCGATCGGGCGACCGGGGTCTGACCTGATCTCAATGCCAGCGTAGCGCTTAACACCCAGGAATTCGATAGTTCCGTGGCCATCGGGCAGGGTGGCGGTGTTGTTGCTGGCATCGAGCACAATGCCGTTACCGGCGGCCATGGTGTTGAGCGGGGTCAGGCTATCAACGTCGAGTACGTACACGTTCTGGGGCACGCCGTTATCAAGCCCGAGGTCGCCCGCGTAGCTTTGGAGCACCAGCATGGGGTTAAGCAGGTCTGAGTCGATAGAGGTGGGGGCGCTGCCGGTGGTGCGTTCGCCGGTGGGCAGGAACATGCCGACGAAGCCCAGCTGGTCGGGGTGGGCGTCCGGAACCTTCAGCACGATAGATGAGAGGTAGCTACGGCCCGAGGGTAGGCCCACCACGGGCCCCTCGTAGGCAACAGAGCCGTCAGTGTTGGTGATACGGACGACCGGCGAGTAACCGTTGCCCAGCAGGTAGATAGAGGTTCCCTCAAAGTAGATGGGTTCATTGACTCTGAGGGTCTGCTCGCGCTGTTCACCGTCTGCACTGGTGAGGGTGAAGTCAGCTTCGTAGTTGATATCTGAGCCGTAGGTGGGTGAGCCTTCCTGGCGGTCGTATTCGACGGTCAGGTTGTTGAGGGTGGCTGAGTAGGGCACCAGCCAGTCGGGGTTGTAGTTGGTGCCGGGGCTGAAGGAGTCATAGGCGACCAGGGAGTTGACGAAGGTTTCGTCCTCGGTCACCACGCGCTGGCCGCTGTAGCCAAAGAGGGAGCCAAGCGCTACCGCAATCAGCACGCCGATCATGGCCAGGTGGAAGAGAATGTTTCCCAGTTCGCGCAGGTAGCCGCGTTCAGCAGCAACGTTCACGACTCCCGGAGCTTCTTCGCGCACCTCGATACGGTAGTGGCGCTTTTTCAGCACGGCCGCAGCGTCCTCAATAGCGCGGGAGGCTGTTAGCTCCCCGGCACCCGCGCCTACCGGAATGGTGAGGGTGCGGTGCTGGGGTAGGCGGGAGAAGTTCTTGGGGGTGCGGGCGGGCCCTGACCGCATGGCTTGATAATGCTTGGTAGCGCGGGGAAGCACGCAGCCAATCAGGGACACAAAGAGCAGAATATAGATAGCCGCAAACCAGACCGACGAGAAGACGTCAAAGAGCTGGAGCTTATCAGCGATAGGGCCCCAGGTGGGGTGCACCTCGATGTAGTCGGCTACAGCGGCGGGGTCCTGAATACGCTGGGGAAAGACCGAACCGGGCACAGCGGCGACCGCCAGCATGAGCAGCAGGAAGAGGGCGGTGTTCATCTTGGTCAGCTGCGTCCAGGCCCAGCGGAGCATTTCCAGCGGGCCTAGGGCCGGGGCGTCCTGAGTCTCTGCCATGTTTTCCTTGCTATCTTCGGTTCGGTGCGTCAGTGTGGGGTGTGTTTAGATGGGGAGTTCGTAGACCGGCATGCTGGCCTGGAACCAGGACATCAGCTGCGTCCAGAGGCCGGTCGCCAGAAGCAGGCCGATGATGATGAGCATGATGCCGCCCAGGCGCTGGAGCAGGAGTCGGTTTCGGCGGGCCCAGCCCATGGTGTTGACGCCGCGGGCAACGCCCAGCGCCACGAGCAGGAAGGGGATGCCTAGTCCCAAGCAGTAGGCCAGGGTCAGAAGCACCGCCTTGGTGTTATCGGAGCCTCCGGTATAGACCAGGGTCTGCACGGCCGCGAAGGTCGGGCCGATACAGGGGGCCCAGCCCAGACCAAAGGTGATGCCCAGAATCGGTGCGCCCCAGAGGCCGGCCGGGGGTTTGGCTTCAATTTTGCGGTCGCGTTGGAAGAAGTCGAAGCGGCCCATGAAGACCAGACCCATCACAATCACTAGCAGGCCCAACACCAGGTTGACCCAGCCCTGCCCGCGTAGCCAGGGGGCCGCCCCTAGCTGGGCTAGGACCACAGACATGAGCACGAAGATAAACGAGAAGCCCAGCACAAACAGGCCGATACCGGTAACCATGCGCAGATTGCGGCGGCGGGGGCTCATCTCTCCCCCCGATAGGCCGGTCACGTAGCCCAGGTAGCCCGGCACCAGCGGTAGCACGCAGGGGGAGGCAAACGAGACTAGGCCCGCCAGTGCCGCAAGGGGCAGGGCGAGCCAGAGGGAGCCGTCGAGAACGATATTGCCGAAGCTAGGCACTGACCTGGTCTTCGAGCAGGGTGCCCAGCACAGACTTGTCGATTTGCCCCAGAATACGGGCCGCTACGCGCCCTTCAGCGTCGAGGACGACCGTGGTCGGCACCGCCTGGGCAGGCACGTACTTGCTCATGGCAAGCAGCACCTTGCCGGTCACGTCGCGGAAGGAGGGGTAGGGCACGGAGAAGTTCTTCTCAAAAGCCTCAGCGGTCCCCTTTTCGTCGCGCACGTTGGCCCCGTAGAAGGCGACCTTCTCACCGTAGGTGTCGTGCAGTTCGTTGAGCCAGGGAGCTTCCACGCGACAGGGGGCGCACCCTGCGTACCAGAAGTTCAGCAGCACGGGCTTACCGCGCAGGTCTGCGGCTGAGACGACGGTGCCGTCAAAGAGCTCGCTTTCGAAGTCAACGGGTTCACCGCGCTCACCAGCAGCGTATTCGGTGACGCTACCATCACCGGCGATGTAGCCCTTGGAATCTCCGGCATCTGCCTGGGCAGCCAGGGAGTCCTGGCTTGATGAGCAGGCAGAGAGCAGGCCAACAGTTCCTAAAGCGGCGATGCTCAGGGCCTGTTTGCGGCTCACACGTAGGGGGAAAGAGGTAGACATGAATTACAGGTCTTTCAGGTCAGTGTAATGTGCGCTTACAGTCGGTGCCATTATGACCCCGGTAACTGAATAACACCTGAATAGAGCTCGGCAGCAGGCTCAACATAGGAGAGTTTTGGCTTGCCAGGGGCGAAAATATTGGGGAAGGTAAAACTTGTAATGGAAGCTAAATTGCACTGGCGGCTGCGCGGGTCGTGCGGCAGCGCCCCGCCCTCTACAGAGGTGCGGGCCATCCAGATGGGTAGCTGGTGCGAGACAATAATCGCCTCAGCGCCGTCCCCGCCCTTCTCGTAGGCGGTGCGGGCGGCGTCCTTAATAGCCTCAGCCATGCGCGTTACCTGGTCCCGGTAGGGTTCACCCCAGGACGGACGCAGGGGGTTGAGCAGGTGCTTCCAGTGGCGGGGGTTGCCCAGCAGCTCCTGCTTATTCACGTGCAGGCCCTCAAAATAGTTCCCGGCCTCAATCACGCGCTCATCGGGCTGGGCGACCAGGCCCAGCAGTTCCTCGATGGGGGCAGCCGACTCGCGGGTGCGGGTGAGCGGGGAGCAGACCAGGTGCACGATGTTGGCACCGGCGTCCGCGCGGCGCTTGAACTCTTCGGCAGACAGGCGCACCATCTTCTGACCCGTCTCAGACAGGTGGTAGTTGGGCAGACGCCCATACACGATACGGTCGGGGTTGTGCACCTCGCCGTGGCGCATCAGGTGCACGGTGACAGTTGCCGAAGAAGTATTCATATCTCTAGTCTCTCAAACCTAGTCAGTAAGCGCTAACCAGCAACCCCGCCGGTTTACTCCGCCAGTTTCTTCTCAATAATCTTCGCCAGGCGTTTGGCATTGACCTGCCAGAAGTCCTTAACCTCACCATCAACCCGCAGCACCGGGATCTCGGTGCGGTGACGCTCCAACAGGTCGGGGTGCTCTTCAACGTTGATTTCTGTATAGGTCAGCCCGTAGCTGCCTACCACCTGGCCGGTCGTCTCCCGAGCAGCTTCGCACAGATGGCAGCCGGGCTTAGTGAGCAGTTCAATGAGTGGTGTAGCCATTACTCCACTCTAACCCGCCGCTCCCCCACGAGGCGAGCGGGCTCGTCCGCCCCGAAAAGTCCGGTGATACAGCGCGAGCCCCGCACCGAAACAGGTGCGGGGCTCGCGGTGAAGAATTTACTTCTTGTTGCGGCGCTGGTGGCGAGTCTTGCGAAGAAGCTTGCGGTGCTTCTTCTTAGACATACGCTTGCGGCGCTTCTTGATAACTGAACCCATTGGATTCACCTCACTTATTAAATAGTGGTCGATACCCGGCCGACAGCAACCACCCGGGGGCGGTAGGTCGGTAGCTATCCGGGCGCTATACCGGTATAAACGCTCCAAAGCACGCATAAAGGGCATAGCAATACCCTCGGCGTGAAAAAACGCTCTCTCCCAAGCCTACAGGGTAAGAGGACTTTTCGCTCCCTGTTCACCGGCAAGTGAGAGCATTTTCTCGTTTTATCTACCGCCTAGCGGTCGCTGGTGGCGTATTCGTACCCCTCGCGCAGGGTAGCGGCCTCTTCTTCGGGATCCCCCTCCGCATCGGCGTCAAAGAGTTCTTCGTCGGCTTCAGTATTGCCCTGAACGGGGGCGCTTTTACGGAAACCAAAATATCCAACAACGTCAAAACGCTTTTTGGAGGGCTGATTTCTGTCGCCCTGCGGGGCTACGGCTTTAGCACCATCGCTGGCAGTTTCTTCCCTTGCGTCCTGCGACTCGGGGGCCTCGCTGGCCGTGGGCGTCTCGGCTTCCTGGGAGGCTGCTGCCCCGGGGTCAGGGCTGGCGGCAGAGCTAGCGGCGCGGACGACCGGGCTCACCGTCCCTCGCTTCCGGCGGCTTACGCTCTTGGCAGGGGGCAAATCTGCTGTAGGGGCTACTTCGATAGGTTGGATGGTGGTGAGAGCTTCAAAGAGCTCAGGCTCAATGGGGCCGCCCCAGTCTTCTGGAACCAACTCCTGGGTCTCTACCTCAATGGGTTCAAGATTGACCCCGCTACCGCCCTGATTCGAGGTATCAAGATCTACCGGGTGGCCCGCTTCAGCAAAACGCTCCTGCAAGTTAGCCTTGAGCAGGGTCTGGGCTAGCGCTGCGTCACCGGAGCGGGCAGCATCGACAATAGCCCGGTACTCCATACGCAGGCGAGACGACGTAGCGCTCCACAGCGGCACCTGGCTGACAAGCTCAAAGCGGGCCTCAATCATGGCATCACGCAGGGTGGCTAGCAGAGCAGAGATAAGGGCATTGCCCGATAGCCTTCCGAGTTGGATATGGAAATCCGCTTCGAGCTCGTGGAAATCACTCAGGCTAGTAGCATCGTCCTGCATAACCTCAACGATACGGTCGAGCTCTTCAAAGGCGGTCTGGTCGAAGGCGGGCCCGGCCAGCGCGTAGCTTTCAAGAAGTAGGCAGGTCGATAGGAGGTCTTGCCGAGGAGAACGAGAGCTCGCCAAATAAAGGCTGACGGCTGGCCCGGCAGAAGCTGCCGGTTCCCGCACCAGCTGGGCGATAATGCTTTTCTTGCGCCCCTCATAGAGCCTCAGCACTCCGATTTCTTCGCAGTGCTTAAGGCTCTCCCGCATATGGTTCTGGCTGATCCCCACTTCATGGGCCAGTACCCTGTCATCGGGCAAACTATCGCCCAGGTGCAGGGTCTGGTTAATCAGTTCATTCTCGATCCAGTCGAGAAGCTGCTGGTGGTGTGCCATACAGTCTTACGGTGTCCTTTGAAACTAGCAGTGTGTTAGGGCAGGAGCCTAGCGGGAGCTACGGCGGCCCCAGCGGGTAAGATTGGCCAGCAATCCGCGATCATCGCCGGTTTCTTCACCGGCAGGGCTGTAGGCCTGAGAGTCAGTAACTCTAGCACGAGCCTCGGAGTCAGCCACCACCTGACGGATAGCTTCCTGAGCAGCGACCTCCTGACTCACAGCTTCCTGGCTCTCCTGGCTCTCCTGGCTCTCCTGGCTCTCTACGATGTCTTCGTCCACCCGGTTATCGAGCACGGGGGTAAAGGGGGTCAGCGGGGTAAAGGTAATACCGGCGGTGTTGGGGTGGGGCACGTCAACGACCGGAGCGGGCGCCTCTTCCGGCTCCTCGGGAATAGAAGCGGTTTCAGGCTCAGCAGCGGGGGCAGCCAGCAAACCATCTACCCAGTCGGTAACGGTGGTGAGGGGAGTGGGGGTAATAGAGTAAAAACGCTTTTGGCCCACGGCTTCAGTTTCGACCAGACCGGCGGTACGCAGCACTTTGAGGTGCTTGGATACGGTGGGCTGACTGACGCCCAGCTCCTCAACCAGTTCGCCAACGGCCAGTCGTTCGACGGCTAGTGCCTGGAGGATGTGTCGCCGCGTGGGGTCAGCGATAACAGCAAATACGTCGTCTTTCATACTGACATCTTTACACATATATACCCACAATTGCATGTTTGACCAGCAGAAATGGGGACACTCATCGTCTATGCCCAGCTAGCACACAGAAATTTTGGGTCCAACGTTACGCCTCGACACTCTATCGCACCCGTAGCTAGTCGTACCAGGGGTCAAGGCCCCATAGGGGGAATACTTCCTTGCGGGTGGCCATAATGCTACGGTCTACGCTGCTGGCTGGGTCATAGCCAACCTCCCAGGAATACCACCAGAGGTCCACGGGATCCCCCATCATGGTAGGCACCTTGGTACCATACTTTTCAAGCATATAAGCCTGCCATGATTCCGGAGTTGGCATATTTATATCGAGGGGCTGCCCGGCCGCCACCGCAATAAGGTGGCTCCAGGAGCGGGGCACAGCGTTATAGATGGAGTAGCCCCCTCCCCCGGTGGCAATCCATCGCCCCTCGCACAGCTCGTCCGCCAGAAGGGAGATATGGGCGGCAATTTCCCGCTGACCGTTGATGCTGATATTCAGGTGCGACATGTCATCGGCCAGGTGGGAGTCACAGCCGTGCTGGCTGACGATCACCTCGGGCTGGAACTGCCGCAGAAGGCTAGGGACCACAGCGTCAAAAGCTCGAAGCCACCCTGAATCGGTGGTACTTTCGGGCATGGCAATATTGACCGAGGTTCCTGCTGCCGTCCCTTCGGGACCCACTTCGTTGGCGAAACCCGTACCGGGAAAGAGAGTCATGCCACTCTCGTGCAGGGAAATGGTCATGACATTAGGGTTATCCCAGAAGATACTTTGTGTACCGTCCCCGTGGTGAGCGTCCACATCGATGTAAACGACCCGTTGCACTCCCGCTTCAAGTAGACGAGCTATGCCCACAGCGCAGTCGTTATAAATACAGAAACCGCTGGCATGGTCGCGTGAGGCGTGGTGCATGCCTCCGCCAAAATTAACCGCGTGCTTGACCTTGCCACTCAAGATAGCTTCGGCAGCCTGGTAGGTGCCACCGGCAAGTCGGGCGGAAGCCTCGTGCACCCCCTCAAACCCGGGGGTATCTTCGGTGCCCAGGCCACAGCTGGCGATGGTCAGCGTGGGGTCGGCGCTGATTTTTTGAACCGCGTCGATATAGGGGTAGTCGTGGGCCAGCATAAGCTGATGCACGGTAGCAATTTCGGGCTCTTCAAGCTCTACCTGCGGGAGGTCAAAAATCCCAAGGTCCCGAGCCAGCGTAGCCGTGGCATCGAGTCGCGAGGGGTGCATGGGGTGATAGTCGCCAAAATAGTAGTTGGCCATGGCAGGGGTCCAGAGCACACGCACGTCGGTGGGCGTGAGGCTGTCGATAATAGCCACCAGCACTACCTCCTTTGGTAAGTTGAGTCACACTTACCATTAAACACATAAAAACTCTGCGGGCACCACACCCCGCTTGTATGACACGCAGACTACGCTAGAGACGGCAGAAGAAAGCGAGGTGAAGAACGTGGGCAAAATTGTGCGCAAGGTCCAGGAGCGCAAGCGGGTTCTGGACGCCATGGAACAGGGGCAGCTGGAGTACCAGCAGCTCCTTAAGATTGTTAAGTTTTCGGCAGCCTTTCAGGCTCGCTTGGCCCACCTGCGCGACCTGGTAGACCGCCTCTTTGGGTCGTCGTCCTCGCGTATTGCCATTGCAGCCTTCTTGCTGGTCATTATTTTCTTCTCGCTCATGCTCTACACCCCCTGGGCCTCACGCGATGGCCAGCAGGTGGAGTTCCACCACGCTGTTTTTACGGCGACTAGTGCCGTGACCGTCACAGGTCTCACCACGGTTTCTACCGCCGAACAGTGGACCTTCTTTGGCCAGCTCATGATTCTCTTAGGATCGCAGATTGGCGGCCTCGGCACGCTCACCCTCACTTCCATCCTGGCGCTGGCGGTAGGGCGCAAGCTGGGGTTGCGCTCCAAAATTATCGCCCAGGAATCCCTCAATATCGGACGCCTGGGTGAAGTAGGTTCAGTTCTTCGCACCGTGGCCTTTACCTCCATCGCCATTGAGGGTCTGATCGCCTTCACGCTCATCCCCCGCTTCCTGGTATTGGGGGAGCCCCTCTGGCAGGCAGTCTGGCACGGCGTCTTCTATGCGGTCTCGTCCTTCAACAACGCGGGCTTCACCCCCCACTCAGACGGTATTGTGCCCTACGGCCACGATCTCTGGATTCTCTTCCCTATTGCCCTGGGCGTGATGGTGGGATCCCTCGGCTTCCCTGTCATTCTGGTGCTGCGCAACAACCTGCGCTTTAGTAAATGGAATCTTAACGCCAAGCTCACCATCATCGGCACGCTGGTGCTCTTCTTTCTGGGCTCTTTTGCCTGGGGCGCCCTAGAGTGGGGCAACGACCGCACCATCGGTGCCATGGGCGCGGGCGACAAAGCACTCAACGCCGCCTTCGCATCCATCATGACCCGCTCCGGAGGCTTCAATCTGGTTGACATGGCAGATATCCACCCCGTCACCATGCTGCTCACCGACGTACTCATGTTCATCGGCGGCGGCTCCGCATCTACCGCAGGCGGCATCAAAATCACCACCATTACCGTGGTCTTCCTGGCGATTCTGGCAGAAGCCCGCGGCGACCACTTCGTCGTTGCTTTCAACCGCACCATCCCCGACGCCGTCCTGCGCATCGCTATCTCCGTCATCATGATGAGCTTCATGTTCGTGCTAGCTGGCACCACCGCCATCATGCTGATTGGCAACGTCGGCCTCGACCGGGCCCTCTTTGAGGTTATCTCAGCTTACGCGACCTGCGGCCTATCCACAGGGCTCTCAGCTGAGCTGCCGCCGTCCGGAACCTACATTCTTTCTGTCCTCATGCTCATTGGCCGTATCGGCACCATCACCGTAGCCACCGGCTTGGCGATGCGCTCCCGTCGCCGCCTCTACAAGTTCCCCGAAGAAAGGCCCATCATTGGCTAGAAAAGACTTCCGCCCAGCCCACAGCGCCCCCGTGCTGGTGATTGGCCTAGGACGCTTTGGGTCGGCTACCGCTGCCCAGCTCGTCCGCCAGAATAAAGAGGTTCTTGCTGTTGAGAAAGACCCCGTCCTGGTGCAGAAATGGTCGGGCGATCTCACCTACGTGGTGGAGGCCGACGCCACCGATATGAATGCCCTGCGTCAGCTGGGGGCCCAGGACTTTACCGCCGCCGTAGTGGGTGTGGGCACCTCTGTGGAGGCCTCGGTGCTGATTACCGCCAACCTGGTGGACCTGGGCATTGAGCGCATTTGGGCTAAAGCTATCACCCCTTCTCATGGCAAGATTCTCTCCCGTATTGGAGCACACCGGGTTGTTTACCCGGAGTCGGACGCCGGGGTACGAGCAGCCCACCTGGTCTCCGGGCGCCTACTGGACTTTATCGAGTTCGATGACGATTTCGCCATCGTCAAGATGTACCCACCCAAGGAGACCCACGGCTTCACCCTGGCAGAGTCTGATGTGCGGTCTAAATACGGGGTGACCATTGTGGGGGTAAAATCACCGGGTGAAGAAATTACCTACGCAACCCCCGACACCCGGGTTTCTTCACGCGATTTATTAATCGTTTCAGGCCAGGTAGATCTTATTGAAAGATTTGCCGCACGACCCTAACAGGTTTATACCTACAAGAAGCGGTTGACCATACCCTATACCCACCTGAGCATAGAAACCACCCAGGTGTCTTCCAAAATAATTCGTCTTTTTTCAGATTTCAGGGTGCATAAACTTAAAAACTGGCATATAGTTGTAACTACCTCTAAAGGTGCGAGTGATTACTGAACGGTCCGCGAACCCGTTCAAGTAGCTCAAGGCCTGAAGATTCCCAGATGGTTCCCCCTAATCCCATCTGCTTCAGGTGGCGAGCCTTCTCTTGAAGCCGGATCCCTACCGGTGAAAGAGAAAGCTAAAGGCCAGTCCGATTCCCTACGGACTGGCCTTTAGTGTATCTAGACTACTTTCACAGACAAAAGGGGTTATAGGCAGAAAAGTGTGTCCCACCCCGGGCGCGTCACCCACCACGACCACCCCAACCACGCCGCACCACCACACCCTCACCC
>NZ_JBPPWJ010000016.1:0-51073 GCF_053547255.1 Rothia sp. 11273D007AR | reverse complement strand
AGAGTGGAGGCGAGGGGACTCGAACCCCTAACCCCCTGCTTGCAAAGCAGGTGCGCTACCAATTGCGCCACGCCCCCATCGGGTGCTACCTATGAAATTTTATCTGTAGCTTCTTCCCAAGTTTTTTTATTCTCCTGAGAATCCTTGGCTTTCTTTGCCGCTATCGCTGTTGCTAATGCAGCGAGCGTGATTGCCATAAATTTCTTCATGTCAACCTTTCGACCAAGGTGAGTGGGCGTACCAGGAATTGAACCTGGGACCTCTACATTATCAGTGTAGCGCTCTAACCGTCTGAGCTATACGCCCTTGGTGTTCATCAGAACGAGATATAACTTTACACAGGTTTTAGCACCTTGCCAAATCGAAATAGAGTGTTCTGAGACACAGTACCTCACAGGGGTTCAAAAAGCCCCGTAGCTTCCTGAAAAAACAGGGTGCCACGGGGCTAGATGAGGGTTTTACTCGGTGTTTATTCGTCGGTGAGGGTCACGCCCACGCCGCCCACCAGCTTGGCTGCTACGTTGTAGAGCATGGCTGCAAGAGTGCCGAGCAGGGTAAAGAGCACGACGTTCACTACGGAGATGATGGTGCTGTAGAGAGCTACCTGCCCCAGTGAGAGGTACTGAGAGATGTCTACGGCGTCACCGGTGGTACCGAGCAGGGTCAGCAGGTCATTGAGGCTCTGGAAGGCACCGGTGGCCTGCATGACGAGCCAGAGAATAACGGCTGCAACCACGGTAGCGATACCGATGGCGACCGAGAGCAGGAAGACGAGCTTGGCGACCGAGAAGGTATCTACTTTGGCAACGACCAGGCGAGCGCGACGGATCTTGGAGCGGGGGGCGGGGCGCACCAGCGGCTTGCGCTGGGCACCTGCGGACGCCGCACTCTGGGGGCGTGCCTTACCTTGGGCAGCGCGCGGGGTGCCGGCTCGCGGCGCTGGCCGCGGTGCGGTTCCGGTGCTTTTAGTGCTCACTCTTACCTCCAAGTGCGTCTGCGGTGTCGGCTACTGCCGGGGTGGTGTTGTTTTCTAAAGGTACTTCATCTGCCGGCTTTTCGGGGCTTTCGGCGCCGTTTTCGTCGGTGTCGTCTGCCTCATCGATGTTGCGCTCGTAGTTGCGGGCAACTTCGAGGATCTCGTCGTTCTTGCCGGGCTTGGCGAAAATGACACCCATGGTGTCGCGGCCCTTGGCCGGTACTTCTGAGACCGAGGTGCGCACGACCTTGCCGGACTGCATGACGACCATGACCTCGTCCTCTTCACCCACAATCAGGCCACCGACGAGCTCGCCGCGGTCTTCTGCCAGCTTGGCGACCTTGATGCCAAGACCGCCTCGACCCTGTACGCGGTATTGGTCGACCTGGGTGCGCTTGGCGTAGCCGCCAGCGGTGACCACGAAGACGAAGGAGTCGTCGGTGACGACGTTGGCTGAGAGCAGTTCGTCGCCGTCGCGGAACTTCATGCCGGTCACACCGGAGGTTGCGCGACCCATGGGGCGCAGGGCCTCGTCTGAGGCGGTGAAGCGCAGGGACTGGCCCTGGCGGGAGATCAGCAGCAGGTCGTCCTCGGCGCTGGCCAGCTGGGCTGAGACCAGCTCGTCGCCGTCACGCAGGTTGATGGCGATGACGCCGGCGGCACGGTTGGTGTCGTAGTCCGACAGGGCGGTTTTCTTCACCAGGCCGTTCTTGGTGGCCAGAATCAGGTAGGGGGCATCCTCGTAGGACTTGAGCTCCATGACCTTGGCGATGGTCTCCTCGGGCTGGAAGGCCAGCAGGTTAGCCACGTGCTGGCCCTTGGCGTCACGGCCGGCTTCCATGAGCTCGTAAGCCTTGGTGCGGTAGACGCGGCCCAGGTTGGTGAAGAAGAGAATCCAGGAGTGGGTGGAGGTGACGAAGAAGTGTTGGACGACGTCGTCCCCGCGCAGGGAGGCACCCTTGATGCCCTTGCCGCCGCGGTGCTGGGAGCGGTACTGGTCGCTGCGGGTGCGCTTGACGTAGCCGCCGCGGGTGATGGTGACGACCATTTCTTCCTCGGGGATGAGGTCTTCCATGGACATGTCGCCGTCGTAACCCATGAGGATCTTGGTGCGGCGTTCGTCGCCGAATCGGCCGACGATTTCGGCCAGTTCTTCGGAGATGATGGCACGCTGGCGGTCTTCAGAGGCAATGATTGCGTTGTATTCGTCGATCATGCGCATGAGCTCGTCGTGGCGGTCCTGGATCTTCTGGCGTTCCAGGGCGGCCAGGCGGCGCAGCTGCATGTTCAGGATTGCCTGGGCCTGGGCTTCGTCGATGTCGAGGAAGTCCATGAGGCCGGTGCGGGCGTCGTCGGCGGTGGGGGAGCGGCGGATCAGGGCGATAACCTCGTCGAGGGCGTCCAGGGCCTTGAGCAGGCCGCGCAGGATATGCGCTTCTTCTTCGGCCTGACGCAGACGGTAGCGGGTGCGGCGGACGATAACTTCGAGCTGGTGGTTGACCCAGTGGCGGATGAAGGCATCGAGAGAAAGGGTGCGGGGCACGCCGTCCACAATCGCCAGCATGTTGGCGGAGAAGTTCTCCTGCAGCTGGGTGTGCTTGTAGAGGTTGTTCAGCACCACCTTGGGCACAGCGTCGCGCTTAAGGACGATGACCAGGCGCTGGCCGGTGCGGCCGGAGGTTTCGTCGCGCAGGTCAGCGATGCCGGTGATTTTGCCGTCCTTGACCAGTTCGGCGATCTTGATGGCCAGGTTATCGGGGTTGGCTTGGTAGGGCAGTTCGGTGACGACCAGGCAGGTGCGTCCGTGAATTTCTTCGACGTTGACCACTGCGCGCATGGTGATGGAGCCGCGGCCGGTGCGGTAGGCCTGCTCGATGCCCTTGTGGCCCAGGATGGTAGCGCCGGTGGGGAAGTCAGGGCCCTTAATGCGGGCGATGAGGGCTTCCAGCAGCTCTTCGTTAGAAGCGTCGGGGTTCTGCAGGAACCACTGCACACCGTCGGCGACCTCGCGCAGGTTGTGTGGCGGAATGTTGGTGGCCATACCGACCGCAATACCTGATGAGCCGTTGACCAGCAGGTTGGGGATACGGGAGGGCAGGACGACCGGCTCCTGGTTCTTGCCGTCGTAGTTGGGCTGGAAGTCCACGGCGTCCTCGTTGATGTCTCGCACCATTTCGAGGGCCAGGGGGGCCATCTTGGTTTCGGTGTAACGGGGGGCTGCAGCGCCGTCGTTACCGGGGGATCCGAAGTTGCCCTGGCCAAGAGCCAGGGGGTAGCGCATGACCCAGTCCTGGATCAGACGGACCAGGGTGTCGTAGATAGCGGCGTCGCCGTGGGGGTGGTACTGACCCATGACTTCACCGACCACGCGGGCGCACTTGTTGAAGGAGCGCTCGGGGCGGTAGCCGCCGTCGTACATGGCGTAGATGACGCGGCGGTGCACGGGCTTGAGACCGTCACGCACGTCGGGCAGGGCGCGGCCGATAATGACGGCCATGGCGTAATCCAGGTAGGAGCGCTCCATCTCGGAGCGCAGGTCGACAACCTCAACGTTACCGCCGGCAGGTGCCGGGGTTGCGTCGGTTGCAACGATATCGCCCTCAATGGGCTGGGGTGAGCTGGTGGTGTTCTCGTCGCTCATAAGTTCCTCGTTTTTCGTCCTTGATTTTTATATTCCATGTTGGCTATATAGCGCTTAATTCACGCTAAAAGCCTTAGATATCAAGGAAGCGGATGTCCTTTGCATTCTGCTGGATGAATTCTCGGCGGGCCTCGACGTCCTCACCCATCAGCACGGAGAAAATCTGGTCAGCCGCTGCGGCGTCTTCCATCTTGACCTGTAGCAGGGTGCGGCGCTCGGGGTCCATGGTGGTATCCCAGAGCTCGGTGTAGTCCATCTCGCCCAGACCCTTGTAGCGCTGGATGCCGTTGTCCTTGGGGATGCGCTGGTTCTTGGCGTAGCCGGCTTCCAGGGCAGCGTCGCGCTCGGCATCAGAGAAGACGTAGTCGTGCGGGGCGTTGGACCACTTGATGCGGTACAGCGGGGGCTGGGCCAGGTAGACGTAGCCGGCTTCGATGAGCGGACGCATGTAGCGGAAGAGCAGGGTTAGCAGCAGGGTGGTGATGTGCTGGCCGTCCACGTCCGCGTCCGCCATCAGGACAACCTTGTGGTAGCGGGCCTTCTCGATGTCGAAGTCCTCACCGATACCGGTGCCGAAGGCGGTAATCAGTGACTGAATTTCGGCATTGGATAGGGCGCGGTCGAGGCGAGCGCGCTCGACGTTCAGCACCTTACCGCGCAGGGGCAGAATGGCCTGGGTTTCGGGGTTGCGGCCGCGCACGGCTGAACCGCCCGCGGAGTCACCCTCCACCAGGTAAATCTCTGAAATTGAGGGGTCCTTGGAGGAGCAGTCCTTGAGCTTGCCCGGCATGGAGCCGGTTTCAAGCAGACCCTTGCGGCGGGTGGTTTCGCGGGCCTTGCGGGCAGCCAGGCGGGCCTGGGCTGCGGTGATAGCGCGGCGGACGATTTCCTTACCGGTACCGGGGTTACGTTCCAGCCAGTCGCCCAGCTGGTCCATGGTCTCGCGCTGAACGAAAGCCTTGGCTTCGGAGTTACCCAGCTTGGTCTTGGTCTGACCCTCGAACTGGGGCTCAGAGATCTTGACAGAGACCACGGCGGTCAGACCTTCGCGGACATCCTCACCGGTGAGGTTGTCGTCCTTCTCGCGCAGCAGCTTGTTGTCGCGGGCGAAGCGGTTGATCAGGGTGGTTAGAGCAGTACGGAAGCCCTCTTCGTGGGTGCCGCCCTCGTGGGTGTTGATGGTGTTGGCGTAGGTATGCACCGATTCCTTGTAGGCGGTGGTCCACTGCATGGCCACTTCCAGGCTCATCATGCGGTCGGTATCTTCGCTTTCGAAGGCGATGATGTCATCGTGCACGGTGGTGAGCTTCTTGGAGGTATTCAGGAAGTTCACGTAGTCGAAGAGGCCGTCCTTGTACATGTAGGTGACGGTCTTGTAGCCGTTGGCATCGGCACCCACCTGGTTGAGGGGCAGCTTCTCGGGCTTCTCTTCGCCGGTGACTTCATCCCCCTCGTGCAGCTCGCGTTCGTCGGTGAGCTGGATGGTCAGGCCCTTGTTCAGGAAGGCCATCTGCTGGAAACGGGCGCGCAGGGTCTCGAAATCGAATTCGACGGTTTCGAAGATTTCGGGGTCGGGGTAGAAGGTCTGGGTGGTGCCGGTTTCGTCGGTTGCTTCCCCGCGGGTGAGGGGCTTGACGGTGTGGCCGCCGTTGGCGTAGCTGATGTGCCACTTGTAGCCCTGGCGGCGTACCTCGGTTTCGACCTTGGTCGAGAGCGCGTTAACAACGGAGATACCCACGCCGTGCAGGCCGCCGGAGACCGCGTAGCCGCCGCCGCCGAACTTACCACCGGCGTGCAGGATGGTCATGACGACCTCGACGGTGGGCTTCTTTTCGGTGGGGTGCTCATCGACGGGAATGCCTCGCCCGTTGTCGGCAACTCGTACTGCGCCGTCCTTCTGAATGACGACCTCAATCAGGTCGGCGTACCCTGCCAGGGCCTCATCGACGGAGTTATCAACAACTTCGTAGACCAGGTGGTGCAGGCCGCGTTCGCCGGTTGAACCGATGTACATACCGGGGCGCTTGCGCACGGCTTCAAGGCCTTCAAGGACCGTGATGTCGGCGGCGCCGTATTCGTGAGAGGTTTCTTCAGTTGCCACAGGTAGTTAGGCTCCTTGCATGGTCGGTCTCGCACCGGCGGCCGTTCAGCGCGGACGCCCGCGCTCAAGGCGGCGGGGTAGGGCTACTGTACGGGCGGGTAGGCGCGCGTATTCTGCTCTCAATTCTACCGCACAGGGCTATTTTTGAACCTGTTTTGTGATGTTTTAGAGGGGTACTTAGGGCCAGAAGAGCCCTAGCTCGCTGCTAGAGCGCCCGGAACCCCGATGCTGTGGGTTCTCACAGGGTCAGGGGGTCAGGGGCGCAGAAACGATTTTTGTAATTTGCACTCTTGGGTTTTCTACCCGTAGGTATCACGGGGGCCGCGGCCGCCGGGTGCAACCCGCCGTCCTTTTTTCCACGAGGGGGCTGCTGGCCCAAAGGCGCGCACGTCTTTGACGACATCGTCTCCCAACTCCCCGTTGAAGCGGCGCATGATGTCGTACTTCATCTGGCGGATCTGTACGGCCCAGGCAGTGGATTCACAGCGCACGGTCATGACCCCGTCTTCAAAACTTTCGGGGGCGGCCTTCGAGGCAATCTGGGGTCCGACCAACTTATCCCAGCGGGCCATGACCGATGAAACAGCTAGGGGAGTGGTCCAGCCTCTTTCCATGATGACGCGATCTAGCAGACCGCCCAGACTCTGTGGGTCTCGAGCACTGGGGCCAGCCCCGGTGTAGCCACCCAGCTGGCCGCTTGCTTCTGTTGAGGTATAGCGGCGGACTTTAGTACCGGGTTCAGCATTCATCACCCGCCCGAAGTCTTTGATGATTTTTCGCCCAGCTGCACCCTGCACGCGGTGTTCACCGCGGGCTTCTTTCGCAGCTCGTATGCGGCTGAGCAGGGCATGGGGAGCATCCACTGCTTCTACATCATATTCTGAATCAACCATATTTACCCCGCTGCCCAATTATTCCTTATTTGGAATATTACCTAGTGGGGAGCTTTCCACTCGGGCACTACCGGGCTCGACTCTTACCAGGGTAATCTCTCCCAGTTCTTCAGGGATATCACTTGCTACAGCACAGGTCACCAATACCTGTTCAGCCCCGGCCACAATAGCACCCAGCTTATGACGCCGGGCAGTATCAAGCTCAGCAAAGACATCGTCGAGAATCAGAATCGGCGAGGACCCGGGGGCGTCATTATCTGCCAGGTGTACATACCAGGAGGCCAGCTTCAGAGCCAGGGCATACGACCAGCTTTCCCCGTGGGAGGCAAAGCCCTTGACCGGAATGCCACCGAGTTCCAGGGCAAGGTCATCGCGATGGGGGCCCACCAGGGTCACGCCGCGCTCCAGTTCTTCCCGCTGCTTTTCGGCAAAACCGCGCAGCATAGCCTCCCGCAGATCATCTACCCCCATCAGGGCTGCGGTGGGCAGAAGGTTAGCTGAAATCGGCGGGAAAACAGTGGAGTCGTACACCAGGCTCACGCTCTTAGAGCCGTCCGTGAGCTCGGTATAGGCCCTCTGTAGTTGCGGCAGAAGCAGGGCCAGGGTGCGCAGCCGGGCCTGCAGAAGGTGGGCACCGGCGTCCGCCAGCTGCTTGTTCCAGACCTCCAGGGTGTAGGCGTCCTCGGTCCCGGTGCTGCGCCGCGAGCGCATGGACTTGAGCAGGGAATTCCGCTGACGCAAAACCCGCTCATAGTCCGCCCGGTAGGCGGCAACGGAGGGGCGCAGGGATACCGCCAGATCATCAAGAAAACGGCGCCGCCCGGCGGGGTCCCCCTTCACCAGCTGCAAATCCTCGGGTGAGAAAAGCACGGTGCGGGTGACACCCAGGGCTTCACGGGCGCGGACGGGCGCCGCCCGGTTGATGCGCACCCGGTTGCTTTTACCGGGGGCTAGTTCAAACTCAAGGACGGTCTGCTGGTTGCCGCGAACTGTGCGGGTGCGGATGTAGGCGCGATCAGCGCCCACACGTACCAGCGGGGCGTCCTGACTAACCCGGTGAGAAGCCAGCTGCGCGGTGTAGTCGATGGCTTCAACGATATTGGTTTTGCCCACCCCGTTTGACCCGAGAAAGACGGTGACGCCGGGGGTGAGGGGGAGAGTCAGGAGCTGGTAGGTGCGGTAGTCCATCAACGAAAGGTGGTCGATGTACAGCGCGCCCTCCTTGAGATAGCGGTTTGACCTGCAGTTTTACTGGTTCTGTAGGCGGATAGGCATGAGCAAGTAGCGGTAGTTCTTCTCGTCCTCAGCCTGCCAGTCGTCCTGCTCAGAGAGCACAACGGGCTTGCGGGGGTCGGTGAAGGAGAAGCGCACGAACTTGTTGGCCGCGAAGGTGTGCAGACCCTCGGAGAGGTAGCTGGGGTTGAAGGCTACGGTGATGTCGTCGCCGCGCAGGTGGGCCTGCAGCACCTCGGTTGCCTGGGCGTCCTCGCCGGTACCGGCGTCCAGGGTGACCTGGCCCTGGCTGAAGGCCAGGCGGACGGGGGTATTGCGCTCAGCGACCAGGGAGACACGGCGGACGGCTTCCAACAGGTCTGAGGTGCGGACGATGGCGTGCACGGGGGTGACTTCGGGGAAGAGGGAGCGAATCTTGGGGTACTCGCCATCGACCAGCAGGCTGGTGGTACGGCGGGAGTCAGACTCGAAGCCAATGAGTTCGTGGGTGTCAGATAGAGCAATGGACAGGTCCCCTGCCCCGCCCAGGGTCTTAGCGACCTCAGACAGGGTCTTAGCCTTGACCAGGGCTGCGGTAGAGATAGAAGCGTCTGCGGGGTTCCAGGTCAGTTCGCGCATGGCCAGACGGTAGCGGTCAGTAGCCAGCAGGGTGATCTGGTCGCCCTCAATTTCTACACGGACGCCGGTCAGAATCGGTAGGGTATCGTCCTTTGAAGCTGCTACCGATACCTGGGTAACTGCCTTGGCGAATTCAGAGCCTTCGACGGTACCTGAAACTGCCGGGAGGGCAGGTAGCTCGGGGTAGTCAGCTACGGGCATGGAGGACAGGTTGAAGTTAGAAGAACCGCAGGAGAGATGAACCTTGCCTTCACGAAGTTCAAAGGTCACATCGGACTTGGGGAGTGAACGGCAGATATCAGCGAGTAGGCGGCCTGAGACGAGGGCTTCACCTTCTTCTGCGATGTCGGCTGCGATGTTGAGCTTAGCTGAGGTCTCGTAGTCGAAGCTGGCGATAGAGACTTCACCGGCAGCTGCCTTGATGAGTAGGCCAGAGAGTACCGGTACGGGCGGACGGGGGGAGAGGGAGCGGGCAGTCCAGCTGACGGCCTCGGCCAAAGTATCGCGTTCGACAGTAAATTTCACTGGAGCACCTTCCAAAGCTTTAAACATGAGAAGCCCTTAAACGGGCACAGTTCAGGTGTCCAGTCTA
The DNA here is from genome assembly GCF_053547255.1 of Rothia sp. 11273D007AR. Taxonomy (NCBI): domain Bacteria; kingdom Bacillati; phylum Actinomycetota; class Actinomycetes; order Micrococcales; family Micrococcaceae; genus Rothia; species Rothia sp. 11273D007AR. The sequence goes on along the minus strand of NZ_JBPPWJ010000016.1, from coordinate 42,019 downwards.
CCGGACTACCTTGGCGCTAAAGCTATTTTTCTGTAATTACAAGCCGTGACCCTGAACCAAAGAGCCCTCATGAAAATCTGTAATTACAAGAGCCCAACCCCGCCCGGCAGTACGAGCACAGATTTTTTGTTATTTGACGTTTTTTCTTTAAGAATCGTAGTGTTAATAACCCTTGTGAAAACTGTGGAAAACCTCGTTTGACCCCGGAATCTCAACCAAGTGCTTGTGGGGTGCCTGTGCAGAAAACCCGTCTCCACTGTGAATGAATAGTGGATGGATATTTATGCATTCACTGAACTGCACAGGCTTTGCATATTCATGCACTTAACATCCACATTAAAACCCCTTAAATCTCAAAGTTATCCACAACCCTGTGACTAGGCCTTTTAGGGTTAGGATGCGTCGCGAGACCCCTGCTTAATACGGTTGGTAAGCTCTGTGACCTGGTTAAAGATAGGTCGACGCTCCGCCATGAGGTTACGAATCTTGCGATCTGCGTACATCACGGTGGTATGGTCACGGTCGCCCAGCTCCTGCCCGATACGGGGCAGTGACATATCGGTGAGCTCTCGCAAGAGATACATGGCAATCTGACGCGCGTTCACCAGAGTACGGCTACGGGACTTCGACCGCAGATCATCAATCGTCACGTCAAAGTACTCTGCCGTCGCCTGCAGCACCTGCGAGGCCGTAATCTCCTGGGCACCGTCGTCCAGCAACAGATCCTTGAGCACCTGCTCCGCCAGCTGCATATCCACCGGCTGCCCCTGCAAGGAGGCAAAAGCGGTCACACGAATCAGCGCGCCCTCCAGCTCACGAATATTGGTGGAGATGTGCGAGGCAATATATTCCATCACGTCATCGGGCACATCAAGACCCTCGTTCTGGGCCTTCTTACTCAGAATCGCGATACGGGTTTCGAGCTCCGGAGGCTGAACATCGGTAATCAAACCCCACTCAAAGCGCGAGCGCATACGCTCTGCAAAGCCGGTCAGCTGCTTGGGCGGCAGGTCAGAGGTAATGACCACCTGCTTCTGGTGGTTGTGCAGGGCGTTGAAAGTATGGAAGAACTCTTCCTGGGTGCTATCTTTCCCAGCCAGGAACTGAATATCGTCGATCAGGAGCATATCGACATTGCGGTAAATCTGCTTAAAGGTAATACCGTTGTTGTCGCGAATGGAGTTGATGAAGTCGTTGGTGAACTCCTCAGAGTTCACATAGCGCACCCGCAAACCGGGGTAGAGGCTCTTGGCATAGTGGCCGATGGCGTGCAGCAGGTGGGTTTTGCCCAGACCCGAGCCGCCATAGATAAAGAGGGGGTTGTAGGCAGACGCCGGGGTTTCGGACACCGCGAAGGCAGCCGCGTGGGCAAAACGGTTGGACTGGCCAATCACAAAGCTATCGAAGGTGTACTTGGGGTTCAGGCGCGCGGTGGAGTCCCAGGTCTTTACATCCCCCGGCTCTGCGGGGGTCTCGACCAGCTCGCCTGCCTCAACAGGCTCTTCAAGGGGCTCTACCTCGTGGTTGACCTGGGCAAACTCGGGAGCCACCGGGGCCTGCCCAAAGGCGGGGGCGACGTCCGGACGCTGGTGGGCAGCGTCGTCGAAACCGGCACGGGAAGCCTGCTCCCGCTCAGCGGGCGCAGGGAAAGACGGAGCAGCAGGACGTTCCGCTGCGGGCAGCGCCACCTTCTCAGGAGAATTCTCGAGACTGGTATCAATAATGAAAGCCTCGGTCACCCCCTGACCAAAGGTCGCGGTAATAGCCTCCTGCAGGGTCTCCTTCAGCTCGTGCTGAAAAATATCGCGGGTAAACTCGCTCGGCACCGCAATCAGCAGCACATTACCCATAAAAGCGTGAGGCTGAGCCAGGCCAATATGCGCGCGGTGACGCTGAGCCACCGAGGTATCTGCCCGCAACAGAGTTACCAGGTGCATCCACTTCTTCTGAAGCTCCGGGTCCATATAATCGCCCACTGGCTCTCCTTTAATCTCAGGTCACGCAAAAAACTTACCCACAGCTTAGCCGCAGGGCCCACCGATTTATCACCATCTTATCCACAGGGTGGAAAACTTGTGATTTAACGAGGGGAGTACCTATTTACAGTATGTGATTAAACCGCGCACCGCTAGCTCAAAGCCGCAGTTTTTGTAACTTACAACTTTCCCCGGTGCGCCTGTGGATAACTCTCGCTAGGGCGAGCGCGCTCGCAAGCTATCCACAGGTGTGGGCAAACTCTCCCACCTGCCTGTGATTAAAGACCTACCCCTAGCGGGCTTGACCTTATATCGCAACCTCTTCTAGAGTTGTTTAGTCAAAGTGTGCTAGGACTATGCCTATATCTAAGGCCTGATATCCGCCCCTTACGCGGCGGAGCTAACACACGAGCAAGAAGCGTCAACCTGTTCGAAGAACTGTTGAAAGGTTGGCCCCCGTACCAACCATTTTTGGAGTAACCAAATGAGCAAGCGGACTTTCCAGCCGAATAACCGCCGCCGCGCCAAGAAGCACGGCTTCCGTCTTCGCATGCGCACCCGTGCAGGCCGCGCCATCCTCGCGAACCGTCGTTCAAAGGGCCGCGCAAGCCTCTCAGCATAAGGCTTCACATCTCCTCGCCTCGGCCTAGCCCCTTGTGCAGGCCAGCGTGATCACGCAGCCCGCCGAGAGGCGACCGAAAAGACAAAGGAGACTACGTGCTGGCACAACAGCACCGGATGCGAGCTTCGGCTCAATTCTCAGCAACTACACGTTCCGGCGCCCGCTCAGGGCGTCGGAACTTAGTTCTATATACAGCCAAAACAGGCGAAGAACCAACCATCATCGGTTTCATCGTCTCCAAGGCCGTCGGTAACGCCGTTACCCGCAATAAAACCAAGCGACGCCTCCGCGACATCATCGCTCCCTTCGTCGCCGAAAACCCCACCGGCTACCGGGTGGTTGTGCGCGCCCTGCCGCCGGCAGCGTCCGCCACCTACATCGACCTCGAAACAGACCTGACCAGCGCGCTGGCCACTACCCTCAAAAAACTCGGTGCCACCGCCCGAGAGGAGCTCTAAGCCATGAGCGCCTCCCATCAGCACCCCAGCGGGGCTCACACGGACGAAGACGTCCTGCTCAACCAGGCCCCCCACGAGTTCGTCGTACCCACCACCCTCGTTCAGGCAGCTATCACCCTGCCCCAGAACGTCCTCATCGCTTTCATCAAGGTCTACCGCGCCATCGTCTCGCCGCTCTACGGCAACGTCTGCCGGTACTATCCGAGCTGCTCAGCCTACGGGCTCGAATCGCTCACCACCCACGGCGCCATACGCGGCCTCTCGCTGACCGTCCGCCGTCTACTGCGCTGCCACCCCTGGGCCACCGGAGGCCTCGACCCGGTTCCACCCGGGCGGCGCACCTTCGCCCCCGGCACCGAACCCAAAATAATACTTCTAAACCACCCGCACCAGCACCTGAACCACTAACAGGCACTGGCTGCAGTCCACCACAACCGGCTCACACACCCGAGCCAGGGAGAGAACTATGTTCGACATCATTCTCTGGCCCTTCAAATGGATCGTCTCGGCGATTCTCTGGGCATTCCACGAACTCTTCACCGCCATCGGCATGGACCCCGCGTCCGGCGTCACCTGGGTACTGGCCATCATCGGCCTGACCCTGGTCATGCGAACCCTCACCATCCCGCTCTTCATGAAGCAGATCAAGGCCATGCGCGGCATGCAGGAACTGCAGCCCGAACTGGCCAAGCTCCAGGCCAAGTACAAGGGCAAGACCGACCAGCTCTCCCGCCAGGCCATGGCCCAGGAGCAGATGGAACTCTACCGCAAGACCGGCTCCAACCCCCTGGCCTCCTGCATGCCCATCCTGGTGCAGATGCCCATCTTCTTCGGCCTCTTCCAGGTACTCAACGGTGTACCCAGCGCAGCTGCTAACAACGAGAGCATCTTGATGCTCTCCAACGACAAGGTCGAGCAGTTCAACGACGCCTACATCTTCGGCGCCCCCCTCTTCTCCACTATGATGCGCCCCGGCGATGGCAACCACGCAGCGACCATCATCATCGCCGCCATCATGGTCGTGCTCATGAGCGCTACCCAGTTCTACATCACCAAGCAGCTCTCGGTGAAGAATATGTCGGACGCCGCCAAGCAGTCCCCCATGTACCGCCAGCAGCAGATCATGCTCTACGTGCTGCCCCTGGTCTTCGCTATCTCGGGTATCAACTTCCCCCTGGGCGTGCTCGTCTACTGGACCGTCTCCAACTTCTGGTCACTGGGCCAGCAGTACTGGGTCATCAAGAACAACCCCACCCCCGGTTCTCAGGCCGAGCGTGAGCTCAACGAGCGCCGCGCCGCCAAGGGTCTGCCCCCCGTTGGTAAGACCAAGGAAGAGCACGAAGCTGAGCTCGAAGCCCAGCGTGAGCGTGCCAACCGCGGCCAGCGTCAGCAGCCTATGAGCAAGAAGCGCCAAAAGCAGCAGAACAAGAAGAAATAGCGGCAGCTACAGGAGGAACCCCATGACTGAAGCCTACGAAGAAACCGCCGCAGACAGCGTCCTTGAAGACGCCGCAGAGCAGGGCTTTGAGGACGAAGGCGACATCGCCGCTGACTACCTCGAAGAACTTCTCGACATCGCAGACATCGACGGCGACATCGACATCGAGGTGCGCAACGGCCGCACCTACCTCTCGGTTGTAACCGAGGACGGCAATAACACTGAACTCTCTGCCCTCGTGGGTGAAGACGGCGAAGTGCTGGACGCCCTGCAGGAGCTCGTGCGCCTCTCGGTGCTGGCTGCCACCGGCCAGCGCACCCGCCTGATTCTGGACATCGCTGAGCATCGTGCCGGCCGCCAGAAGGCTCTCGTGGACATGGCTGAAACCGCCATTGCCCGCGTCAAAGAAACCGGTGACGACGTGCACCTGGAGCCCCTGGGCTCCTACGAGCGTAAACTGGTACACGACATTGTGGCAGCCCACGGCCTCCACTCCGAGTCCGAAGGCGCTGGTCCCGACCGTCATATCGTCATCATGCCGGCGGAGGACTAGACCATGAACGAAGCAACCACCGACCTTCCCGAACTGGCTGGCCCTACCCTGGTAGCTGCCGACCAGATCTTCGGTGACCGCCTGCCCCTGGCAGAGCGCTACGTGGAGCACCTAGCTACCAGCGGCATCGAACGAGGCCTGATTGGCCCCCGCGAGGTTCCCCGCCTCTGGGAGCGCCACGTGCTCAACTGCGCCGTGGTTGAGGAGTTCATCGAGGACGGCGCCCGCGTCGCCGACGTGGGCTCCGGTGCGGGCTTGCCCGGCCTCTGTCTGGCCATTGCCCGCCCCGACCTGCAGCTGACCCTCATTGAGCCCTTGGAGCGCCGAGTTATCTGGCTGACCGAGGTCGTGGACGATCTCGGGCTCGATAATGTCGAAATCCTGCGCTCGCGCGCTGAGCAGGCCGTAGGCCAGGTTGACGCTGACTATGTGACCGCCCGCGCCGTCTCAGCCCTCGTTGGCCTGCTGGACATCACCCTGCCGATTCTGCGCGGCACTGGCCAGCTGCTAGCCCTCAAGGGCCGCAGCGCGGCGGACGAGATTACCAAGGCTCAGAAGAAGCTCAACAAGTACGGCGCTCGCGAGACCGAAATTTTGGTTGCCGGTGAGTCCCTGCTCGAAGAGCCCACCACTGTAGTGCGCGTTAGCCTCTAACCTTTACCCGAGGACGGCACAGCCCGGCTCCCCTTTCAAGGGGAGCCGGGCTTTTTCTTATGGGCCTAGCGGGGGTCCCTTCTGAAGATGAACTCAAAGTCCCGGGTGCTGCCGACCTCGAAGTAGTAGTCGCCCACCCGTTTAAAGCCGTAGCGGCTATAGAGGCGCTGAGCCCCATAGTTTTCAGACCAGACACCCAGCCAGAGGGTGCGCTGTGGCTTGTCCTTGAGAAGCCACTGGAGGGCCTTTTCAAGGAGCTGGGAGCCTAGACCCTGCCCCTGGTGCTCAGAACGCACGTAGAGCCGCCTGATCTCTCCATCAGTGCTTTTGAGCTCTGGGTGGGGGAGATGGGCGGAGGACGCTACTATGTAGCCGATGAGGTTGCCGCCCTGCTCCGCTACCCAGATGCCGTAGTCGGGGCTGGCGATATCACGCGCATATCCCGCTTCTGTGTAGGCCTCGGCTAGATAGGTGGCTAGGTCTTCTGGTGGGTAGTAGGTAAAGGTTTCAGAGAAGGTTTCTGCTGAAAGGACGGCCAGGTTGGCGGCGTCTTCTGGGCGGGCTGGTCGAATGATGGTCATGGTTGGTGATTATAGAACTGGAGCAGTGTTTCACGTGAAACGTGGGGAAATATTTATTTAAACAACCTATAAATAGTGTTTAATATTTAGTGATTCAGACGGCCGGGTGTAAGCAGGTAACCTTAGATGAGCGAGACCATCACACCTACCGAGGGAGCACAGCCGGTGTCTACTATCTCCAATATTCCCGATTTTGGGTTACCACCTGAACCTCAGGACGCCTCCGCAAAGCCCGACCGCGGCTCACATGTTTCACGTGAAACACGTGAAAAGCTAGAGCGTGCTGACCTTGCGTCCGCCCAGAATAACCCCATCAGCCAACAGGCCCGCTCTGCCAAGCAACAGTTTGAAGCGCTGGCAAGTGAGACTCTCAGCCGCCCCCATGAGACTCGTATCTTTACTATCTCCAACCAGAAGGGTGGGGTCGGTAAGACCTCAACCGCTGTCAATCTAGCTGCCGCTCTCGCCCTCAAGGGCATGAATGTTTTAGTGATCGACAATGACCCCCAGGGCAACGCATCTACTGCCCTAGGCATTGAGCACGGGGTAGAGGTTCCTTCAACCTACGATGTTCTGATTGACGATAAGCCCCTGGCAGATATTGTGCAGCCCTGCCCAGATATCGAGAACCTTTGGTGCGCCCCTGCCAACATCGATCTAGCGGGTGCTGAAATCGAGCTGGTCTCTATGGTGGCCCGAGAGACGCGATTGAAGACCGCTGTATCTGATTACGCGGCAGCCCGCGAAGCAGCCGGCCTTCCCCGCCTGGACTATATCTTCATTGACTGCCCACCCTCCCTGGGATTGCTCACCATCAACGCTTTCTGTGCTGCTCGTGAAGTACTGATTCCTATTCAGTGTGAGTACTACGCCCTGGAAGGGCTGAGCCAGCTGCTGAAGAATATCGGCATGATTCAAAAGCACCTCAATTCAGAGCTGCACATTAGCACCATCTTGCTCACCATGTACGACGGCCGTACCAACCTTTCATCCCAGGTCGCTGACGAAGTGCGGGAGCACTTCCCAGATCAGGTGCTCGATACCGCTATTCCCCGGTCTGTGCGCATCTCTGAAGCCCCCAGCTATCAACAAACGGTGATGAGCTATGACCCTATCTCACCCGGCGCTGTGGCTTATTTGAAAGCCGCCATGGAGATGGCAAAAAGGGCATAAACACAGTATCAAAGATGTTTTAGCAAATATTTACAGAAAGCCCCAGCGGACTCGCAGTGAGCGTGAGCCTGCTGGGGCTCTCGGATAAGCTCAGCGAGAATAGCGGCGCCTTGTGTTTACACAGGGCGCCGTTGGTCTACGCAGCGCAGTTGACTCCACTAGACTTGGGTGGAGAAAACTTTTGAGCACGGAGGTCAATGTGGCAGAGAAAAAACGCGGTCTAGGTCGGGGTCTGGGAGCCCTCATTCCGGAGAGCGCTAAGCCCCCGGTGGAGCAGAAAAACACCGAGTCGGTAGAGAGCGAACAGCTAGATCTGGGTCTAGGTGTAGAGACTCCTGCCCCCGCCCAGAAGAGCGTTTCACGTGAAACATCAAAGAAGAAGCGGGCAGACATGGGAGCTGCCCTGCGCACCGCAACCGGTTCCCGGCGTCCTGTCGATTTCTTCTTCGGCGACGAAACCGCTGCAGCAGGAGACGGCCTTGTGCCTGTTCCTGGCGCTGATTTTGCGACCCTCAACGTCACCGATATTCACCCCAACCGTAAGCAGCCTCGTACCGACTTTGACGAGCACGATATGCAGGAGCTGGTGCACTCTATTAAAGAAATCGGCGTACTCCAGCCGATTGTTGTGCGCCCCAGCCGGGAGGACGGCGCTGAAAAGTACGAGCTCATCATGGGTGAGCGCCGCTGGCGCGCTACCCAGCGGGCGGGCCTGACCACCATTCCTGCGATTATTCGTGAGACTCAGGACGAAGACCTGCTGCGGGATGCCCTGCTGGAGAACCTCCACCGTTCACAGCTCAACCCCATAGAAGAAGCTGCCGCCTACCAGCAGCTTCTGGAAGAGTTTGGAACCACCCAGGAACAGCTGGCCCAACGCATTGGTCGCTCTCGCCCGCAGATTTCAAATACTATCCGCCTGCTGAAACTGCCTGCCCTGGTTCAGCGCCGGGTTGCTGCCGGTACCATTTCTTCGGGTCATGCCCGTGCCCTGCTGGGGCTGAAAAAGGCCGCTGATATTGAGACTCTGGCCCAGAAAATCGTCAATGAGGGTCTGTCTGTGCGAGCTGTTGAAGAGCTCGTGTCAGCTGGTAGCTCTGCTGCCCCCGAGCGTGCTCAGAAGACCACTAAGGTGCAGGACCACTCAGAACGTCTGGATTATCTGGCCGATGCTTTGGCCGACAAACTGGATACCAACGTCAAAATTAATCTGGGAGCTCGTAAGGGCAAGATGACCATCGAGTTCGCCTCGGTGGACGACCTCAATCGAATTCTTGACATCATTGATCCCAAGCTCAAGAAAAAGTAGGGGATCGGTCAGTTTGGGTTGGCTGGCCTGCCCGTGAGACCTGAAAGCGGTACCTGTTCGAAGCGCAGGTACCGCTTCTTTATGTTTCACGTGAAACATGACGTATATGGGTGCCCCTGAGCGGAAATCTAGGTTTTTTGGGCTTGTGGGGAGGTGAAAAAGCGCTGTACGGCCGTCTGAGGGCCTTAAAGAGGGTGTAACTTACTTGGATGCCGGTTAAGTCGCGTTAGGCGCTGAGAGTGGCTTCTAGAGCTCCAATTTTTTGCTGCTAGAGCGCAAAACCGTATGAATTCTTTGTTGCGTTGCATTCAGCAGATCTTTGCCTGGCCCCTGCTGGTAGGGGGTTCTCATCTTCTGCTTCCCGGTGAAATGTCTGTGAGGGCGTGAAATGTGGGCGTAAAGAAGTGGTGATGTGAATACCGCATGTTTTACACTGGGTGTATCACAAGGAGGTGGTGATCGTGAATTTTTTTCTATGAATTTATTGCCTGGTTTGGTGTTTTTATTATTTACGGCTTACTGTTTTTTGCCTTTGTTGCCGTTGTGCGCCGTGTGGTTATTAAAGAAAATCCTAAAGCGAGAAATTCTAAAAATAAATCTGTCGCTAGTGAGGGTGATATATCTTCTGGTAATAAATCGACGCTGGGTGATGCTTTAGCCCAGCCCCTGGAATTATATGGTTCTTCTTTTGCTCCCGGCCGATCTGCTGGATATGAAGCATCTCAGAAAAGCGGACGCGAGAGCTCATTAATCTATGACCCCGGTAAAGACCCTCTAGAATCATAAAAACAACCTTAAAGAATCAAGTTTGTTTAAATTGAAAGGTCATTCCTCCGTTTCACGTGAAACAGAACCTGATTCATATACTCAGTCATCACTGACTTTCAACTGAAAATAGAGATTGGAATATGTCGAATAAATTATTTTTTGCAGCCCTTCTTATATGGATATGTGCTGTAGGCGCTGAATTGTTTATTTTCTCGCAAACGTTTACCTCGTGCCCAACTAATCTTGATTCCATTTATGGTGAAGCAGGTTTTTCAGTTATTCCTTTAGGGTACACCTGCACATGGGAGAATCTCCCTGAGGGTGCGGTAGTAAAAAGTTATCCATCTCTATCAACCCTGCTGGCACCGCTGGTGCTTTTATTGTGGGGATTTAGTCTTCTTGGAAAGAAAATAAAATAAGATTCTTGTGAAACGAATGGAGTGATATTTCAAAATATGTGTTGCGTGCGTGCACCGTCTGTTGCATGTATGCAACAGATATTTTAGGGTGGGGCATGTGGATATATCTGAACTCATTAGTGAAGCAGTCAAACAGCCTACCCAAACAGCTCGAAAAGCCGGTATAGCTCGCTCAACCTTGCTCCGCATAACCCAAGAAAAAACGGAGCCCACACCCGCGACCTTGCGTGAAATAGCACTAGCTCATGGGTATGATCTCAGCTGCTCCATCAGGCCAGCCTCAGACCCCTGGGCTGTTACTGCAGCTCGTTATCTTCTCGACCCTACCCTGCCAGAAAACCTGCCTCAAACTCGTCCAGAAGTAGCCCAATGGTTAACTCGCTATGAGCGGTGGGAAATTATCCCCACCACCCCAGAAGCTCCCCTTGACCCTGAAAAAATTGCTGAAAAAATCGCTCCTTACGGAAACCTGGCCCAGCGGCAGGGAGTGCGTTTCTATGCGCCAGCTCCTTCGATGTCACCAGCCGAACTTGCCTTGCGTGTAGCTTCAGCAGGAGATCAAAGCAAAGCCTCCTGGGCTCTTTCTGGTGCCCCCCTTGCCTCGCACCTTTTGGGGAAGCAAGCTGTTTTGGCTCCCATTGTTCTCTGGGTAGCAGAAAACCTTGAACTAGCAGCTCAGAATCTTTCTCTAAACCTGGCCGAAGCCACAAATTTTCAACCTGCAGGAATTGTTCTAGCGCAGGCTGAAACCTATGAGCTCGAAGGAGCCACTTATGAAGGAGGCATAAACCTAGTTTCCCCCGTCCAAGGCATACTTGACCTGCACTCTCTTAGCTTTGGAGCATTAGCCCGCCAGATAACAAGCCAGTGGGGTGAAAACTAACCATGAGTCTCCCTCCTCGCCGCATACATTGGGGCAACGGTAACCCTTCAGGCAGCCCTTTACAGCCGTCCCAACCTGAAGGATTTATAGCTCCCCAAGATGAGCGGCACACGACAGGACGCATTTTTTGGAACGGCCCTATAGATACTTCCTCTATCTTGCCTAGTGAGCCTGGGCGAGCTGTGGCACGTTTTAAACACAATTTGAACGAGCTGATTTGGAATACTGCAGCCTTAGAAGGAAATGCTTTCACTCTGCCAGAAGTCATTACCCTGCTCGATGGAGTAACGGTGGGCGGGAAAAGCATTGAAGATGAGGAGCAAATTTTTGCCTTGAGTGAGGGCTACAACTTCGTTGCAGAGCATGTTGAGTCCGGAACATTTGAACTAACCAGGGAGTTCTCCAATCAGGTTCATGCCCTTGTTGCCCGGCATGAAGCTATCGAGAGCGGGCTTTTTCGAGGTCAGGGAATTGTGACCGGCGGAGGAAATGTGCGCCTCTCTCAAGGTGGCGTCATTGACGGCGATGATCACGGTGAGAACGGGGAAAAACTTCTAGCAGACTACGCAAACCTCCTGGCTGCCTTAAGCCAGATAGAAGACCCTCGGGAGCGGTCCCTTGCCTACTTTTGTTCCGCAGTGCGATCTCAGTTCTATTTTGATGGAAACAAACGTACCGCCCGATTGATGATGGCAGGAGAGCTAATGTCGCATGGCTTTGACGCCATCAATATTCCCTTTGCTCGACGGCTAGAGTTCAACCAGGCGCTTGACACCCTCTTCACTCGCGATAATGCAACACAGCTCATGCGTTTTCTCGTATCCTGCGCGCTTCGTCCCTAGTTATCAGGCGGTCAATCTGCTGAGTTTCACGTGAAACACTCCGACCCTCTTCTGATGTCTCTGGCAGTCATCTGTGGCCACAAACAAGCCCCTCAGCAGGAAGCTGAGGGGCTTGTCAGGGGCGTCTAGAGAAGAAGCAGAGCCTACTTGAGGAACTCCGCGAACTCCTGCTCCAGGGCAGCCTTGGGCTTAGCGCCGACGGTCTGCTTGGCAACCTCGCCGTCCTTGAAAACATAGATAGCGGGGATAGAGGTAATACCGTATTTCATTGCGGTGGCGGGGTTGTTCTCAACGTCGAGCTTGAGTACCTTGACCTTGTCGCCGTACTCTTCACCGAGCTGGTCGATGATAGGGCCGACCATGCGGCAGGGGCCGCACCATTCAGCCCAGAAATCGACGATGACGGGCTTGTCTGACTTCAGAACCTCGTCAGCAAAAGTAGCGTCAGTAACCTGCTGTGCCATGATAAATAACCTTTCGTAGAGGGGGTAGAGGAGGCTTAGAGGGCCTCGAGGTAGTGCTGGGCATCCAGGGCTGCGACGCAGCCTGAACCGGCTGCTGTGATGGCCTGGCGGTAGGTGGGGTCGATGACGTCGCCTGCGGCAAAGACACCCGGGATAGAGGTACGAGAAGAACGGCCCTCAACGGCGATCGTGCCGGCTTCGGTCAGGTCCAGCTGGCCCTGAACCAGGGAGGTACGGGGGTCTGAGCCGATAGCAACGAATACACCCTCAACATCCAGGGAGGTTTCCTCACCGGTCTTTACATTCGACAGGGTCAGGCCGGAGACCTTCTCGCCACCGTCGATAGTCTTAACAACCGAATCCCAGATGACCTCAATCTTCTCGTGGGCCAGAGCTCGCTGAGCCATAATCTCTGAGGCGCGGAAAGAATCGCGGCGGTGAACTAGGTAAACCTTCGAGGCAAAAGAGGTCAGGAAAAGGGCCTCTTCGAGGGCGGAGTCGCCACCGCCAATAACAGCCAGGGCCTTCTCCTTGAAGAAGAAGCCGTCGCAGGTTGCACACCAGGAGACGCCGTGGCCAGAAAGGCGGGCTTCGCCATCCACGCCCAGCTTGCGGTACTCAGAACCGGTGGAGATGATAACGGTCTTGGCCAGATGAACTGACCCGTCGGTCAGAATAACCTTCTTAACATCGCCCTCCAGCTCAACCTCGGCAACGTCCTCGTAGCGGATATCCGCACCAAAACGCTCGGCCTGGGCACCGATGTTGGTCATCAGCTCTGGGCCCTGAATGCCGTTAATGAAGCCGGGGAAGTTCTCGACCTCGGTGGTGGTCATCAGGTCACCACCGGGGGAGATAGAAGAAGCAAAAAGGACGGGCTTGAGATTGGCCCGTGCGGTGTAAATAGCGGCGGTGTAGCCCGAGGGGCCTGAGCCCACGATGATGACGTTGTGGACGGTCTGGTCGCCGCTCTCGGCGGTGGCGTCGGGGGCAGTGGTAGTGGCTGCTCCTGCCAGGTTGATGCCGGCAGCAGCGCCGCCGAAGAGGCCTCCGAGTGCGTTGTCGGTCATTGTTCTCCTTGGTGTTGGTTTGGTGCGCTATGGGTATGGAACGGCGGGTGGGTGGGGTTTATTCCCAACCCACCCGCCGGCGGTAGGTGTACTGTTACTTGACGGAAATTTCTGCCAGTCGCAGGCCGTAGACGTAGCCCGATACGATGGGCTGGCTCAGCTGCGGTGCGCTGGTGAACTGGACGATGATGTATTCGGTCTTGCCGTCCTGGGCGTCCTTGTTGAGCTGGACGGTGGTGTCGCCGGTGGCTGCGAAGCTACCGGAGCCGATTTCGGTGGCTCCTTCAATGGAGGCTGAGTCGTTGGCATAGATGGTGAAAGCGCCACCCACACCTGACACCTGGTTGATGGTGATGCTGTTGACGGTGGTTGCCTCATCGAGCTTGGCTGAGAGATAGAAGGAATCGGTCAGCCCACCGAAGTTCGCTGAGCCAAAGGCCAGGGAGAGCCAGGTGGTGGAGGCATTGCCATCGGTCAGGTTGTCCAGCAGGGAATCGCTTTCAGCCATGAGGGTGGGAGCGGACGGTACCGTGCGGGTGAAGGTGCCCTCAATCTTGGGGGTGGGCAGGGAGGTTTCGCTGGGGGTTGCTGAGGCGGACGCGCTCGCTGAGGCGCTTGCCGAGGCACTGGCTGGTGCGGTGGCTACGGCGGTGCCGTTGGCGTCGAGTACCTGCTTTGAGGCGTCAGAATCTACCATGCCGCCGAGGCTGGCAAAGACGGCTCCGGCGCCGATAACGAGCAGCAGGACGGCCGCGATACCAACGACCCACATGCCACCGTTGCGTTCGGTGGGTTCGTCCCCCTCGTAGTAGCCCTCTTCTTCGGCGTCGTATTCTTCGAACTCGTCGGCGGGTTCTTCTTCTACGGTGGAGAGGTTACGGGTGGCAGAGATGGAGGTTGCACCCGCTACCGCTGCGGCACCTGCTGCCGCGCCGGCGTCCTGGCCCTGGCCAGCGGGCTTTTCTTTAGCCACCACGTAGGTATTGGGGGCGGTCATGGAACCGGTATCACCAAAGATTTCCTCGCCGAATTCTTCAGCGGAGTTGCTGCCGCCCTCGGTCAGGAGCACATCGAGCAGGGTGTCAGGGCGGGAATGAGAGGTGATTAGGTAGGTGCGCTCGCTGTGGTTGCCCAGGTCGAGCACCTGCACAGCGGAACGGGAAAGCGCGCTGGAATTGCGGGCATTGGCGACCAATAGACGGCTGTGGTCGGGGGCTGCCACAACGATGGAGACCTTGCGGTTAAGTACCGTATCAAGGCCCTCAAGCACGGTGTCGCCGCTGGCTGTGTCGAGCAGGTGCGCGGTGACTTTGTAGCGATCTCCCAGCAGGGTGTTGAGGGGAATCTGCTGTGTCAAGTGGGGCCTCCCGTTGCGAATGGGTGAGTGATTGGTTAGGTTACTGAGTTTACCCTTTGTGGCGGACAGTGGGGCGGTGCATACCGAGTTTCGCCATAATCGGGTTCATCAGGGTATCGAGCTCGCGTACGCGGAAGAGCATAAGCATGGCGTAGTAGGCAACCGCCATGACGATACCGCCTGTAAGGACGGTGATGAAGGCGCTCCCTCGTGAGGCCCAGGCGAAGCCGTCGAAGGTGTAGCCACCCAGTAGGTAGAGGGCGGCGGCACCGGCTAGACCTGCGCCGATGGATGCGAAGGAGACGCGGGCGTGGGTTGAGACGAGTTCACGCACCCCGTAGTCGCCGAGGCGGCGGGCAAGGACGCGGTGGCTTAGATAGACCGCCAGCACGTTCTGCAGGGCGTAGGTGAGGGCCAGGCCATAGATGGTGTATTGGGGAGCCAGCTGAGAGGCGGTGAAGCCCATGGCGACAATAACAACCGCTGAGATGAGCTGGATGTAGAAGGGTGTTCTGGCGTCTTCTTGGGAGTAGAAGACGCGACCCATCATGAAGGCGATGGTGAGGAAGGGGCCGCCCAGGGCTATGACGGCGATGGTCTGGCCAATCACTGCGCCTGCTTGCTGGGAGCCGCCGCCGAAGATCATGCCGATGGGCCCGGCGAAGACGATGAGGGCTACAGCGCAGAAGATGGTGGCGATAGATGCGGTACGCAGGCCGGACGAGAGTGCGGCGGCTACCGAGCTATGGTCGTCGTCCTGCGAGGCGGCTGACATGCGGTTGAAGAGCACCGTGGCGATGGAGAGGCCAATGACGCCGTGGGGCAGGGAGTAGAGCATAGATGAGTAGTTCAGGGCCTGCACACCGGGAATTTGCACGCCCATGGCGAGGAAGTCCTCGCGGGCGCCGATTACACCGGCTGCGACCTTGGTGAGGTACATGAAAGCCAGGTTAGAGATTGCACCGGTAGCTAGCGTCCATCCTGCTAGGTTTGCTGCTGTGCCCAGGCCGATGCCTCGCCAACCAAATTTCGGGCGCAGCTTCAGACCCACCTTACGCAGGGGGATAAAGAGAATGAGGGCCTGCAGGGCTACACCCAGGGTCGCTGAACCTGCCAGCACCAGGGTCTGGGCAGACGTCCAGCTCTCTAGGTTATGGAAGGGCGGGTTGGTGGTGACGTCCTGGGGGCCGAAAGAAACGATGAAGACAACCAGGGCGGCAATAGCTACCACATTGTTGAGGACGGGAGCCCACATGTACCAGCCAAAGGCACCGCGGGCGTTGAGCACCTGGCCTAGGACCGTGTAGAGGCCGTAGAAGAAAATCTGGGGCAGGCACCAGAGGGCGAAAATCCAGCCGAAATGCTGTTGCTCGGGCGTCCACTTGCTGCCCATCACCGCAATAATGGGCCAGGAGAAGAGCAGGACGACCGCGGTTACTGCCGCGATACCGCTGACCGCCAGCGTTACCAGACGCGAGACGTAGTCGGAGCCGCCGTCATCGTGCTTGGCAGCCTTGATGATTTGAGGCACCAGGACGGCGTTAAAAATACCGCCAGCTACCAGCACATAAATCAGGTTGGGCAGGGTGTTAGCGGTTTCAAAAATATCGCCCACGGTAGTGGTGGCACCGAGAGCAACAGTAATCAGGAAGGTTTTGACGAAGCCCAGAACCCTCGAAACGAGCGTACCAGCGGCCATAATTGCGCTGGATAAAGCACCGGAACGTGCCACGGGAATCCTTATCTACTCAGTCAGCTAGGAGAGCTGGTGAATGATGTACTCACGGGCAATCTCAGCGATGCGCCGCTCATTGGGGAAGGAGAGTTTACGCCCCAAATCATCGATGTTGACCCAGGCGACATCAACCGCCTCATGGTCGGGGTCGTTCTCGGTGGTTAGCTCGCCACCGGTTGCAGAGAACAAGAAGTGGTGAACCGTCTTATGCACGCGGTGCCCGGACACATTGAACCAGTAGTCGATGGATCCCAGCGAAGTAATCACGTCGCCAGAAATACCGGTTTCTTCTTCAATTTCACGGGCCGCAGCTGCCGCCTTGGACTCGTCCCCCTCGGGATGGCCCTTGGGTAGGCACCATTCCAGGCGCCCGCCGCGGTTGATGCGGGCGATGATAGCAACGGGCAGGTTGCGGTCGTCAAAGTTGACGATGACGCCGCCTGCAGAGACCTCCTCAACCGTGGGCATGGCAGCAACGGGCGTGAAAGCCCGCCTCTTCGGTGCCCGGGGAATAGGAAAAGTCATGTCTCTACCTTAACCGATATATCGGGGCTATGTTTTAAAAGTTGAGGGTGTAAGTGGTAACTTGTGCGGTTTGCTGGCACGATTGAAGGGTTATGGCGCATGTTTTTGATACCTCCCTCATCCACCCGGTAGCACGTGAAGCGGGCGAGCTCTTTGCCCGCGCGGGCTTTGAATTAGCCCTGGTGGGCGGGCCCGTCCGTGACCTGTTTTTGGGGGAAACCTCGGTAGATTTGGACTTCACTACCAACGCCACTCCCGATGAAACCCTGGCTGTGGTGGACGGCTGGGCCGACGCTACCTGGGAGATCGGCAAGGAGTACGGCACCATCGGCATCCGCAAGGGTAATGAGATGGTTGAAATCACCACCTACCGTGCTGAAAAGTACGACCCTGATTCCCGTAAGCCGGTTGTTGCCTTCGGTACAGATTTGAAGGAAGACCTCTTCCGCCGCGACTTCACCATCAACTCTATGGCCCTGCGCCTGCCCTCCCTTGAACTGGTTGACCCCTTTGGGGGTCAGGAGGACCTACAGAAGGGCATTATTCGTACCCCCGGCACCCCACAGGCGTCCTTTTCTGACGACCCGCTGCGCATGATGCGCGCCGCCCGCTTCGCATCCCGCCTGGATATTGACCTGGCCCCCGAGGTTTTTGAGGCCATGGTCGATATGGCCGACCGTATTCAGATTATTTCGGCTGAGCGCGTGCGCGATGAGCTGGTCAAGCTCATCTGCGGTACCGCCCCCCGCCGCGGCGTTGACCTGCTTGTGGAGTCGGGACTGGCGTCCTTTGTCCTACCCGAAATCCCGGCCCTGAAGCTGGAGACCGACGAGCACCACCGCCACAAGGACGTCTACCAGCACTCCCTGACCGTCATGGAACAGGCTGCCGCCCTCGAAACCGGTGCAGACGGCGCTGTGCCCGGCCCCGACTTCATCCTGCGCTTTGCCGCCCTCATGCACGATATTGGCAAGCCCGCCACCCGCAAGTTCGAGAGCAACGGGGCTGTGAGCTTCCTGCACCACGACGTGGTGGGGGCTAAGCTCACCAAGAAGCGCATGCGCGAGCTGCGCTTCGATAACGACACCATCAAGGCCGTTGCCCGCCTGGTAGAGCTTCACATGCGCTTCTACGGCTACGGGGACGCCGGCTGGTCGGACTCTGCGGTGCGCCGCTACGTACGCGATGCCGGGGACCTGCTGGAGCGCCTGCACCGGCTGACCCGGGCGGACGTCACCACCCGCAACAAGCGCAAGGCCAACCGCATTGCGTCCGCCTACGACGACCTGGAGCGCCGCATCGCAGAGCTGGCCGAGCAGGAGGAACTGGACGCTATCCGCCCTGATTTGGACGGCGAAGAAATCATGGCGATTCTGGGTATCAAGCCCGGCCCGCAGGTGGGACAGGCCTACAAGTTCCTGCTCAACCTGCGCCTGGACGAAGGCGCCCTGGGCAAGGAAAAAGCAACGGCCCGCCTGTTGGAGTGGAGCAAAAAGTAAGGCCAGAAACCTGAGTATAAGCATATAGCCTTATATATAAATATATAAGGCTATATGCTTATCTTATGTTTGTTCTGACTGTTGACCAGGTGGGCTCATCCGGTGATAAGGATCGAATCCCCGACCTCTTTACCCTTGTCGAAGGGCTAGAGGGTAGCGGTGCCCCAGTCCGTCCATTCCAGCGCACCGCAGGCGACGAAGCCCAAGCGGTGTTCGACGACCCAGCTGCTGCGCTTGTAACCGCTCTTGCCCTGGTGCGTACCGGTCACTGGTACGTGGGCATAGGGGAAGGCCCGGTAAATGCCCCGCTACCTGCAGAAACTCGGGCAGGGGCCGGGCCCGCTTTTGAGTACGCCCGTAGGGCGGTTGAGCGGGCTAAAAAAGCAAAAGGACGCTGCTGCTTCGCTGGGTCTGTAGCGTCAGCTCAGCTGGTTGATAGAGCCCTGAGCCTGCTCGCCCGTCTTGAAATAGACCGGCAAGAAACCCGCCAGCAGGCAGGAGAAATGGCTCGTCAGGGGTTGTCTCAGAAGCAGATAGCTGAAAAACTTGGGATAAGTCAGTCTGCCGTGAGCCAGCGGCTCAGTGAGGGCTACTGGTCTGAAACACGAGCCCTGATAGATGAACTGGTAGAGATCCTGCGGTAGTCCATATATCTGCTTCATTCCTAAGGTGTATGAAGAACTCATCCCGTAGACTGATGTTTTCTTTAGCCTGACCCCCTAGTGTTAAAAGTGAAACAGTCACACATATCAAGGGGAGACCCATGCTCGAGGTCAAAAACCTCACCAAGAAATACGGCCCTAAAACCGCCGTCAACAACATCAGTTTTACCGTGCCCAACGGCAAAGTCACCGGCTTCCTCGGCCCCAACGGGGCAGGCAAGTCCACCACCATGCGAATGCTCGTGGGACTCGAAAACCCCACCTCAGGCAAGGCCCTCGTCGACGGCCAACCCTACCGCTCCCTCAAAAGCCCCCTGACCTCCGTCGGTGCCCTGCTCGACGCCAAGGCCATGCACCCCGGACGCTCCGGAGTAGCCCACCTGCGCTCCCTGGCCCTCACCCACGGAATCCCCAAGAAACGCGTCGACGAAGTCATCGAGATGACCGGCCTGGCTGCCGTCTCCAAGAAAAAAGTCAAGGGCTTCTCCCTCGGCATGGGCCAGCGCATGGGTATCGCCGCCGCCCTGCTCGGCGACCCCCAAAACATCATCCTGGACGAACCCGTCAACGGCCTCGACCCCGAAGGCGTCATCTGGGTCCGCAACCTGGCCCGCCACCTGGCCTCAGAGGGCCGCGCCGTCCTCATCTCCTCCCACCTCATGAGCGAAATGGCCCAAACCGCCGACGACCTCATCGTCATCGGACGCGGCCGGGTCCTGGCTAACTGCTCCATGGAAGAGTTCCTCGCCATCGGCGACTCCAATAAGGTCCTGGTCCGCACCGACGCCCGCGACGCCTTCGCAGCGACCCTCACCGGGGCAGGCTACAGCTTCACCCCCGTCGACACCGACGGCCTCATGGTTGAGCAGGCTGACGCCCGCGCCCTGGCCCAGCTGGCTGCCCGCACTGACGTCCTGCTCCACGAGCTGACCCCCCAAAAGTCCACCCTTGAACAGGTCTACATGAACATGACCCGCGACGAGGTCGAATACCACTCAGCCGAGTTCACCCCCTCCACCGGCCAGGACGGCGCCACCCCGGCGCTCGCAGGCCCTGCAAGTGGCCCTGCAGCCCCCTGGACCCAGACTTCAACCGACGCTAAGGAGAACTAATCATGACTGCTACCCTTTCTGCTCCTGCGTCAGCCTCCCAGTTCGCTGGGCGCAAGCTCTCTTTCCTGGGGGTTATGCGGTCTGAGGCCCTGAAGTTCCGTACCCTGACCACTAACTGGGTGATGACCCTGGTGTTGGCTGTGGTGATGGTGGGTATGGCCCCCCTCTATTCCCAGGTGCTGAACTCTATGATGGACAGCCCGGAGCTCATGGCCCAGGCTGAGCAGGGTATGGCGTCCACTAATGCCGGTGTTGAAAGTATTGCCAATATGGCATATGCCCTGGGTGTTTCGGGTATTGATATGGCAAATATGCTGATTGCTTCAATTGCTGCGGTCTTCATCGGGTCTGAATATGCCACGCGGTCTATTCATACCTCTATGACCGTTGTGCCTCGTCGCAGCACCCTCTACCTGGCAAAAATCCTGGTCATTTCCCTCTATGCTTTCGTCATCGGCTTTGCCCTGGCTGCGATTGCTTTCTGGGTTGGCTACCCGGTGCTGGATGAGTCTATCCGTGAGGCGCTGGAGATGAATTCCGGTTTGCTGATGAACTGGGTCGCCGCAGGTATTTACTTCATGTTTATGTCCTGGATGGGCTTTGGCTTTGGTGCCCTCTTCCGCAATAACGCCGGCGGTATTGTGCTGGTGGTTTTCCTGCTTCTGATTCTGCCCATTATTGCCAGTATTTTTATGGGTCAGTTTGAGTGGGTGGCGGATGCCTTCAACTACCTGCCGTCAGGTCTGGGCCGGGTTATTTTGACCTATAACCTGAGTGAAGATGCCGACTTAGGCTACCTGGAAGGTGGCGCCTGGTTTGCCCTCTGGGCCGCTGTGCCCGCCCTGCTGGGCTACCTGCGGTTTACTCTCACCGATACCCGCGGCTAAAACTAGCTAGTTCTTGACTGGCATGGGTGGTGACTTCTTCTCAAGGGGAAAGAAGTCACCACCCTTATTGTTTGGCTTTACAATAGAGCCATGGTTGAGCGCAAGAAAAAGGACGGCGAACAGTGGCTGGCCCGTGCCGTCTCCCATGCCCGTCCCGAGGCTGTGCGCGACACCTTCACCACCTCCATCCAGCGAGTAAGCCGAATCCCGGGCCAGGTCGGGGAGTTCTCCGGGCGCGCCGCCGGCGTCCTAACCCGCAAGGACGCCCGCACCGTCCGCGTCCGCCTTACCCTCACCACCCTCTTTGTCACCCTGCTCGCCATACTGGTCGCCGCTGTAGGCAACTACCTCTCCCTCACCCACACCCCCGAAGACAGCGTGGACCGCTACATGAGCGCCCTCGAACGCGGCGACTACATCGCCGGCATCGACCGCGGTGCCTACAGCGACTTCACCTACACCTACCTCACCAACTCCATCTACCGCGCCGCCCAGGGGCGCGTAGAAAACTACACCATCACCGGCACCAGCAAGGACGCCACCGGGCAGGTCACAGCCAGCGTCCTCGCCACCGTTGCCGGGCAAGACCACCAGCTCACCCTGCCACTCACCCAGGTGCCCCGCACCGGGCCCTTCAATGACAGCTGGCAACTTGCCACCCCCGCCCAGTCCTACCTCACCCTCACCGCGCCGGTGGCGCTCGCCGGGGTGCAGGTCAACGGCCAGTCCCTCGACCTTCCCGTTACGCGCCGTACAGAAACAGAGGCCGGGTATCAGTGGGTTATCCCCATCCTGCCTGGCACCTACGAATTCACCCTGCCCAGCAGCTCCTACTACACCCTCAGGCATGCCGACCATACCGTTACCGCTCCTCTACCGGGCGACGGAACAAGTACTCAGGAGCTCACCCTCGACGTGCGCCCGTCCCCACGCATGTGGAATGAAACCAACAACCTCATCACCTCCTGGCTAGAGCGTTGCGAAAGCGCTCGACGGTTGGATGCCCCGGGCTGCCCCGCCTCGATCCTCCACGGGGAGGACTCCACAGCTACTATCAGCGATGTCTCCTGGGAACTCACCGACCGCCCTGCCTTCTATCTGGTGCCAGACCGCACTGACCCCCGCGTCTGGAGGGCCTCACGCTACCGCCAGGCGACCTTCGAGGTTACCTACCTCGCTGATGGTAAAGCCCAACGAGAAATCATCCCCTTTTACATCAACGCTGAGGTAGTCTCAGATGGAGCCCAAGCAAGTATTAGCGTGGGCCTTGGTGGCAGTGAAGAAAGCGAAGCCCAGCTACGCCAAGCCATCGTGGAGGAAGAAGCCTCCAAATCCACCCTCCAAAAATTTGTGGCCTCACTCTAGGCCCACCTTCTAAAGGCAGGAGACCATGCCCGAACAGCCCCAGCATTACCAGCCCACCTACATTAACAATCCCGGTCGCGCCCGCTCCTTTGCGCAGGGCCAGCCGGTCTACATCGTGCAGGCCAAGTCCACCCTGGTGGCCTACCTGCTCTTCTTCTTCCTCTGGTGGCTCGGGGCCCACAAGTTCTACCTGCGCCAGCCCATCATGGGCATCTTCTACATCGTGGGTAACCTCATCGCGGGCGGTATCACCGCGGCTGTGCCCTTCATCGGCTGGATCTTCTACATCCCCCTGGTCATCGTTATGATCTGGGACCTCTTCACCATCCCCGTACGCGTCGGCTACCTCAACGCCCTCGCTAACCGCCGCATCTACTAATGGTGCTGTGAACAACACCGCTTTAACCGCGCCACCCCTGCCCAAACCGGGCGTCCTGCGGTAAAGTTGGTCAAGTCTGTGCTGGCACTCGGCCAACACCTGAGACCGGCCAGACCGTACGTAATCTCCTGCTATGGAAATCCCATAGCCGCTTAGCCCAAAGGAGGGGTTTAATCATGCGTGCATACGAACTGATGGTTATCCTCAACCCCGAGGTAGAGGACAAGGCCGTAGAGCCCACCCTCACCAAGTTCCTCGAAGTTGTCACCAAGGACAACGGCACCGTTGACAACATGGACATCTGGGGCCGCCGTAAGCTCGCTTACGAAATCCAGAAGAAGTCCGAAGGCATCTACGCCGTCGTTAACTTCACCTCAACCCCCGAGACTGCTGCTGAACTGGACCGCGTTCTGAACCTGAACGAATCCGTCATGCGCACCAAGATCATCCGCCCGGAAGATCAGCAGATCTCCTCCAAGTAAATGTTTGAGACGGGGCCCTGTTCACTAAAATGTCAGACCCCCGTGCAAAACTTCAAATACTTACTCTTATTACGACTGGAGGCATCACATGGCTGGCGATACCGTCATTACCGTCATCGGTAACCTGACCGGCGATCCTGAGCTTCGCTTCACCCCCAACGGGGCAGCGGTAGCTAACTTCACAATCGCTTCGACTCCCCGCAACTTCGACCGCGCATCGGGCGAATGGAAAGAAGGCGAAACCCTCTTTCTCCGCGCCAGCGTTTGGCGTGAAGCTGCTGAGAACGTCGCCGAGACCCTCAAGAAGGGCATGCGCGTCATCGCGCAGGGCCGTCTGAAGTCTCGCTCGTATGAAACCAAAGAAGGCGAACGCCGCACCAGCATGGAGCTAGAGATCGAGGAAATCGGTCCCTCACTCCGCTTCGCCTCCGCTAACGTATCCCGCAACCAGCGCTCAGGTGGCAACTTCGGTGGCGACCAGGGCTTCGGTGGCGGTTACGGTAACCAGCAGGGTGGCGGCTTCAACGCCGGTAACCAGGGTGGTTACGGTGGTGGCGCAGGGTACGGCAACCAGGGCGGCTACGGTGGTAACACCGGTGGCGCACAGCAGGGCAACTTCAATGCTGCCCCTGCCGCACCGGCAGCAGCCCCCCAGGCCGCACCGGCCCAGCAGGCACCTGCTGCTGACCCCTGGGGCCAGCAGTCCGGTGGCAACTACGACTGGGGCTCCGGCGCAGACGACGAACCCCCCTTCTAAACCCCGCGCAGGCACCGCCTGCACGGCAGAAGGAAAGGGACGCCGGGCGTCCTTCTTTGAACCAAGACAAAATATTCATCCATCCCGCGGTTTATCCCGCGGGCTCCCACCAGAAAAAGGAGCACCACGATGGCTAAGGCTGAAATCCGCAAGCCCAAACCCAAGCAGAACCCCCTGAAGGCTGCTGACGTCACCGTAATCGACTACAAGGACGTCGCACTTTTGCGTAAGTTCATCTCCGACCGCGGCAAGATCCGTGCACGTCGCGTCACCGGCGTGACCGTTCAGGAACAGCGCAAGATCGCTCAGGCAATCAAGAACGCCCGCGAAGTTGCACTGCTGCCCTACTCAGGCGCTGGCCGCTAAATCGATAGGAGAGTAGAAGAACATGGCTAAGATCATTCTTACTCAGGAAGTCACCGGCCTCGGCGCCGCTGGCGACGTTGTAACCGTCAAGGATGGCTACGCACGTAACTACCTGCTGCCCCGCGGCTTCGCAGTCACCTGGACTGTAGGTGGCGAAAAGCAGGTTGAGTCCATCCGCGCAGCCCGCGCTGCTCGCGCCAAGGCTAACCTCGAAGAAGCAAAGGCAACCGCAGCTGCTCTGGCATCAAAGCCCGTTGTTGTTGCTCACAAGGCTGGCGCTGACGGCCGCCTCTTCGGCACCGTCAAGGCTGAGCACGTTGCTGACGCCATCGAGGGTTCAGGCGCAGGCTCCGTCGACAAGCGTGCGATCAACCTCGGTTCCGCTATCAAGCGCACCGGCGTTTACACCGTTTCCGTGCGTCTGCACGAAGATGTTGTAGCTAACGTTGAGCTGGACGTTGTAGCTGAGTAATTCTCTTGAGGGTTATTCGCTAGGCTTCTAGCAGCATCAGGACGCCCCGTTCCCCCTTGGTGGGGGAGCGGGGCGTCTTTGCGTGGGCCAGCGGGTGCGGTTTCACAGGGGAGTCTGGCATGCTAGAGGGTATGGCTTTACAATCAACACCTTCTTCTACCCGTACCCGCCGCCCACAGAGCACTCAGATGCTGCTTGCAGCTGCGGTGACCGAGGGCCTGGCGGTGCTGACGCTGGTGTTGGCTTTTGTGGTGAACGTGGGGTCACCCTCAACGGTTCTGGCCACCTTCTTGGGGTTTATGGCTGTTTCTGTCGTAGCGGCTACCCTGGCCTTTGTGCTGGCCCTGGTGGGGCTGCTGCGCTTTGCCCGGCACACGGCCTGGTTCATCGTGATTCTGGTGGTGTCTGTGCTGGCTAACCCGGTGCTCTGGTTCTTCCTGATTGGCTACTTCTCCTAGAAGCTCCCCGGGGTGGCCGGTGCCTGCCCGCACCCGGGAAGCGCCCACGGACGTCCGCAAAAATACCCAGCTTGCTCCCAGGCAACTCAAAACCCAGTTCAAGCCTAGTGCGGTTATATGGATATAACAGCTCGAAAGGCTACAAGAAGCGAATGTGTGTGTGCTTCGAAAACCGGGTAATGCTGAACCCGGCTTTCACTCACCGATGGCGAGACCAGTATGGGGGTCTCGCCATCGATGTTTAAGTTGTTTTCACTGCTGAGGGTCTCTTTTCACCCGTCCGGCGGATGCGCTCTAGCTCCGTTTTCTCTAGGGTAGAAGTAGGTACCCACACACGAAAGGTCGCAATGGAGCACCCCACCCAGCCTTCTCATCGACAGCCACCACAGGCTCAGTCCACGCATGCCTTGGCTCCGCAGCCTCAGCCCTTACAGGCCCAGGCGTCATCCACCCGCTCGCGTATGCTGGTGCCCGATGCTGCCCGCGGGCTCATGCTCTGGGGCATTGCGGTAGCCAACGTAGCTACAGCCTGGGTGCTCTTTGCGGGCGGCCCGGCGTCTATGACCGGGCGGGTCGTCGATGGTAATTTCTGGGACAAACTGACCATCATGTTCACCACCTCCTTTGTGCATGCCCGCGGCTTCCCCATGTTCTCGACCCTGCTGGGCTTTGGGGTGGGGCTAATCGCCGCCAGCCTCTACCGGCGCGGCTACCCCCTACCGAAGGCCCGCGGGGTCATCGCCCGCCGCTACGGCATGCTGGCGATTTTCGGTGCTGTTCACATGGTCTTTCTCTTCTGGGGCGACATCATGCTGGCCTACGGCCTGATTGGCCTGTTCATGGCCTGCCTGATTGCGGTGCGCACCAAGGTCCTGCTCTGGGTCGCTGGAACGCTCTTTGCTGTGACCAACCTGGTGGCCCTGGCCGGGGTGCTCCTGCTTCAGGCGGTGCTGGGCTCTGGCCAGCTCCAGGAGCTACTGAACGGCGGCAGTGGTGATTTGTTGCAGGTCACAAGTTACTGGTCGGTACTGCTTAACGGCCTGATTGTGCTGCTGGGCAGCCTCCTCGGTGTACCCCTGCAGGCTTTCATGCTGCTCCCTCTGATGCTGCTGGGGTTTGTGCTGGCGCGAGAGGGCGTGCTGGCTGAGCCCGCGCGTCACCGCCGGGTACTGGTCTGGCTGGCCGGGGCGGGCCTGGTGGCTTCCCTGGGCACCGGCATCCCCGCCGGGCTTGAGGCCCTGGGCGTGCTGCATACCGGCATTTTTGGCATTCTCACCATGACCCTGGGCGTGCTGGGTGGCCCGGGCTTTATTGCCCTGCTGGCGCTGGCACTTGCCGGGGTTCAGGAGCGTGTGGACGCCGGCGCCCCCGTCCCTGCCCCGCTTCGACCCCTGATCGCCCTGGGCAAGCGGTCTATGACCGGCTATGTGCTACAGTCGGTAATTTTCTTGGTTGTCTTTGGCAGCTTTGCCCTGGGGCTCTTTGCGGACGCCGGTGCCTCGGTACTCCTGCTGGTTGGCACAGGCGGGTGGCTGGTGACGGTTCTCGTAGCGGTGGCCCTTGAAGCGGCGGGCAAGCCCGGCCCGCTAGAGGCCCTGCACCGCAGGATGTCCTATGGCAAGGGTGGGCTGAACTAGCTGAGGGGTGGAGGCTTCACCCGCGCCTGGGGCGCTGTCTAGGTTTCTTGGCGTGTGTGCACGGTTCTCTCTGCACACGAGCTAAGAACCCTAGACAGACTGCCGCTCCACATTCCCAGGCTGTACACAGGGACGGTATATAAGAGCTTAAGAAGGCTCCGCCATACTAGAGGTACAAGGTTCGAAAGAGCAGCCGCCCGCAGGGTGGCCCTGGAGAATCTCAAGAAAGCAGTAGTGTGTGTTTCTTGCATGGGGTCTAGCCCCGATGTGTAAATGTGTGTGTATGGATGAGGCCGGGTCGGGGGACCCGGCCTCATCGTTTTAAACTGTGCGAGTGCGCACCTAGAATGGTTGCTTATGCACTGGCTTATTTTGATTATTTCTGGCCTCTTTGAAGCTGTGTGGGCGACGGCCCTGGGTAGATCTGAGGGCCTGACCCGCTTGACGCCCACCCTGGTCTTTATCGGGGGTCTGGTGCTGAGCATGGTGGGCCTGGCCTATGCCATGCGGGAGCTGCCCACCGGTACCGCTTATGCCGTTTGGGTGGGCGTCGGTGCAACCGTCACCGTCCTCTACGCCATGGTGACCGGCACCGAGCCCGTTTCCCTGCTTAAGGTGCTCTTCCTGCTCATGATTGTGGCAGGTATTGTGGGGCTGAAGGTCACCTCTTAGAGAGAGGCGCATAATAGACCCATGAAGGTTTTACTCGCTGTCGATAAGTTCAAGGGCACACTCACCGGTGCCCAGCTCACTGAGGCGCTCGCCGCCGGGCTAGAGGAGGCTGTCGGGTGTGAGGTCATCACCTGCCCCATAGCGGACGGCGGCGACGGCACCGTAGACGCCGCCCTGGCCGCCGGCTACAGCGAAGTCACCTGCACCGTCACGGGCCCCTTTGCTGGTCAGCCGGTGACCGCCCGCTACGCCTACTCGCAGGCTGAATGCACGGCCGTCCTCGAAATCGCTGAAGCGGGCGGCATTGCCCGCCTGCGCGAAGACCAGCTGGATACCTGGCGGGCTACCTCTTTTGGTGCCGGTGAGCTGATTCTGCACGCGGTGGGAGCGGGTGCGCGGACGCTCATTATCGGCCTGGGCGGGTCGGCCAGCACCGACGGGGGAGCGGGGCTTATGCAGGCGCTCGGTGTGACACTTCAGGACGCCGCAGGGCGCGACCTTGCCCCCGGCGGCGGGGCGCTGGGGCAGCTGGCTTCAGTTGATCTGACCGGGCTTGATGAGCGTCTGGCCGGGGTAGAAATTATCATGGCTAGCGATGTGACCAACCCGCTGTGCGGCCCCTCGGGTGCCGCTGCGGTCTACGGGCCCCAGAAGGGGGCTACTAAAGAGCAGGTTCCCCAGCTTGACCAGAACCTGCAAAAACTAGCCGATGCGGTAGAAGAGGCCCTCAATGTTTCACGTGGAACATTCGCTACCGCCCCCGGGGCGGGTGCTGCCGGTGGCCTGGGTTTTGCCTGCCTGTCGGTACTCGGGGCCACCATGCGCCCCGGCGTTGAGGTCTGTTTTGAGCTCACCGGCTTCCACCGGGCCCTGGAAGGCGCTGATCTTGTGATCACCGGCGAAGGAAAATTCGACGAGCAAACCCTCCAGGGCAAGGGTCCGGCAGGGGTTGCGGCAGAAGCCTCCGCCCGCAACCTGCCGGTTATCGCCGTCTGTGGAATCAGTGAACTCTCCACCGGCCAAGCCCGCGAGGCCGGTTTCACGGCCGTCTACTCGGTGGTGGGCGATACCGCCGCCACCCTGGAAGAATCCCTGGGCAACCCGCGTCCTTACCTCCACGAACTAGCGGCCAGCATCGCCAGCATCCACCTGCGCTAGACCCTTCCCCCCCTGCCGTGGCGGGAGGCTACTTCTTCTTCCAATACCCCTTGGCATAGCCGTGGCCCTTGGGCACGCCCAGCTCCCGCCGCGCCCAGATACGCAGGGGGTGAATAGACCCGGACTCACCCGCCAACCAGGTACACACCGACCCCTCCGGCAGAGGGTAAGCCATCACGGCCTCAGCCAGCGCCCCGCGCCGGGTGGAATCCACCCAGACCACCTCAAAATGCTCAGGAGCAGCAATCACCTGCTGCGAGGCCTCCCCGGGCACCTCAATAAAGGCCGCGCCCCGGGCGCTCGCGGGCAGACTCTCAATCCAGCGGGCCATACCGGGCAGGCCACTCTCGTCACCGGCCAGCAGGTAGAAGTCGTAGTCGTCGCTGATGGAATAGCCCGACTTCGCCCCCAGAAAATGCGCGCTATCGCCCACGGCAACGGTGCGGGCCCAGGTCGTCCCAGCCCCGTGTTCGTGCAGCATGATGTTAATTTCCAGGGCCCCGGTGTGCTCGTCAAAGTTTCTGACCGTGTACTTGGCGGTGGTGGTCGGCTGGCTCCAGCGCGCCTTGCCCTTCTCGAAGGTCGGCGCGGGCAGCACCTCCCCCTTCTTGCCGGTCACCAGGTAGATGTACTCACCCACCAGCCCCTGGGCCTCAACCCGCTTGCCGTCAGCAGGCTCAGCAACCACCCGCATAACGGTGGGCGTCAGCTGCCCCACCTCGGTCACCCGGTAGTGGGAGTAGCCGCCCCGGTACTTGCCCGACTTCATCGGCTGCGGGTAGGACGCCCCCGCCCCGCCCCGGCTGCCCCCGGCATCTGAGGCGCGGGTTGGGTTCTGCACAGGGGAGGTCGCGAGCGCCGACCCCTGCCCGGCGGCGAGCGCCTTTTCCAGCTTCTCCACCCGCTTGAGCAGCTGCTTCTGCCCCTTCTTGAGGTACTTCACCTCGGCCTTGAGGCCCTTGAGCTGCTCCTTGGCGTCCTTGCCCTTGCTCTTTGTGCTGCCCACCGGCGTCCTTTCTCTGGCTACGACCAGCCCCTCTTGGCACTGGCCAGCTCAATCTCTAGTACATAAGTACTCTAGCTAGAACCCATGCTACCGAGATAAAGTTAAGCCCATCACACCAATGCAGTTGTGACATCAAGGAGGCACCCATGACAGCTACCTTCACCCCAACCAGCTCCCCACTGGGAAAGGCCGCCTGCTGGCTGACCTGGGGCGGGTTCAGCCTAGCGACTTTCACGCTCATTGCCTGGTTTGCATCGTTAGGCTTTTACCAACCTGACCTGGCCCTTGTTTTTATCCTCATCCCCCTCACAGGCTTTATAGGAATTGCCCTCTACAACCTCGGGCTGATTCTTGGCCTGGTTGCTATCTACCGGGGTCAGGCCAAGACGGCACTCCACTGGGGGCTCTGGCTCCCCATCGCACTGGTTGTCCTTCTCTTGCTCATCGCCTGGGTAGGGGCTCTTCTCTTACAAGGCTCAGCCCTGCACCCCTAGGAGAATCCCATGTCAGACATCACCCAACCCCACATCGCCGGTTTTCACATCGCCAACCCCCGCAATGCTAAGTCGGCTACCGTTCTGACGGCTATCGGCGTCGTCCTCATCCTGGCCCCCGTAGCGCACCTGCTCGCTGTTCCCCTCGGCCTCCTAGGAGTGCCCGTCGCCAAAGACTGGGTAGAACTCAGCTACGACCCTTTCGGCGCCAATATCCTTCTTGCTATCGTGGCCCTAGCCCCCGGCTACTTCTGCCTCCTCGCAGCCCTACGCCGCGCCCCCTCCATACCCCGCCTTATCGCAGCAGTCACTGCCCCCACCCTGGTACTGCTCTATGCCCTCTTTGCCGTCTACTACTACCTCACCAGCATCTAGTCTCACAGCGAAGCGGTGGTCTCCGGGCGCTCGCAGGTGAGATGATAGAAGCTCATCATATTCTTCACCACCGAGGGGGCCGCCTTGTCTGAGAGCCAGTCTGAGTTCGTCCGCACACCGCCGCACGACGACACCGCCGAGCAGTCGGTACTGGGCGGTATGATGCTCTCCAAGGACGCCATCGCCGACGTCGTTGAGGTCATCGGCGGCGGCGCTGACTTCTACAAGCCCGCCCACGAGATGATCTATGAGGCCATCATCCACCTCTACGGGCACGGCGAGCCGGCGGACGCCATCACCGTAGCCGACGAGCTGACCAAGCGCGGTGAACTGAACCGCGTGGGCGGCGCAGCCTACCTGCATTCCCTGATTGCGGGCGTCCCCACCGCCGCTAACGCCGGTTTTTACGCCGAAATTGTGGCCGAGCGCGCCATGCTCCGCCGTCTGGTTGAGGCAGGCACCAAGATTGTTCAGCTGGGCTACTCCGGCGACGGCGAGGCCGAGGCCTTGGTCAACGCCGCTCAGGCCGAGATTTACGGCGTCTCTGCCAACAACACCAAGGAAGACTACGTCCCCCTCTCTGAGGCCATGAATAGCACGGTCGAAGAGATTGAGGCCAACGGCTCCCGCGACGGCGGCATCCACGGCGTGCCCACCGGCTTCATCGAGTTTGACGAGCTCACCGCCGGCCTGCAGGCTGGGCAGATGATTGTGATCGCCGCGCGTCCGGCGATGGGTAAAGCGCTTGCCCTTGACACCCCTATCCCTACCCCCACAGGCTGGACCACCATGGGCGATATCTGCGTGGGCGACACCGTTCTGGGCGCAGACGGGCACCCTACGACTGTCACGAACGCTACCGACGTGATGACCGGGCGTCCTTGCTTCAAGGTCATTTTTGATGACGGAACCGAAATCATTGCGGACGCCGAGCACCAGTGGCTCACAGAAACCCGCGCGTCCCGTCGGGCACGCTCGTCAGCTCTGGCGGGTTCAGGCGGGGGGCGTGTGCGGATGTCTGTGGGCGCGCAGGTGCGCACCACCGCTGAGATTCGTGAGACGGTTCGCTGCGCGACGGCTGACCGTCGAGCCAACCACTCTATTACCAATGCCCGCCCGCTCCAGCTGCCCGAAGCTGACCTGCTGGTTGCCCCCTACACCCTGGGAATTTGGTTAGGTGATGAATCGACTGCTCTGGCACCAGATGTTGAGAGCCTGTGCACTCTGGGCGTTCTGAATAATAAGCACATTCCTATGCAGTACCTGCGGGCCTCTGAAGCGCAGCGCCGAGCTTTGCTGGCAGGGCTGCTCGATAGCGACGGCACCGTTACAAATGCCGGGTGTATTCAGTTCACGGTTACGAACCGCCAGCTGGCGTACGATACCCAGGAGCTGGCGCTTTCTTTGGGGTACCGCACGGGTATGGCAACGAAAAAGGTCAAGGGCAGTAGCGAGGCTACGTCGACGGCCTACAAGCTGACCTTCTCTTCCTCTGATTCTGTTTTTGCTCTGTCTCGCAAGAATCAGATGCACCGTGACCGCGATGCCCGTCCGACCGCTAAGCGAAGCTCTCGCTACATTGTTGCTGTGGAGCCTGTTGATTCTGTGCCGGTGCGCTGTATTGAGGTAGATAACGAGCAGCATCTTTTCTTGGCTTCTCGCGCTTTTGTACCCACCCATAATTCTACGTTTGCCCTAGACATCGCCCGGTCTGCTGCCATTAAGCACGGTATGACCACGGTGTTCTTCTCCCTGGAAATGGGCCGCAACGAAATCGCTATGAAGATTCTGTCGGCTGAGGCTGGTATCAATCTGTCTGATTTGCGTAAGGGCAAGCTGGACGATGATCAGTGGGCCAAGATTGCTACTGCCATGGGCAAGATGGACTCCGCTCCGCTCTTTATCGACGATTCACCCAATATGACCCTGATGGAGATTCGCGCTAAGGCCCGCCGCCTGAAGCAGAAGAATAACCTCAAGCTGATTGTTCTGGACTACCTGCAGCTGATGAGCTCGGGTAAGAAGGTTGAGTCGCGCCAGCAGGAAGTCTCGGAGTTCTCGCGTGCTCTCAAGCTGATGGCTAAGGAGCTCGAAGTGCCTCTGATTGCCCTCTCACAGCTGAACCGTGGCTCTGAGCAGCGTACCGATAAGAAGCCGCAGGTATCGGACCTTCGCGAGTCGGGCTGTCTGACTGCCGATACTCGTGTGCTTCGCTCTGATACGGGAGCTGAAACAACGATGGGTGAACTTTTTGAGCAGGGCGCTCAGGACGTCCCGGTATGGTCCCTGGGGGACGACATGCGTTTCGTGGAGCGGCACCTGACCCACGTCTTTTCTACGGGCGTGAAACCTGTGTATCGTCTAACGCTAGCATCGGGTAAGACCCTGCGCGCTACCGCCAATCACCCCTTTTTTACCTACACAGGTTGGAAGGGGCTGGGTGAGCTTGCAGTGGGCGATCGGTTGGGCGTACCCCGCCATGTTAACGGGCCGTCTGCCCGGACGCACTGGAGCGACGAGCAGGTCATTTTGCTGGCTCACATGATTGGTGACGGATCTGCTTTAGCTCGACAGCCAATTCGTTATGCATCTATTGATGAAGAGAACCTCTCTATAGTTGCTGAATCTGCATACAAGCAGTTCGGAATTGAAAGCGTCAGGGATACTCACGAAGCAGCGCGTTGTACTTCTTTGCGACTGCGCTCGCCGGAGAAGTTAACCCATGGTAAGCGGAATCCGCTCGCTGCATGGCTCGATGATTTAGGTCTTTTCGATAAGCGGTCGTGGGAAAAATTTATTCCAGATCAGGTTTTTGCCCTGCCTAAACAGCAGATTGCCCTCTTTATTAGACATCTATGGGCAACTGACGGCTCTGTTACCGTAAATAAGAACGGGCGTTCAGGACGTATCTACTACGCCTCAACTTCTCGTGTCATGCTGGACCAGCTGTCTCTTCTGCTTCTGCGGTTTGGTATTAACACTCGTGTTCGCGGTACCACCATTAAGGGCGAGTACCGTCAGGGGTACAGTCTCGATATCTCCGGACGCGATGAACAGCTCCGCTTCTTGCGTGAAATCTCTGTTTACGGGGAACGCGCTAAGAGTTGCGAGAAACTGCTTGCGGCAATTACTGCTGAAGGCGTTCGCTCTAACACCAACGTTGATACTGCTCCGGTACAGGTGTGGGACGATGTTAAGAAAATCCTGTCTGAGAAGGGAATGACGCATCGTGAATTCCAAGCTGCCATGGGTTCAAAGTATTGTGGTTCGGCCTACTATAAAAGCGCACCCTCTCGCTCTCGTTTAGCAAAGGTAGCCAGCGTCCTTGATGCTGCTGAGCTCGACATGCTTGCGGTCAATGACCTTTTCTGGGACACCGTCACTTCTATCGAGTACGAGGGGGAAGAAGAGGTCTTCGACGCCACTGTGCTAGGGAACCACAACTTCATCGCCAACGGCATCACCGTTCATAACTCTATTGAACAGGATGCTGATATGGTCATTCTCTTGCACCGCGAGGATTACTACGAGAAGGAATCAACCCGCGCAGGCGAGGCGGACGTCATTGTTGCTAAGCACCGTAACGGCCCCACCAAGACTATCGCGGTCGCCTTCCAGGGCCACTACTCGCGCTTTGCCAACATGGTGCACGACTCTTACACTGGCACCGAGACCTTCTAGTCCCAGCCTAAAAATAAGCCCCCAGGAGTCGACCCTCTCGCTAGAAGAGGCCGTCAAACAGCGACAGCTGCTCCTGGGGGTTCTTCTTTTTCGGCGCGGGCCGGGTCTTACGGGAGAGAGAATTCCCCTCAAGATAGCTCCGAACGGCAGGTGCGGTGCGTTCAACCAGTTCATCGGTGCTGAGCGCGGCAAGGTGGGGGAGCTGTAGAAGGTAGCGGCCTACCGCTACCCCTAATAGGTGGGCGCTTAGGAGCTCCGCGGACGCCTCATCCAGGCTAGGCTTCAGCGGGTCGGCACAGCTTTGGGTAAGGTGCCGCGCTAGAGCTTCCTTGATGGCGGGTGCCCCCGTGGCTGATGCAAGAGCCGAACGAACT
Source organism: Rothia sp. 11273D007AR (assembly GCF_053547255.1). Classification (NCBI taxonomy): domain Bacteria; kingdom Bacillati; phylum Actinomycetota; class Actinomycetes; order Micrococcales; family Micrococcaceae; genus Rothia; species Rothia sp. 11273D007AR. The sequence goes on along the minus strand of NZ_JBPPWJ010000016.1, from coordinate 7,356 downwards.
AGACCTATAAGCAGCGGTCCTGTCTCGGGTGATTCCCATAGGTGTAGGTAGGTCGCGACAAGATCGGTAGCTCGGTCGCCGCTGCTGGGTGTTGTGGTCTGACGGGTTGAAAGTTCCGTCGCCTCGTTGAGCAGGGTTGTAAAGAGCGATTCTTTTGACCCAAAGAAATGCCGAATGAGGGCGGGGTCAACCTGGGCCTGCGCAGCGATAGCCCGAACAGAAGTACCCTCGAACCCGTGTTCAGCAAAGAGGGCAGTAGCTGCCCGCAGAATATCGTCGCGTGAGCGGGTGCCGCCGCTGCGTCGTCCGCGGGGGGAGCCGGAAGTAGTAGAGTGCTGAGCTGCCATACGCCCAGTCTACCCAAAATTCCCCACCTGTAGATGAAATTCATCAAGTGTAGAATAATATCCCCACCTGTTGAATTATGTAGGGTGGACTAAAAGACCCGTTCGCAAACCCCGATAACTCATCACCTGAAAGAGCCCCATGAACTTCTCTACCCTGCATGAAACCCTGGTTGCGGCGTCCAATCCCGCCAATGCTGCCCCCATGGCCGCCTACATGCGTAATCAATTCCCCTTCCTGGGAATTAAAACCCCGCAGCGCCGGGAACTCATCAAACCCCTGCTGGCAGAGGCCCGGGTAGAAGCGAAGACTCAGGGCATAGACCGCAGCTTCGTTGAGGCCTGCTGGCAGGCTCCGGAACGGGAGTTCCAGTACGCCGCGCTCGATTATCTACACGCCCTGCGCTGCTACCTCGAACCTGAAGACATCGACTGGTTGCGCGATCTCATCGAAGAGAAAAGCTGGTGGGACACCGTTGACCGCCTCGACACCATGGTCGGCGAGATTCTCTGGCGCAACCCCAACGATGCCCTTATTCTCGATTGGGCACAGGACGCCAACCTGTGGGTGCGCCGCGTAGCTATTGACCACCAGCGCCCCCGCAAGGCCGAAACAAACACCGCCCTGCTCGAAGAAGTCATCACCCTCAACTTTGGTTCTAAGGAGTTCTTTATCAATAAGGCCATTGGCTGGTCCCTGCGCGAGTATTCCAAGACCGACCCCGCCTGGGTTGCCGACTTCATTGCCCGCCACGGCGCCCGCATGGCCCCTCTGAGCGTGCGCGAGGGCTCTAAGAGGCTCTAGATAAATGAATGATTGGCTGGTATTCTGAAGCGTAGAAGCCCCGGTGGAGCGCTACTTCAAACTTGTTTTGGAGTATTCTCGCCGGGGCATTGTCATATCACAAAGGAGTGATGCCTAGGATGCAGGAAACTTATTGGGTAGAGCAGTGGCTTTCAGCAGAAAGATGGGAAACCTATAAGAGCGCCGCCCAGGAAGATTTTGATTTAGCTCTGCGTCTGTACGAGTGGAATACTCAGCTGGCAGGGGCAATAATGCACGATGTTGCCCATATCGAAGTTGCTCTTCGCAATACTTACAACCGTGTCCTTTCTGACTCGTGGTCTGGTTCAAATCACTGGCTACTAGATTCTGTATCACCTGTAAGAGCGCCTTTGATACGAGTACGGAATGGGCAGAAAAGAGACTTGAATGCCCGTAACCGTATGAGTATTGATGAAGCGGCGAAACGTACTCGCTTACCGAACCCCCTGCCTGGGCAAATTATTGCTGAGTTATCTTTTGGGTTCTGGCGTCACCTTACATCGGCGGCGTTAGAGAAAACTTTGTGGGTGCCGTACCTGCATGAAGCCTTCCCTTCTAAAACAGATCGAAAGAAAGTAGACCGGGCTCTTGCTCTTGTGAATGGTGTGCGTAACCGTGCAGCGCACCACGAGCCTTTATTTACCGGCCGAAGGCTACAAGAGGTTACGGAGGCGCACCAGGCTATCGGTACGCTCGCTTTCATGTTTTTCCCAGAGCTGGGTGAACATCTTCGCCAAATAAGTTCTGTGAACTTGTATTTAGAAAACCGTCCCTCGGAGTAGGGATTCTTCTGTCATTTCCACCCCGGCGGTACCCTGGTGTTATGACTTCCTCAGCTTCCTCACCCCGCGCGTCCGCCGCTCCCGATGCCGGCCTGCTGGCCGGTAAGACCATTGCCGTGACTGCCTCCCGTCGTATTCAAGAGCAGGTTGCGGCCTTTGAGCGGCAGGGGGCGCGCGTGCTGGTGGCACCCACCGTCCGCATTGTGCCGGTGGCAGATGACACCGAACTGCACGCGGCCACCGACCACATCATTGCTAACCACCCCGACATCCTGCTGGTCACTACCGGTTACGGCCTGAACGGCTGGTTTGATTCCGCCCGCGAGCGCGGCCTTGAGGAGCAGCTGCGGCAGGCTCTTGCGGGGGCTACGATTTTGGTGCGTGGCGCTAAGGGCCGGGGTGCGGTGCGTGGTTTGGGGTTTGAGGACGCCGGTATGGCGGCGCAGGAGCGCACGTCGGCTTTGGTGGATTTGGCGTTGGAGCGCGGTGTTGCGGGTAAGCATGTGGTGGTGCAGCAGCACGGGTCGCCGGATGCGGCGCAGGAGGAGCGTCTGGTGGCTGCGGGGGCGCAGGTGACGGCTGTGGTGCCGCACCGGTGGGAGGCTCCTGAGCGTCCTGAGCTGGTGGATGAGCTGATTGATGCCCTGGTGAAATCTGAGCTGGATGCGGTGACGTTTACTGCTGCTCCTGCGGTGACTGCCCTGTTTGAGGTGGCGTCTGCTCGTGGGGTGCTGCCGCAAGTGGTTGAGGCTTTTAAAACGGGAACTATTGCTGCTGCTGTGGGGCCGGTGACGGCTGAGCCACTGGAAGAGGTGGGCATTACCTCTCTTGCACCCGAGCGTTTCCGGCTGGGGGCTCTGGTCAAGGAGCTAACCGCAGCTCTCTCTGATAGGTAGGGCCGGTGGGTATCTTCGAGCCGCCGCAGGGGTGGGGCCCTGCTCTGATTGAGTATCTGGGTATTGAGCCCTGGCGTATTCCGATTGTGATGCTCTCTGCCCTGGGTATCTACCTGACCTTTTTGGTGCTGGTGCGTATCTTTGGGGTGCGAGTGCTGAGCGGCTGGAACGGTTTTGATGCGGTCATCATCATTATGTTTGGTGCGGTGGCTGGCCGCGTGATTATTGGGCACCCGCCGACGCTGGCGTCTGGCATGGTGGGGCTGGGCACGCTCATGCTGCTGGAGAGTATTTTTGGTGCGGTGCAGTCGGTGACCGGCATCCGGCATATCAACCACAAGCCCCGGGTGATTATGGCTCACGGCAAGTTTGTGGTGCGCCATTTGAAGCGCTCGCATCTGGCCCCGGCGGAGGTGTATGCGGCTCTGCGTAAGGCGGGTATTTCGCAGCTGAGTCAGGTGCAGTGCGTGGTGCTGGAGGCTACCGGCCAGCTGTCGATTGTGCGCGAGGGCGTGCAGATTGACCCGCAGTTGCTGCGCGGAGTGGTGGGTGCCGATAAGGTGTTGAAGAAGCGGTGAGGACGCCCGGGGTAGAGCTAGCTCTACCTGGCAGGTGGGGTGCAGGTGAGGTAAGAGTAGAGACTGCCCCACTGTGCTTGGGGGTTTGGAGCGAAAGAATAGAAGCATGACAAGCACCGATTACACCCTGCACGACGCCGCACCTGCCGCACCCGCGGCAGGGAGCCAAGCACCGGCGTCCTTTGATACTGACCCCGCCGGCCAGCCCAAGCCCGTCAAGAGCCTGTGGCGCCGTATGGCTAACCCCTTCTATATTTTCACTGCTGGCCCCTGGATCGCGTTTGCCGTGCTGGTAGCCCAGGGCATTGTTGCCTCCCTGGTGACCGGCCTGACCGCCTCCATTATCGGTATCGCGGTTCTACCCTTTGCTGCTATCGGGTTCGCGGTCTATGAGCGCTGGCGCCTGGCAAAGACCGGCCACGGGGTGATCGCCAACGGCCACGTCGACTACCCCAACGCCAGCTTCTGGCAGGGAGCTCTCTTCCGCCTCAAAGAAATTGCCACCTGGCGCGAGGTCGGCTCCCTGGCACTGACCGCCCTCTGGGGCTGGCTGGCAGGCGCAGTACTCGGCCTGCAGGTCATGGCCCTTGTCGGCACCAGTGCAGTAGCCTACTACCTGGGTATAGGGAACAGGCTCTACCTCGACTGGCAGTACCTTTCCCTCTACTCCCAGGGGGAAATGAACTACTACATCAACCAGGGCCTTCTTCCCGCAAGCGGCCAAATCTTTGAAGTTACTCCCCAGTACTGGTGGGTCTTCCTGGCCGCTATCCCCGTCCTGCTCATCATCTTTGCCTACGTCAACGGCCTGCTGGCCGCCACCGGCGCTAGCCTCTCCAAGCTGATCCTGTCCTCCCGCCCCGAAGAACAGGAACGCGAACTGGCCCGCCTGACCGCCTCCCGCGCCACCATCGTTGACGCCTTCGAAGGGGAGCGCCGCCGCATCGAGCGCAACCTGCACGACGGCGTCCAGCAGGAACTGGTCAACCTCAACCTGCGCCTTGGCCTGGCCGAGATGGAAGCCAAGAACCTGGTTACTGATACCCAGGACGCCCGCGCCGCCGCCCTGCTCAACCACATCACCGAGGCCCGCACCCAGCTCTCCCACGCCCAGCAGACCCTGCGCGACACCGTCCGCGGTATCTACCCGGCGGTGCTGGAAGACCACGGCCTCAAGGCTGCCCTAGAAGAGCTGGTACGCCACAGCGTCCTGCCGGTTCACCTGACCTACGACGCCCCCGCCCGCCTGCCCCGCGATATCGAGCGCACCGCCTACTACACCGTCAATGAGGCTCTGACCAATACCCTCAAGCACGCTCAGGCCCAGTTTGTCTCACTCTCTACCTTCGTAGCGGGGGAGTCCCTGGTGGTTACGGTAGAGGACAACGGTATCGGCGGCGCTGACCCCGCTCGCGGTACCGGCCTTGCCGGCCTGGTAGAACGCGCCGCCGCTCTGGGTGGCACGGTGCAGGTAGATTCCCCAGCCGGTGGCCCCACCCGCCTGACCCTGGCCCTGCCCCTACCCAAGGACTCAACAACCCTGTAGCGTTTCACGTGAAACGTTGTCACGAAAGGTGCCCCATGCGCATTATCCTCGCCGAAGATTCCGCCCTGCTCCGCCAGGGACTGACGATGGTGCTAGGAGCGCTGGGGCACTCCGTGCTTGCAGAAGCCGAGGACGCCCCCTCCCTGCTCACCGCCGTCGAGGCGGCTATGGCGGGGGAGGGGGTCGATGCCGTCATTACCGATGTGCGCATGCCACCTACCCACACGTCCGACGGTCTGAAGGCTGCCCTGCAACTGCGCGAAACCTACCCGGGGCTTCCAATCGTGGTGCTCTCCCAGTACATCACCACCGCCTACGCCCGCGAGCTTTTCGCCCGCTCCGCGGCCGGGCTGGGCTACCTGCTCAAAGACCGGGTGGGGGACGTCGAAGAATTCGCCCGTGCCCTCGACACCGTGGTGGCAGGCGGCACCGTGATCGACCCGGACGTCGTCCAGCACCTGCTCGGCGGCACCTCAAGCAGCGGGCAGACCGCCGGACAGGTACGCGGGGCACTGCCGGGCACCGCTGCCGATACTTCCGGTGCGAACGCCCCCACCCCATCTTCCTCCCCCGGGGCAGGTACTGCCGGGGGAGCGTCCGCCTCTTACACCGCCCATGCGGCAGCCCATCCCACCGAGGGTAAGCTGGCCAGGCTCTCCCCGCGCGAACTAGAAATCCTGCGGCTCATGGCGCAGGGGCGATCCAACGCAGAAATCGAAGCTGAACTCTTTATCTCCCCGGCAACTGTTGCCAAGCACGTGGGCAATATCTTCGACAAGCTTGACCTGCCCGCCGATACCGGCAACCGCCGCGTCCGCGCGGTCTTGGCCTTCCTAGAGGGGTAGTTGCCCATACTAAGGGTGTAGCAGGCTCGCAGCGAAGCTGCTGGCTCGGATGAAGTGAGCGAGTGCGAGCGCGCGAGCACACAAGAGCGAATGGAATCCGCCGTCAGGCGGGGCGTGAATCGCTTGTGAGCGTCAGCGAACCAGCGAGAGGGTCGGCAGCAAGTGCGAGCCTGCTACACCTTTCTTTGTTCTACTTCTGAATCATGGCCTGCGCCAGCACCTCAAGGCCGCGGTGGGCCTGTTCCGTGCTGGGGGAGAGATTAGAAATCATTAGCTCGTCGGCCTGTACCGAATCAGCGAAGCGGGTGAGGTAGTCACCTACCTGCTCCGAGGTGCCTACCGCGGTGTAGCGCAGCATGTCCAGGATTTGCTGGCCCTGGGGTGAAGCGACCAGCATATCCAGCTCGTCGTCGCTCAGGTCGCGGTCATCTAGGCGCATCATGGACTTCACCCGCTGCCGGTGCGCAATCACCTGCTGGGCGCGGGCGTCCTCTTCTGTATCGGCGGCAATCACGTTAGCCGCAGCGATCACGTAGGGCTGCTCTAGTTGCTCTGAGGGGGTGAAGCGCTCGCGGTAGACCGCTATGGCCTGTTCCAGGTGAGTGGGGGCGAAGTGGGAGGCAAAGGCATAGGGCAGGCCCAGGGCGCCAGCGAGGGAAGCGCCGAAGAGGGAGGAGCCCAGGATGTAGAGGGGCACCTTGGTCCCTGCCCCCGGGGTGGCGTGGACGCCGGGCACACGGGTGTCCCCGCTCAGATAGCCTGCGAGTTCCTGGACGTCCTGGGGGAAGTTCTCTGCGTCCTGCGGGTCCCGGCGTAGGGCGGCGAGGGTGCGCATGTCGGTGCCGGGCGCCCGGCCCAGCCCCAGGTCGATGCGGTCGGGGTACATTTCGGCCAGGGTGCCGAATTGTTCTGCCACGGTGAGAGGGGAGTGGTTGGGCAGCATGACGCCGCCAGCTCCCAGTCGAATGGTTGAGGTCTGTGCACCAACGTGGGCAATAAGCACTGCCGGGGCTGCTGAGGCAATGCGCTGCATGTTGTGGTGTTCTGCGTACCAGATGCGTTCGTAGCCGAGCTTCTCTGCGTGCTGGGCTAGCGCTACAGAGCGTTTGAAGCTGTCTGCGGGGCGTTCACCCGGGAAAATCAGGGCAAAGTCGAGCAGGGATAGGGCTGGCATGGTGAATGTCCTTCTCTATATAGGGGTTGTGTACGCCTGGCATAACGGGCAGAGATGGGTGCAATATTCCTTGAAAAGGGGTCAGGGAGGGCGATTTGGGGGAGTTTTGAAGGTTTTTCAAAGAATTTTAGGTGTAGTAGGTCATAGATGTGAGCCATAGACCTGCCTCACTGACCGCCTATGACTAGGTGAAATATTCTCGACTAAGGTGGTTTTTGGGGTCAAAAAGGGGTGCATGGACGCCCGTGGGTGGTTTTTGGGGTCATTTTCGACTTGCGAAGTGTTTTGAACCTGCGTAGAGTATTACGAGTCGCCACGGCACAGGGGAAACCCGCCAAGCGACAAAACACCTAGTCACATAGCGA